>CAZNBS010000061.1:0-21972 GCA_964570955.1 uncultured Burkholderiales bacterium | reverse complement strand
ACATCGACTTGCAGGCGCCGGCCGATCTTCCCGCCGAGGATGTTGCACCGCTGAGCACGCGAGCGTCACCAGCAAGTGCCGCGGCGCGGCGACTCATAGCCACGACCGAATCCTCCCCCGGAATAGAATGCAGCGCGGTTGCCTCAGTGGTAGCGCTTGTGTACACTTTCGTCGCATGAGTCACACGATCACAATCCGTCTCAGCAAAGAACTTGCAGACTGGCTCGCGCACGTCGCGGACCACACCGGCGTGCCCCAAGGCCGGATCGTCCGTGACCATCTCGAACGCGCACGCCTTCGCGATACCACGCGGCCGTTCATGCGGCTCGCCGGTACGGTGCGCGGCCCCAAGGACCTGTCCACCCGCAAGGGCTTTACCCGTCCTTGAAAGGCATCGCGGACACCGGCTTCCTGGTCGCGTTCGCCAACCGCAACGATACCCACCATGAGTGGGCCGTACAGGTCGCCGAGCAGCTGACCGAACCGCTGCTGACCTGCGAAGCCGTACTCGCCGAAGCCGCATTCCACCTGCGCGATACCCAACTGGTGCTCGCCATGCTGCGGGAAGGACTGGTCGCGCTCGCGTTCGATTGCCGTGACCACCTCGAACAATTGAGCGCCCTTGCCAAGCGCTACGCCGATCGGGAGCCGGATCTCGCCGATCTGTGCCTCATCCGCATGAGCGAACTGCACCCTCGGCATAGCGTCATCACGATCGATCGCAATGACTTTCGCATCTACCGGCGCAACAAACGCGAATCGATTCCGCTGATCACGCCGCCCGAACGCTGAGGCCGAATGCACGCGCGATGCCGATGAGGGCGCGAGTCGTCGAATCATCATTCACTTTCCGAAGGATGCCAACGCTGCAACCCCCTAAGGCATACCCAGGGCCGCACGGGTCTCGGCATCGAGCTCGGGCCGGATCCCCTTCGCCGCGAGGCTCGCGAGCACCTCGCGCCCTGCCGCTCGATCACCGCTCTTCGCCAGCGCGAGCGCATAGTGCACGGCCGTCTCGACGGACGCCGGATTGCGGCCGAGCGCCTTCTTGAGCATCTGCGCACCTTGTTCGGCCTGGCCCGCACGCAGGAGGGCCACCCCCAGCGTATCCAGCACATCGCCGTCGTCCGGTAGCAGCGCGTGCGCCGCCTGCGCCGTTTGCAGGGCTCGCGGATCCTTGAGTTTCAAGTACGTGCTCGCGAGATTGTTGAGCGCGTAGCCGTGCTTCGGATCGGCTTGGGCGATCTTCCGGAACTCCTCTGCCGCGAGGTCGAACTTGCCGTTGACATAGTGCCGATTGCCCGCATACAGCCGAACCTCGGCATCGCGCGGATGCTTCGCGAGCCATGCCTGCAGCGGCGCAAGCCCGGGATCCTTGCCGTATATCACCGACACGCGGTGGCGCTGGACGAGCAGCGCACCCGTCGGCTTCAATGCAAACGCGACGTCATAGGCGGCAAGCGCTTCGGCGTGCTTCTTCTGCGCGAGCAGCAGGTCGCCCGCGAGCTTAAGGCCGGCGGCGGATTTCGGGGCGTGCGTCCGCAACGCCTCGGCGAGCACCATCGCTTGCCCCGCGCGCTGCGTGCGCGCGTAGAGCTTGGCGAGCCCCTCGGTGGCCTCCGGATCGTAGGCGCGCAGCGCGAGCGCCTTCTTGAAGCTTGCCTCCGCACCGGATGCATCGCCCAGCGCTGCCTGAGTCTGCGCGAGGCGAAGCTGCGCCGCATACAGCTTCGGCTGTTCGCTTGCCAGCCGCCGGAAGGTCTCCAGCGCTTCACTCTTGTTCCCCGCCGCGAGTTGCGCGGTGCCGAGCGCAAGTTGCGTGTTCTCGTCAGCCGGGGCGATGGCCGCCGCTTCGCGCGCCACCGCGAGCGCATCGGCGGTCAGGGCGCTGGCGGTAAACTCGCGAGCCAGCAACAGCCGCGGCCCCAATGCCTTCGGATCGGCGCGACGCGCTTGCTCCAGCGCCGCGATGAGTTGGCCGCGATCGCCCGTGAAGTGATAGCGCGCGTACTGCGCCTCGACGTTGCCCGGATCCGTCGCGAGAAGTATGTCGATGCGCTTGCGCGCTTCGTCCGGCCGCCCAGCCAGCTCCTCGCTGCGTGCGAGTGCCTTGACCGCGGGCCAGTACCGTGCATCGAGTGCTGCGGCGCGCTCGAAACTTTGCCTCGCCTCGGCGCTGCGGTTGCTCGCCGCGTGCGCCAAACCCGCCAGATGGAAGCCGATGGGTTGCTTGGGCTGTTTCGTCTGGATGCCGCGTGCGACTTCGATGACCTTGTCGAAGTCACGACGCCGCAGGTGGAGCAGCGCCAGACTCACGTCGGCGGCGATGCTCTGCGGATCGGCCGCGACGGCTTGTTCCAGTTCACGCAGCCCGCGTGCGGTATCCCCGCCCGCGAGGCGCAACAAACCGACGCGCGCTTGCGTGCTCGCATCGTCGGGGGAGGCGCGGGCTGCGCGTTCGAGCGCTTCGGTGGCGCGCGAGTAATCACGCGTGGCGGCATAGGCGTCGGCCGCAAGACGCAGCCATGTCGGGTCGTCGGGCAGCTTCTCCAGCACGGGATGGATCGTATCGAGCGCCGCCTTCGCCTTGCCCTGGCGCAAGAGCGTCGATGCATAGAGCCGGCGCACCGATAGGTTCTGGGGGTGGGACTGCATGAGCCCGCGCAGTTCCTCCTCGGCTTGATTCGGATTGCCGCGCGCCAATTGAATCAATGCGATCAGCTGCACGAGCGGGCCGAAGCCCGGCGCGCTCTTGCGGGCGGCCTGCGCCGCTTCCAACGCCTGATCGTAGGCGTGCTGAGCGAAATGCCACTGCGCTTCGGCGTACCGGCCCGGGACATAGTCGGGAGCACGTGCGCGCACTGAGTCGATGTGCTTGCGCGCTTCCTTGAATTGCTTGGCACCCATGAGCAATTCGGCGGCGGCGAGATCGAGGGTAAGATTCGCGGGGCTGGCCTTCGCGGCCTCGCCATAGGCCGCGATCGCCTCGTCCATCTTGCCTCTCAGCACCAGGATCTGAGCCTTCATGGCCCACGCCTCGCCGTCGCGCGGCTGCCGGGCAAGTAGGCGATCGACCAGCGCCATGGCCTGCTCGGGCTGCTTGCGCATGTAGGCCAACTGGGCCTGCCCCAACACCGCCTCGGACAGATCCGGGGACGCCTTGATGGCCTCGTCGAGCGCGCCTTGCGCTGCATCGAGTTCGCGTTGAGACAACAACGCCTGTCCGCGCGCGGCGAGGATCACGCCCAATGCTTCGCCCTGATGCGCCGGCGTGGGCTTCAGTTCCTCGAGGATCGTCTTGTACTGGCCGGTGCGCAGCCACACGCGCGCCAATGTCGGATCGATTCTTGCCCGATCGATACCGAGGTCGCTCGCGCGTTTGAGCGTGCGCTCTGCCGTGGCGAGATCGCCTTGCGCAAACAGAATCCCGCCGAGCAGCAGATGCGCCTCGGCATCCTGATCGTTCTTCTGGATCGCGTTGGCGGCTTCGATGCGGGCAGTGGCGAAGTCACCGTTCTCGAAGGCCGCGCGGGCCTTGTCCTTGGGATCGGAGAAGGGATTGCAGGCGGACAGCGCGACGATGAGGGCGACTGCAACCAGCACATGGAACGAGCTCGAAGTGGACACACGCGACGCGAATATCATGATGGGATCGCGAAAGGTTGGAAACGACGCTCCCAATAGTACGCAACGCTTTTGTCATTCACGAAGCACGTGCACCACTACCTGCATCGCTGAGTGGCGCCACGTACCTCGATGCAGGCCCACGATCAGATCGGGTACTACAACATCGTGGCGCGTCACGGAGTCACCGGCAGCGCGCCAATCTCTGTGTAGTAAACGTACCCGACAGCTCTCGACTGGAAGACGATTAGGACGGCAGGGCTTGGAACGAAGAACGCAGTGGCAGCCGAGAACGAGGGTGCCCCACACCACCGTAACCCCCGCGTAACCCCAATGGAAATCAGAGTGGAGGATGTCACTGTAACTTATTGTTTATTTGGTAGGCCGTGCTGGACTCGAACCAGCGACCAACGGATTAAAAGCTAGAAATCATCATTTAATCAATAGCATAAGTGGCCCGCCCTCAATCACTTACGCTCGCTGACAAACGCTGAGAATCGCTGGGAATGTCACGAATTCCCCACGTTGTGCTTGCAAGCAAGTCACACGGTGGCTGATCGTCCCGACGCCGATGTCGAAGAGCTGGACCATGGGCACCTGCGTCAGCCAGACGGACTCGTCCTCGAAGCGAACATCGATGCACGTGCGATCGTCCTCAGTCTGGTAGAGGATCAGCTCGCCGTTGGGCATGTCGTCCGTCGGCGTCGTCACCACTCTTCCAGGAGGGCGTCGCGCTGCTCGCGGGTCCCGATGGACGACGACTCAACCGTCTTCCGCAGCGACTTCAGGTAAGGTCGCGTGTCCCTATCGTCGTCGAGGATGGTGGCGACCTTCCTGATCGCCAGGCGGCTGTGAACGATCCCGAAGACCGTCTCCAGAGACGCGTTCTGCTTCTCGAGCAGGCGCGCCATCGCCTTGGCGAGACGCTCGCACTTGTCCCAGTCCCTCCAGTAGGACGACGACGGCGCATACTCCCGCATCCACTCCCATTCGTCGTAGTCGAGGCGCGAGTTGCCGGCGGCGTCGTACGTGGGCTGGAAGCACACCGTGAAGAGTGGCGACTTCACGTTGCCCTCCCAGAAAGCCAGGGTCAGACCGAACGCTGCGACGCGCGACGCGATCGCCCCGGCGTTGGCCGTTCCATTCTTCCATACCGTCAAGAGCCTCGACTGAGTGGCCTTCGGGCTTAGAAATCGACTGCCGAGTTCGAGATCGTCGAGCGCGGGAGACGATAGGCTCTCAAGCCACGCGAGCACAGTGTCCTGCTGACCATTGAGTGCGGAGCGCCACGGCCACGAGAGTTGAATCTGCCCCGACCTGATTGCGCACAGCCCTCGAAAGACCGCAGTCTTTTCTCCGAAGCGAATGAGCGCATCCACGGATACATCGCAGCCCGAGGAAAGGATCGCGTCGACGATCGCCGCGCGCTCCTCGTCCTTCAGGTTTGTGCCGCCGAGTTGGGAGAGAACCTCTCCACTTCGACTGCCGACCCGACTCCAGAGCACGGGGGAGGTCGCGAGGTGGTTGTTCGCACCAGCGATGGTCGGTAGATACGGCGCCTGCGCATCACCGAAGGACTCGAGATCGCTCGGCTGAAGCAGGAGCACAGCAGCGCGAAGCATGCGTTCTCCAACCTCCGTCGGCTCACCGCCCAACAGAAATAGGACGAACGCTACGCCATCGTCTCGCGAGTCCTCAAAGAGGCGTCGCGTCTGATGCTCGATGATCGTGGCAACCGGGGCGAGTACGTTGCCTCGATGCCCGCAGAGATCTTGAAGCAGCTCGCGCCGACCGGATGCACCTGACTCCGCGTTGGCCCTATCGAACACCATTCCGATTAGTCGAATACGCGCGCCCGGATCGAGGTCCTTCGCGCCCACAATGCTCGCGAGAGTTGACCGTGCCGAGGAGCCCGGGGCGTGCCACTCGCCGAAGATCGGCGCGAGGCTCGGCACGACGGCGCGGCCTGCATCCGCTCCGGCGGCCGCCTCAAGCCACGTCCGGAAGGTTGCATCGCACCTCACTGCGCCATCGAGCACCAAGTCCACCCAGCTCTCAGGCTTGCCCGGCGTGCGAAGGTCGAGGAGGAGCGCTGCGCTGGCGCTCTTGCGGAACTGCGACGGCGGAATCGCTTGAGGGACGGCTTGGAGGTCGAGCAACGCGCCGGCGTTTGTACGCGGCATGAGCGCGCCCGTGCAAAACGAGAATCGCGCCCTCTCCGCAGGCCACAGCTCCTCCCAGAGTCGAAGGAAGATCGCCTCGAACTGAGCCGCCGTGTCGGCGACCACGATCACCGGGCGGGGTTGGCCCAGGACCGCGCCGATCATGGTGGCGGCGAGCCCTCTGTCAGCGAATCCATCACCCATGGCTCCGACGGGCGCCTCCTCGTCGATGACCACCGGCGAGGTTGCCGCCGCATCGACACCATCAACTTGTGGACGCCGAAAACTCCCAATCAACCGCGCGGTCGCCATGCTGGCGATCTGTGCTCGCGGGACGAGCAACGAATGGGTCCACACGCAGCCAGGCCGCTGCATCTCCGAGGCGTACCACGTCTTCGCGAAGACGAAGTAGTCCGTAGCGGCAAGCGGGTAACCCGTGAGGTATTCGTCGAAGCCGGGTTGCATCGACGGGCCTGACATGTCGCTCAGAACGAGCATCGCGCGAGCCGCATCCGAGCCCAATAGAGTCGAGCTGCTGAGCAGACGGTGCCCGTCTCGGTATCCGTGGATCGCTTGATGAATGCTCGTGGAGGCCATCCCTACTTGCCTCCGAGCAGCCACGCGAGCGGCCTCGTGATGTCGTGATCGTTCTCGCCGCCGTGACACACCCTGATGCGTTTCAGGGAATCGAGATCGAGCAGCTTGGACTTGTCATCCGGTATCGCGCCGCCTTGAGCGCTGATGCCGAATACGGCGTGGTCGACGATGTCATCGTTTGCGTCTAGGAACTGGCGCAGGAGTGGCATGCGCCCCGACACGTATTCGCGCGGGGTTTGCTGAAGGTGTGCAACGAGGTCCCATGCGGACACCACGACAGCCACACGGAGTCGTCGGTCGACCAGCTCGAGCAGAAACTGGAGCAGCTCGACGAGCTTTGATTGCGTCGGCAGCATCTCGACCTTCCAGGGCACGGGAACAGCAGCGTGTCCATCGGCCCCAGTCCCTGCCTCGGTCGCACCTCCGATGCTCGCCGTGATCTGGTCTTGATCGCTGATCTGCGTCCCCTTCTTCACGTCGGGATGCACGAACAAGATCACCCTTTTGGCTTCACGGAAGAGGGCAGCATGTGCGGCACTCATCTTCCTGTGTTCGATCTGCTGATCGAACGCTTCGCCGCCCAAATCGGGCACGGAGAGCGTGAAGTCACCGAAGCCATCGCGCTCTAGATGCAAGGCCACTGTGGTGTTGTCGGTCTGCAGTGTGGTGCGAGGCACGGGTGCGCATGCACGCCACGCCTCCGCGATCAGGTTCAAGTACGTCCTGTCGCCGCTGAGCTGCTTGAGCTTCAACTTCGTGGCGCTGCTTTGATCCTCGAGAACGTGCCACAGTGCGGCGAGGTAGGTCGTCTTCCCCGACTTCGGAAGACCCACGAAGAGTAGATTCGTCGCGTCGCTCATGGCTTAGCCCTTCGATCCACGTCGGCGCGTCGCCACGCGAACTTACCGAACTCGCGTGCATCACTCGGCGGCTGAGGCACCTGCCCGCCATCGGCAGTCACGCGAGTCTGGAGGACAGCCCAGGTTGCGAAGGCCCTTGCGAGGGCATTGCTGAGTTCCTCCTCTTGATTCGACGGACCAGGCCTAGCCGCGATTTCTCGGAACGCGAGCTGCGGGACGCGAGTCCGGAACTTGGTCTCGAGTTTCTCCTGCGTCTGCTTCAGGAATGCGAGCGCCGAGTCACCCGCTGCGCGAATGCGATCGAGCTTGGAGAAGACGAACTCCACGTGGCACCCAAAGGGTACCATCTTCGCGTCCAGGAAGGCATCGAGGATACCGGCAGCGTCCGCATGCGCATTCACGCGCTGGTCCAAGGATGCGAGCTTCTCCCCATCGACCAACACGACGATGGCGTTCGCGCGGTGCAAAAACGTGAGCTTCTCACACTCCTCACGCGAGTTGCGCGCCCATCGATAGAGTTCGCCCGACAGCGCAGAGAGCAGTACGTGCCGTCGTTGGCGGTCTCCGGCACTTTCCCGAAGCGCGAAATGGTAGTAGGCCGCCTCATCCGAGGGGATCGTTCGCTCGGTGGTCGGCCGTGTGCCGCCAGAGACGACGCGGTTGGCGTGGCAGATCTTCTCGAATCCGAGCAGCGACCGTGACCCTGCGAAGTCGAAGCCAGCAAACGAACCTCGACCGAAATGCTCGTAGAGAGCTGCGAGCATTGTCGTCTTGCCACTGCCCTCCGCCCCCGCAAGCACGATGAGCTGCGCCGGCCATCGAAGGGTGATGTCCTCGGTCTCGGCCGCACTCATCTCGTAGCCGCCAAACAGATCCAAGGTCACTTGCCCGTCGGCCTGGTCTGCCGCGGCGTCTTCTCCTGCTGCGATGGCAGGGGCTGCTTCGGCCACGTCAGCTCTCCACTTTCGTAAGGGTGCGGAAGAGCATTGCCTCGATGTACGCCAGCCGGGCGACACGCTCCGGTGCCAGCGTGGTTCCCGCCTTCAGTCCGCCGCTGATCGCATCGAAGAATGACTGCCAAGTCGTCGAGTTGCCCTCGACTCGCTTCGAAAGGGCGAGCGACAGCGGGGCAAGATCGAGCGCCTGCGCATCGAGCTTCGCAGCACAGGCCTTCGCCCACTCATCGGGCACGGCGTTTACGTAGACGTGCAGTGCTTGCTCCTTGTTCTTGTTCCCCTTGGCTTTGGGCAGCGCACGATCAAGCAGCGCCCCAGCGTCCTGCGGGCCGAGGGCGACGTCGGTGAGGTCAGCGAGTTCCCACGCAGCAATGAGCGGAGCCGCGTCCTTGAGCGCACTCCACGGCTTGTCGAGGTCCTTGCTGCATCCTCCTGCGAGCCACCAGAGAATGTTCGTCTCTTCGTCCGCACAGCGGAGCCCGTGCGCAGCCGCGTCGAGCGCGCTCGCGGAGCTGTTAACGGCGCTCAGCAGCATCTGGAAGGCCTTCTCAAAGCTCGCCCGGAGCTGATTGTGGTCGCTGACGCTGGTCGCGATGATCGTCTTGAATGTGTCCTCCTCTTCGGAACTCAGGAGGATGGTCTCGAACGCTCTTCGTCGGCGCTGCTCCTGCGCGATCGTGCGGAGGCCCGCACGAACCTCTCCTACCTGCTCGTCCAGCGTCTTGATCACATCCGCGGCGCGAATGCTGGACGCTTCAACAGCAGTGGCGGCGAGCACCGCCGCCTGCAGGCTCCCCTCATGATCGTTCTTCTCGCGCGTGCCGACGCAGTGAACGAGTGCCGCCCCAGCGAGCACCTGCTGCTCATGAGCATTGTCCCTCTGGGCGAACGTCGTGTCTTCGTTGCGGAATGCTGCGAGGAACGTCTCGCGCGAGGTCTTCTCTAGGAGCCCTCGGAAGATACGGACCGTCTCAAGTAGCGCTGCAACGTCATCACGGATCGTCGTCACCCAGCTCTCGACACCCACCCAACGCTTCTTGAGGCTCTCGTCCGTACAGGGGATCGAGACTTGCCTATACCATTCGCCAAAGTTCTTGTGCATGTGCGCTGCTTCCGTCTACTTTGAGGTTTCGAAAGGGTTGGAGTCCGCCGGATCGTCGTGAAGGTTCTCTGTCTCGGTCCACAGCTTCGCGAGGAGGCCCTTTTCGGCAGCACGCCTGAATAGGACACGGAAGAGAGCTTCGTCGCTGAGTGCGCGATCGGCGTCTGTAAGTACGTCGAGGTTTTTGGCGACGGTGATTTGGTGGCGGAATGGCAGCGTGAGGAAGCGGTAGGTGAGCCGACGCTCGTAGTTCGGAGGCGGCATAGCGTTGTCCTTCTCGGTCGCTGTGTTCGCCACCACGGGGCTTAGCGCCGACGCAGCCACCTCGGCACATCTCGCCTCGTGAGGGACAATGCTGTGGGGTTCGGCCTTCGTGGCCGCTGGAAAGCCAGACCATAAGAACTCGCGGTGGTCCTTCCCGTTCTCCGGGCGGCGCCACGCGACAAAATTGGTGTCCGGCTGGTTCCACCGGCGCTGGTAGACACGAAGTCCGATGCGCTCACCGTCGCGCCGCGTAATCTCCAAAAAGTTGTAAGTGGGAAGCCAGTTCCCCTCGCCACGATCAGGATGCATTGCCCCGGCGACGAGCCGGATCTTCCCGTTGATTTCGTCGAGTCGCTGCGAGTGCTTGTGCCCGAAGAGCTGGATGTGGACCTTGGACTTCAAGTGGTCTTCCACAGCGTCGTGGTCCGAAAGCCAATCCGGCGGGTGGTGGCAAAGCGTCATGTGGAGCACCCCGGACGCACGTTCGACGCTCGCTTGTGCCGCGCCGAGAACGATCCCGGTGCGCCTATCTTCCTCGTTCGACACGAGCACGCTCGTGAGGCCACGGACTCGAATGGCAGTACCGCAGGTGAGCTCGAGGTCGCGTTCCCAGTAGTGTTTCTCGGCCGAGATCGAGCAGCCGAAGCGCCCCGCGAACGTGTTGTACTCAGTCAACGGTTCAAGGAGCGCAGCAGCAGACTGCGCGTCCGAGAGGATCTCGCGAAGCTCCCTATCGACGTCCGAGCCTTCCTTCCTGATGCTCTCGTGAAGCGTTCTCGTAACCTTCCGCTTCGTCCTCTCTCGATCGACGTCGTGGTTCCCAGGTACGACCCAGACGTTCTCTGCGGGGCACCCGATCGCTCCACAAAAATCCCGGAGCCAGTCTGTGGCACGGTCGTATTCGGCTTTGCTGCCCGAGAATGCGATGTCGCCGGTGACGAGGACGCCAGTAACCGGGCCGATCTCCTTCGCGATCTTGGTAGCATCCAAGATCAGCTCGTTCCGCACGTTCTTGTCGAGGTCGTGCGCGGAGACACCTGATGCGCGAGTGAAGTGGATGTCCGAGATATGTACGAGGACGAGTTTCTCCATACCGTCAGCCCCCCAGAATCTTCACCGCGGCGGCCTTCGAGTCGTCATAGAAGATCGGGGCCACGTGTTCGACGATGTCGGCGCTGACCTCAAGGAACGCCCTCTTTGCGCAGAGGCGCGAGTCCTCCATGTCGAGCACATTTCGATCGGTTGGCCCCAGCAAAAAACGTCGAGCCGCCGCGGGACCGGCCCGAACGTAACAGAGCATACTCGGAATCCGTCCGGGGACGATGTCATTGTGATGTTCACGGAAATCGAGTGCGGTGGCGCCGGATCGACGTAGCGTCAGCTCACGCACTTGCCTGGGCAATCCGACTCGCATTCATGGACTTGCGCGATCCCCCTTCGAAGCATTCCTTTGCCAAAAATACTCGTAGACTTGCTCGGCAAGCCGCTCGGTATCGTCCTCCGTAAAGGGAGGGCGAGGTAGCGCGGGCCAAAGGCCATCAAGTATTGCAACCTTTATCTCGGCTTGAGTAGTCGAATTCGCTCCCCACGTAGGCATGCTGCGTAAAAGAGCTTCAAGGGAAGCCAACAACTCCCGGCTCGACGATTTCAAGCTCTCCCGCTGAGAGGCGGACAACTCCGGCCGGAACAGCATTTGGAAGAGTGCGTACTCCTCTTCTGTAAGCCCTTCTGCCGCAGCCTTCTTCTGCTCCTCATCAAGGCTCGCCGCCAGCTCGACCAACTTGGCAAAGGTCGCTTCCACCGTCGCACGATCCTTTTCGCGGTTGTAGTCCGCGATGATCTCCTGATACTTGCGGTAGTAGTCCATCCGCATCGGATTGCTGGCGAGCATCTGTGCGAGCTTCTGCTCGACAACGTCGCGGATGTCCATGATCGCGGCGTGCTTTCGCTTCACCTTCTTGGCGAATTCTTCCCGGAGCTTATCGAAGTCGATTCGGCTGAGGTCGACCGTGAGTCCTTCCGCGTGATCCGCCCCCGGTAGATGTGCTCGAATAGCTTCGTTGACGATCTTGTGCAGCTCTTTCAGCAGCTCGGTAACGTCGGCAGTGTCGCGCCGGTCCTGGAGTTTCTTGTAGATCGCTTCGATGTTGTCGTGCCGCTCTGCGTATGCCAGCGCGGCTGGCTCCACCAGAAGCGCCTTGAACCGAATGAAGACCTGCCGCGCGAGGATCTCGAAGCGTCGCTTCGATTCATCCGTCGTGTAGACCGCGTCCACTGCGTCGCGAAGGGCCTCGATGCGGGAAAACCCGGTCGATCCGCTCAAACGGCCACTGTCGAACCCAAGCGCCTGGAGATGTGCCTCCGTCGCTTCGATGGCCTGGAGCAATGCGGCCACCAATTCCTCGATCGGCGCGACGAGATCGTCTCCCTTCCCGCCGTCCTCATCGCCGAGCGCATACTGGGCCAGGGCCTCGCGCAGGCTCTTCAGCATGCCGTTGTAGTCCACGATGACCCCGCAATCCTTATCTGGATAAACGCGGTTCGCCCGAGCGATCGCCTGCATCAGGTTGTGCGCCTTCATCGGCTTATCGATATAGAGCGTTGCCAAACACTCCACATCGAAACCGGTCAGCCACATGGCGCACACAATCGCGATCCGGAACGGGTGTTGCGGCGCTTTGAACGCGTCCTCGACGCTCAGCCGCTTCCCGTCCGGCGTGTCGAAGCCGGTCTTCATCCTCACGCGGTGGGGGATGATGTCGAAGCCCCACTTCTTGAAGTCCCTGACTTCGTTCTGCGCCTCGCTGATCACGATCTCGATGATCGTGCTATCCATCCAGCCGGCCCGCCCCTTGAGCGCTTCGAGTTGGCCGATCAGGCGCTCCCTGGCGTCCGGATCGGTGGCTGAGGCGAGTGCCGCCTCCCTTGCGATGACTTGCGTCTGAACCTCGGCAAGTTTCTTCTTCCAACGCGGCGCGATGCGCTGGAGCATGCGTGCGCACGTGATCTTGTCGATGCAAACCAGCATCGACTTGCCCGTCTGCCAACGCGCGGAGCAGTGTTCGACGAAATCATCGGCGAGCTTGTCCAACCGATCATCGGCAGTGATGATTTCGTAGTCCTTGCCTAGCAGCTTCTCCAGGAGAGCGGCCTGGTCGGGATCGAGCTCGGCTGCTTCGATCTTCTCGGCGATTCGGTCATTGAGATCGAAGCGGGCGATCCCCAGTTTCTCGCCGCGATTCTCGTAGACCAACCGCACCGTCGATGAATCTTCGACCGAGCGGGTGAAGTCGTAGCGCGAGACGTAGCCACCGAAGATCCGCTTCGTAAGCTCGTCATGCTTGAAGAGCGGTGTTCCCGTGAATCCGATGAAGGACGCGTTCGGCAGCGCCAACCTCATGTTGCGGGCAAACCGGCCAGCCTGCGTCCGGTGGGCCTCGTCGGAAAGCACGATGATGTCGTCGCGCTCGCTGTAGGGCTCGGTGACGTTCTGATTGAACTTGTGGATGAGACTGAAAATGTAGCGGTGATTCCCTCGCAGTATTTCCTGCAGTTCGCGCCCTGAGCTGGCACGGGGCGTCTTCTCGTCTGTGATGCCACAGCCGACGAACGTTCGCCCGATCTGATCATCGAGGTCTTCGCGATCCGTCATCACGAGGAAAGTGAAATTGCCCGGTACGACGCGACGAACCTTCTCGGCAAAGAAGGCCATCGAGTAGGACTTCCCGCTTCCTTGCGTATGCCAGAACACACCGAGGCGACCAAGATCCGGGTGGGCGCGTCGGACGAGCGGAAGCACTTCCCCGGTTCCCGGCCCATCGCGGCTGGGTATCACGGTTGCGTGATCCGCGCTCGCCGCCGCACTACGCAGCTCGGGCATCGGCACTTCGTATTCGATCGTGCGCCGGCCGGGCGGATACTCCCGTTTCAACGCCTCCTGGCGCTGTACCGATGCGACCGCGTTGTTCACCCCCAGGACTTGATGATTCCGGGCGATGACCTTTCGGCTGCCACCCGAGCGACTGTCGTCGAACAGAACGAAGTTCTCGACGATGTCGAGCAGCCGTTCTTTCGCCAACATGCCATCCATAAGCGCCTGCGCATCCAGGCGAGCGCGGTCGGTCTCCGCGTTACGCTTCCATTCGACGAAGTGCTCCCACTTGCTCGTGATCGACCCATAGCGTGCTTGGTCGCCATTGCTCACCACGAGAAAGGCGTTGTGGTGAAAGGCGTGAGAGATGCTGTGCTCGGTCAGGTAATCGGTGAGGTTGTCGTCGAATCCTGCGCGGATGTTTCTGTAGACGGCCTTGAGTTCGATGAAGACGAGCGGCAGTCCATTGACGAAGCACACCAGGTCGGCGCGCCGGTTGTAATGAGGCACGCGCGCGCCCTGGACTTTCAGTTCTCGGACGGCGAGAAAGCGATTGTTCTCCGGCCGGCGGAAGTCGATCACCTTCGCCCGCTCGCGCTGCACCTCGCCCGCCGCGTCGCGCCATTCGACGGGGACACCACCGCGGATGAAGCCGTCGTACTCGCGGTTGTGCTGCAGCAAGGAACGGGCGTAGTCCGTCCGGGTCAGCTTCTCGATCGCCTGCTCACGCGCTGCTGCCGGGATGGTCGGGTTCAGCCTTTCGAGCGCGGCTCGAAGATCGCGCACCAGCACTACGTCGCGCTCCGATTCGCGCCCCAGCGTCCCCGATGGCCCGAACGTCTCCGCGTTGTAAGCGTAGACACTCTCCCAACCGAGGACCGTTTCCAGGTGATCGGTGAAGGTCTGCTGGACCAGCCGGTCTTCGCTGTTGATGTCGGTGATGGCCATACCGTGTTTGACTCAACCCTTTGGATCACCCTTGGCGCATTCGTCGTCGCCCGCTCAAAAGCCAACCCATACAAAACAAGGAGGTAGGTCGCCCCATCGATGCGCTTTGGCGCACGCCGGCGGCCGGCTGAACCGGATTCGCTCGATCTTGATCCAAACACGGCGGCTCACAATTCGTCCCCCAAACGGTAGCGAGCACCGGCCCGCTCTCCCTGCATGACGACGCCTCCCGAGCGAACCAGCTGCGCCAGTGCGCGCCGCAATTGCGAGCGATTGATTTCCGGGCCGACACGGCCGCCGATTTCGCCGATTTTTGACCCAGGATACCGCCGCAAGTCCTCGCGGACGAGTTCCATCAGCCGATGCGGCTCGATGCGCCTGAGCGATGTCGGCAACCTTACGCCGGCGTCCTGGAGTAGCTCGGGGTCAACGTAGTACTTCGTCCCTTTGGTACGCCCGGCACTGCGCACCAATCCCAGTTCCGCAAGCCGTCCGAACCAGGTGACTATCCCTTCGCTGCCTTCCGCTTCCACAGCGGCCGCGAGCTCCCGGGCCGTCATCCCCTCCGACTGAGCCAGCAGCCCGAGCGTGATCCGTTCACGCTGGGTCAGCTGAAAGCGCGCATCCGCTTGCGTGATCAAAGCCAACACGTCGGGCTTCACGATGCGTCGGACAACCGTCACCCTCACCCAGTCCGCACCCTCCTCGGGCACCGGCGCCGGCCGGCCCTGCGAGAGCAGCCGGTCATACATCATGTCGAAGCCGCTGCCCTCGCGCTCCATCAGCCCCAGGTCGTGGAAGACACGCGCCAGGGCCTCGTTGCGGCGCCGACTGGCGTGCAGGATGTTCCTGGGCGTGACGCCGAGCGGCAGCCGCCCGGGGTTGACGACCTCGAGCCGATCGGGATGCAGGTTCAGGTAGATGTCGCCCAGCTGCGTATAGGGCCGATGCACGAGCGCGTTGACCAGCAGCTCGCGCACCACCTTCTCGTCATACGCCGGCACCTGCCGGCGATACAGACCCTCCGGCACTTCGTAGCTCTCCCGGAAGTCCGGTACCGTGCGCCAGATGTCGTCCACCATCTCCGTCGGTGACAGCGTGCCGTCGTCCCAGCTCCACTTGTTGATCTTGCTGCCGCGTTCGTCGTACTTGATCGCCTGGACCAGCGGTGCGCTTCCGAGCGCGCGCCGGTCGTGCGCGGTGCCGACCAGCAGCACGCCCAGCCGTGTCAGTACGCCGCCCTGAGCGAGGCCGTAGTGGACGAGCAGTTCATCGTCCGACTTCTCCTTGACCGAGTCCTTCACCCGATCCGAAGCGCGAATGCCCGAGACGAACGCCGCGCGCGCCCGCGGATCGAGCGCGGTCACCGATACGGTCGTTGCGGCCGCCTCCCAGGCAAGGCCGGGCCGCTCGTTGGCCAACCGCAGCACGTCGTCGCCGATCACCGGCTTGCACTCGTCGGCGATGCGTAGGTAATAGCGACCGTCGGTCGTCGAGGCGACGCTGGCTGAGCGAGCGATCTCCAGCTCGATGTACTCGCCGCCGCCAGCCGCGCGCCGCAGACTGGGCAAGGCCTGCACATTGACCGTCAGCTCGCCGATGCGCTTGCGCACTCGCTCCGGCAAATCGGCCGGAATAACCTGCCCAGGTGGTGGCTCGGTCGCGTCGTCTTCGATGCCGATCAGCAGCCGCCCGCCGGACCCGTTGGCGAAACACACGCAATCGCGCGCCAACGCGTCCCAGTCCGCCGTCCTGGCGGTGATCACTCGCAGCGACTTGCGGTCGGTGTGCTGGTCTTCCAGCGTCATACCGCGATCTCTCCGCTCATCAGACGGGGCAGCAGCAGGTCGCGAGCGGTGCGCAACCTCTCGTTCTGTTCCAAGAGATTTGCAATCTGTAAAAACATGGGCGCCACCGACTCTTCGAAGAAGCCAACCATCTTCTCATGGGGCACGATGAACGGGATAAGCTTGAAGGTATCGACAACGATCGCATCAAAGACCGCACCGACCGCGTGTTGCTTGAGATACTCGATCGCCTCCTTTAGAGCGCAGAAGAGGAACAATTGCGATACGTGGCCCCGCCCGACCAGCGCGTAGCAGGACTGGCTCATCGCCATCGGTCGTGCCGCTAGATTGAGCTTACCCACGGTCCCTCGGGCAGAGATGAAAACGGTACCGGTGTCGTAGAGACGACTGTTGCAGTTTCTCAACCCTAGTTCGGAAATCGAACGCTCTGTGCCAAGGACGTAAGGCGTATCAGTGGCGTCCTTCGGCGTGTAGAAAGGAATGCCGCCGTCCCAGTAGTCGGACACAGTCGTCTTCGGCGTCCCGCCGCTAAGGACCTCCAGCGCAGAGAACGCGGTGGACTTCTCCCAACCCTCCACCACTCCGTTAGTGATGCGGGTGTGCTCGTGGCCGGGGAAGCGAAAGCGGACGAACCACTCGCGGTAGAGTTGCCGCGCCGCCACCTCCAGCAGCGCCATCCGCCGCCGGTTGTTCTCGATCAGGTCGTCATAGGCCGCGAGTAACGAGCCCGCGGCTTTTTGCACCGGAAGGCTCGGCAGCCCTGCCAAGTTAAGCCGCCGAATGTCCTTCATGTTCACGTGCTTGGCTGTCGCTCCAGTCTCCCCCGCTAGAAGTTCTCCCTGTTGTTGCGGTGCAAGCAAGAAGTAACAGAGGAAATCGGGGTCAACCTTCGATCTGTTAGGTCGGAGGTGAACTGTGCGCTGCCCAAGGCACACTGTCTGCCCTTCTCTTACAATGGCAACATTCCCCGCTGGTGCTTCACGTGCCAGGATCAAATCTCCGGGCTCAGGTATTGCTCGCTTTGTCCAAACTTCATAGATCTCCTCTGATACTCTGTAAACATCTGTGAGGTCGAGGCGCCCCGTGCCGATATTGGGCGTGCGAATCAGCGGATACCCCTCCGACTCGATCGGCGCAGTAGCATGTAGGCAGTCAACGATGAATTCGCACGCATCGTCCAACGTGAGGGGGGTCTCGGTCGTCAAATCCCCAGCTCCTCGAAGTTCTCCTGAATCTTCACCGCCAATTCCGCCGCCTCCTTATTGAGGTCAGCCAGCTCGGTGTGGATTTCGCGCAGGGTCTGCTCGAAGTCGAAGTCCTCGTCCTCCTCCGCCGGAGCAACACCGACGTAGCGACCGGGGGTCAGGCTCCAGTCGGCGGCATCGATCTCCTTCACATCTACCAGCTTCACCAGCCCTGGCACCGCCTGTAGTTCGGCGTTGGGGAAACGATCCTGCAGCCACGCCACCTGCCGATGGAAGTAGGCAGCGTGCTTCAACTGCTCGACCGCGCACTTGCGCCCTTCGTCGAGCAGCTTCACCAGACGGCCCGCCGCGCGGCGGTCGTAAGCTGTGGAGAACGCATCGTCGGCCGCCAGCTCGGCACCGAGATCCGCGACGCGGGCGGCGAGCTTGTAGAGCAGGTCCACCTGCTTCACGAGGCCTCGCGTCGCCTCGGCGATGGGATCGAACGCCTCGCGCGCCGCGTGCTGGGCGTCGTTCGTGTCGAGCGGCGCCGTGGTATATGTCTGGCGGAAGGCCGCGAGGCTCGCGAGGAACCTCGCGGCGTCGGCCTCGTAGAGCGGGGCGGCCTCGCGTAGCTCGGCGACGGCATCGGCCAGCGCCTGTTTCTTGGCAGTGTCGAGTTCGGCGTGCTTCGCGGCAGCTTTGGTGAGCGCATCGAAGCCCGCGCTCAAGTCGGCCAGCGTGGTCTCAAACGGTGCCAGCATCCCCGGCACGGCTGCGCCCTCGGCGCAAACACGGCCGAGGTAGTCCTTCACCAGCCCGAGAAAGCGTTGCTGCTGCCCACGATAGAGCCATACGATCGCCGCGAGGTTCTGCATCTGCTCGGGCGAGAAGTCGTAGATCTTGCGCGTGACCTTCCGGTAAACGTTGCGGGCGTCGAGCATCAGCACCTTGTCGCGGCGTTCGGGTGGCTTGGCACGATCGAAGTGCCACAGCTCACAGGGCACGGAGCGGGTGTAGAAGAAATTGGAGCGGATGGAGATCATCACATCCACGTCGCCGGTCTCGACGATTTTGCGGCGCACGTCCTTCTCGCCGTGTCCGGCACTCGATGCCTGCGACGACATGACAAAACCCGCGCGGCCCTTGGCGTTCAGGTAGCTCCAGAAATAAGAGATCCAGAGGTAGTTGCCGTTGCCGACCTTCTTCGATTTGTTGACGCCCGGCAGGCCGAAAGGCAGCCGCGGATCCCCCTTGATGCGCTCGGCATCCACCAGATCCACGTTGAACGGCGGATTGGCCATCACGTAGTCGCACTTGCTGACAAGTGTGTGCTCGTCCTGGTAATACGTGATCGCCTCGGCGATCTTGCCTTCCAAACCGTGCACCGCGAGGTTCATCTTCGCGATGCGTATGGTGTCGCGGTTCTTCTCCTGGCCGTAGAAGACTGCCTTCTTCGCGGTGTCGCCGCCCTCGTGCTCGATGAAATGGCTCGACTGTACGAACATGCCGCCGGAGCCGCAGGCCGGGTCGAACACCGTGCCGTGGTCGGGCTCGATGACGTTCACGATCATCTGCACCAGTGACGAGGGTGTGAAGAATTCGCCGTTGTCGTGCGCCTTCTGAATCGAGAACTTGGCGAGGAAGTACTCGTAGATCCGGCCGAACACGTCCCCGGTCGCCAGCTTGATCTGTTCGCTGTTGAACAGGCGCATCAGGTCTTCGAGCACCCTGGTCTCGAAGATGCCGTAGTCCTTGGGCAGCACCGTCTGCAGCGGTTCGAACTCGGCCTCGATGGCATTCATGGCCTCGGTCACGAGCTTCGGAAGATCGGCACCACTCACCGCAGCCTGCTCCATGATCCAGTCGTAGCGGGCCGGCTCCGGCAGCCACAACGCACGGCGGCGCAGGTAATCCGCCGGCAGCACGCGACGCTTGGGCATCCGGCCGGCCGCCTGATCGGCCTCGATCTGGCGATGCGCCGCTTCGAAGCGGTTCGCAGCGTGGCGCAGAAAGATGACGCCCAGCACGGGCATGAAGTAGTCGCTGGAGGTCAGTTTGGAGTTCGCCCGGAGATTGTCCGCCGCCTCCCAGAGGGAGGCCTCGAGCTTCTCGATGTCTTTGAATGCGTCAGTGGCCATTGCGGGGCATTGCTTCTTCTTCGAATTGGAGTCGCCCGGCCGCCGGAGCAGCAGCTTCGCACCAGGCGACGGGTTCGGTTTTCCCGTGGAGGATCGTACTCGGACGACTCCCGATCGGCAAAGGGGATGGATCGTATACTGCGTAGCCGGTCTGCCGATCCGCCCCTGTTAGCAGTCCTGACGCTCGACAACGAGCCGCACCAAACTGCAGTAGTGTGCGAAGGATCGTCCGCCTGCGCCAAGACGGGGGGTCAAGAATAGACGCCCCTGCGCCAACCGCGCATCGTTACTGGTGAGCGCGAGCGGCCAGTGACGATGCGCGCAAACCCGCACCAACGATCGACTTTCAAGATACTGGCGCAAGTGACGAGCCGGTCGGAGCCACGTGATGCACTCGAGGCGCTCGTGCGGCGCTGACATTGAAGCCCCGGTGCGTCGGCATGGTGACCAGACCGACCCCTGGCGCAGCACACCGACCGACGCAGCCGCTTCATCCACCGTTCGATCGTCAGTCGAGCGGCAAGCGCCTGCACAAGTAAGACACGATAGAGTCCGGACAATAGCTCGGTGCGGTGAGATCCGGCGCGGGAACTGAAATCAGCATGCCGATGTCACAGCCGAAATTACCGCATCGGATCGCGCTGGGATCTCTTGTTCGAGATGTTCAACGCGATCGGAATCACCGAATCTTCGCTGGCTGAGTACAGCCCGTCCGGTGCACGTAACGCATCGTCCCAAACCGGCCAAATCGCCTGAAAGCCGGCGGCCCTAGTGCCTGGCGGTACTCGTCGATGATCAAAGCGCCCGCAGGTCAGGTGCTTCTGTGACTTTCGGAGTCGTTTAGCGTCTCCGGACTTTGTCCGACACGACTGTGATCCGATCGGTGCCTTGCCGCCGACGGACTCTTCAGTGTTTGTTCTCCTGATGCTCCGGGCGTAGTTGCGTCCAGTCGTTGGGAACAGCTCCTTCTGAAGCGTTCCTTCGCTGGCGCAGCATCGTTTGTCGCCCCTCCACAGCAACGCCTTCTCGGCGCTCGCTGATATTCCCCTTCGCGGCCCCTTCGGCCGCTCGTGTGCTCGGTTGTCGCCGAGCGTTGTCGGACTCCATCGGTTGTTCTTGGGGTCTCTCCGTGCTGCGCGTGGCGCGATGCCGCATGCCGAGTGATCCCCGTGACGGATCCGCATCCTCGGGATGCTCCCTCAGGCCTGGGGTGAACGGCCTTCGGTGGTTTCTACGTGCCCACAGGCCCGAACACCGATGCCAAATGAAAGCGCCGTGCAGCGCTGGCAAGAAGTACATCCCCTGCACGAACGGGCAAATGGTGTGGCCCGCTGTCCCTTGTGGTTCTCGATACGGCTCACGGCCCTCGAGACGGACAAGAACACTGACCGAACACGAGAGCACACCAGCAGGAAAGCGAGACAAGGGCATGAGGACACTTAACTACGAGCTGAAGCAGCTTTGCTACCGCAACCGGGACGGCAGCTTTGCCACCCAGACGGACCGGCTACGCATTCTGCAGCTCGTCGCGGATCAACTGCACCAGTCCGGTTTCAAGCATCTCCAGACGACGGGACTCAAACCGAAGCACGTCGAAGCGCTCACCCGGCGCTGGCAGGCGGAAGCGTTGACCCCCGGGACCATGAAGAACCGCATGGCCCAGCTGCGCTGGTGGGCACAGAAGATCGGAAAGAGCGACATCATTGCCAAGGACAACACCGTCTACGGCATCCCCGATCGGCAGCTCGTTAGCACGGTAAACAAGGCGCGGGACCTCACCGTCGCAGATCTCTCTAAGATCACCGACCCGTACACCCGGCTCTCGCTGAAACTGCAGGCGGCATTCGGACTCCGACGTGCCGAATCGATCAAGTTCCAACCGGCGTGGGCCGACCGGGGTGACAAGCTCGTGCTTCGCCCCAGCTGGTGCAAGGGCGGACGCGCCCGAGAGATTCCGATCCGAACGCCGGAGCAGCGCCAGCTTCTGATCGAAACCAAGCGCCTGGTCGGCCGAGGCAGCCTCATCCCGCAGGACCTCAAGTTCGTCGACCAGCTCCACCGCTTCAAGCACCAGTGCAGCGTCGCCGGCATCCACCGCGTCCACGGACACCGGCATGCCTATGCCCAGGCCCGCTACCTGGAGCTCACCGGCTGGAAAGCGCCGGCAGCAGGCGGTCCATCATCCAAAGACCTCACCCCGGACCAGAAATCATTCGACCACGAGGCACGGCTGGTCGTGAGCCGAGAGCTCGGCCACGAGCGTGAGCAGGTGACGGCAGTTTACTTAGGACGCTAATGGACGCCCTGCAACGAGTTACCCACCCGGCACGGCGCTTTGGGTCTATGGAGGGACCCGCGCCCTGCCGCGTGGATAACTCGGCGATTGCGTTCTGCGCGCCTCGGGTATCGACACCGGCGACGGGTAGTCGTTTTCCACGGCGGCGGGCGGGCGGCG
>CAZNBS010000060.1:0-21977 GCA_964570955.1 uncultured Burkholderiales bacterium | reverse complement strand
ATGGCTGGTCGATCCAGAAGGCGCGGGAGCTGCTCGCCTACCTTCTCGCCCACGGTGGCTCGCCGGTCCTGCGAGATACGGCAGCAGAGGCACTCGGGCTAAGCGGAGAGAACCAGGGAGGGCACCCGCTGCCCAACGCCGCCTACTACGTCCGTCGCACCCTGAGTCGGGCAGTCCCGGATCTCGAGGGCGAGATCCTCGTCGCTGCGCGCCAGCGCTACACGCTTCGGACAGGCCTGTTCCGCACAGACGTGGACGCCTTCGACGCGCACCTCGCCCGGGCCGAGCGCCTGCAGGGCTCTGAAGCCCTGATTGAGTACCAGCGGGCGCTGGAACTCTGCCCGGCCGATTTCCTCGCCGACGAGGACTACGAATGGGCCGACGCCTACCGGCGCGACTACCAGAAGCGGTTCGTCACGGCAGCCCACCGGGCCGCGAAGCTGGCGTGTGAGCTGCGAGACCCGAAGCTCGCGCTTCGCTTCTACGCCGCGATCCTGGAGAGGGACCCCATCGACGAGGAGGCGGTGCGCGAGGCGATGCGCTGCCACGCCGCGATCGGCGACCGCAATTCCGCGAAGCGCCAGTTCAAGAGGTTCGTCGAGGAATTGCGTGAGGCTTTGGATGACGATCAGGCGGAGCCGATGCCGGAGACAGCGAAGGTGTTGGAGGAAGTGGCCGGGCCGAGAGCTGCCGCGCGCTAGAGACTACGGCTCGCATACAAGGGTGGGGACGCAGTCATCAAGCTTTCTGTGGAGCAACGAGACAAGTGAAAGGTAGTCCGCAGCGTCGTCCTCTCCATCCCAGAGGATTCTCGGTTCGTGTGCGAGCGGGTTTCGAACCGCCGCAAAGCAACCCTTCAAGAGCGTCGCGAACCCCTTGTGCTCGGATTTCTCCGTCTCCGTCCGCAGGGCATTGAAGGCGAGAAGCGGGCGATCGATGGAGAACACTTTGTCTACCAGGGCAGCGCCATCAAGCTCGACACCTGACGTCTCTCGAATTCGCTGCGCCAGCCCTTTGGTCGCCTCGAACACCGCGTGGAAGTAGTTGTCCTGCATGAGCTCGGCCCGGCAGTACTTCAGCACCTCGGGATGCATTCGGCGATCGCGAAACTTGGACTGGATGGTTCGGACGCGAGCCTCTGCCTCGTTGAGCGTCCGAGCAACTTCACGCTCTCGAAACTGTCCGTCGGCACCGTACTCGAGCCCCACGAACGCGAGACAAACATTAAGAGCCAGCCGGTATTGCTCAAAGTCGGCACTGCGCCCGACGAATCGGGCAGGAGCCATATATGTCTGGATGAAGGCGAGAATCCGGTTAGCTGAGCGGTCGTTGGCCTGAATGGTGATGAAGACCGCGAACAAGCGCTTCCACTTTGTGGATTCGCCCGACGTGTCACGCAGTCCGCAAGTCTGAAAGGCACGCGTGATGTCCGTCCCGCTGCCGCACTCGCCGAGATGCCTGGCAAGCGCTTCACACTGGGTATCGGGAAAGGGTGGGACTGCGCTCACGCTGGTGACTCTCCGTGCCTGTAGAGTAGCGCCCGCTGCGGGCTGATCGAAGCTGGCGGATCAGAGTGGCTGCGCCAGCGCCGATGGGCCACCTCGGCGCCTTGCCTCCGAGGGCGGCCCGCAGGCGCGACCGACGCACCCGACCACACGAACGTGGCGTAGGAACCGCGTCACCTGCTGTCCGGAAAGCGAGCGAAGCTGAACCGCCACGTATGATGTAACCGCGGGGACTGCATGGCCAAGCTTGAGGAACTCCTACCGAACGCCGCGGTGAGCGGCCTATTACCCGATCGTCTCGTAACGGTGGTCGGCGTCCAATGGTTTGGGTCGGACGCTCTCGAACTCACCTACAAGGATCCGGCCGGCAAGGTCTCCAACGAGCTGTTGTACAGGCACGACGAGGCACGGATCGCGATCGCCGACATTGGACGCCCGTGGGCCTTCGATGGCGATGGCCACCTGCTGCGGCTGGTCTCCGAGGCTCACCGCATCCGTCTGGCGCACCTCTTCGACCCGCTCCTCGCCGTCCACACATCCCTTGTGGACCCGCTCCCGCACCAGATCACGGCCGTCTACGAGGAGATGCTGCGCCGCCAGCCGCTCCGGTTCCTCCTGGCCGACGACCCCGGCGCGGGCAAGACCATCATGGCTGGCCTGCTCATCAAGGAGCTGATCGTCCGTGGCGACCTCAAGCGTTGCCTCATTGTCTGTCCCGGCAGTCTGGTCGAACAATGGCAGGACGAGCTCTACCGCCGCTTCAACCTTCCCTTCGAGATTCTGACGAACGACAAACTCGAGGCGGCCCGAACAGGGAACTGGTTCGTCGAGAACGACCTGGTGATCGCGCGTCTCGACAAGCTGTCGAGGGACGAGAACGTTCAGCAGAAACTCCAGGCACCCGACTGCGGGTGGGACCTCGTCGTATGCGACGAGGCCCACAAGCTGTCGGCGACTTACTTCAACGGCGAGGTCAAGTACACGAAGCGGTACCACCTCGGTGAGCTCCTTGGAACGTTGACTCGGAATCTCCTGCTCATGACTGCCACGCCACACAACGGCAAAGAGGCGGATTTTCAGCTGTTCATGGCGTTGCTCGATAGCGACCGCTTTGAAGGCCGTTTCCGCGACGGTGTGCATGCATCGGATGCTTCGGACCTGATGCGCCGGATGGTGAAGGAGAAGCTGGTCAAGTTCGACGCGACGCCGCTCTTCCCGGAGCGGATCGCACATACCGTGCCGTACAAGCTGTCCGAGCAGGAGGCACGGCTCTACAAGGAAGTCACCGACTACGTTCGCGAGGAGTTCAACCGAGCCGAGGCGCTCCAGAACGACAAGCGGACCGGAACGGTTGGATTCGCGCTTACGATCCTCCAACGGCGTCTTGCATCCTCTCCCGCTGCCATCCACGAATCACTGCGGAGGCGACGCGAACGGTTGGAAGCGCGCCTGCGCGAACTTGAACTGCTACAGCGCGGGGCCGCGGCCATGTCACCGCTGACGGTGGCCGGGCCACTCCTGGACGCAGACGATCTCGATGACCTGGATGACGCTCCGGATGACGAGGTAGAGGCGGCTGAAGAACAGGTCCTCGACCAGGCGACCGCCGCCCGGACGATTGTTGAGCTCCAGCACGAAATCGACACGCTCAGGCGCATCGAGTCGCTCGCGCTGAGCGTTCGGCGAAGCGGTGAAGACACGAAATGGAAGGAGCTATCGAGCCTCCTTGGCGAGATCTTCACTCCTGCCGCCATCGCGAATCACTTTGCGGAGGAGCGAGCACCCTACGACGGCCAAGCGGTTGAGCCTCGGAAGTCGTCGCCTGCCCAGAAGTTGGTCATCTTCACGGAACACCGGGACACGCTCGCCTACCTCTACGAACGAATCTCGACGCTCCTCGGTCGCAGCGAAGCCATCGTCCAGATTCACGGCAGCATGTGGCGGGAGGAACGTCTGAAGGCCCAGGAAGAGTTCCGGCACGACCCTCACGTGCAGGTGCTCCTCGCCACCGATGCTGCTGGCGAAGGCATCAACCTGCAGCGCGCGCACCTGATGGTGAACTACGACCTGCCCTGGAATCCGAACCGGATCGAGCAGCGATTCGGGCGCATCCACCGGATCGGGCAGACTGAGGTCTGCCATCTTTGGAATCTCGTGGCCGACGAGACGCGGGAAGGCGAGGTGTATCGCACGCTTCTCGCAAAGCTCGAAGAGGCGCGGGGGACATTGCAGGGGCAAGTCTTCGACGTCCTCGGCAAGGTGCATTTCGCCGGCTCGTCGC
Organism: uncultured Burkholderiales bacterium; assembly: GCA_964570955.1. Lineage (GTDB taxonomy): Bacteria > Pseudomonadota > Gammaproteobacteria > Burkholderiales > SHXO01 > SHXO01. The sequence continues at coordinate 18,191 of CAZNBS010000060.1, read as the reverse complement.
TTCGGGATTTGCTCGTTGAGGCGATCCGCTACGGCGAACGTCCGGAGGTGCGGGCACGCCTCACGCAAGCAGTCGAAAGCGCGTTCGACCCCACCCACCTCCAAGAGCTGCTCGAAGACAACGCGCTCGCGCAGGACAGCATGGATGCGGCACGCGTCCATAAGATCCGCGAGGACATGGAGCGAGCAGAGGCGCGGCGGCTGCAGCCGAACTACATCGAGTCGTTCTTCGTCGAGGCGTTCCGGCGCCTCGGTGGGACTATTCGGGAGCGCGAACCACGACGGTTCGAGATCACGCACGTCCCGGCACCGGTCAGGAACCGGGACCGCACCATCGGGATCGGCGAGCCGGTGCTGTCGCGATACGAACGCGTGGCATTCGAGAAGTCCCTGCTCGCGCCACAGGGGCAACCGCTGGCGGCCTTCGTCTGCCCGGGCCACCCACTGTTGGATTCAACACTCGACCTGACGATCGAGCGCCATCGCGACCTCCTTCGGCGCGGCGCGATCTTGGTTGACGAACGCGACACCGGTGAGGAGCCCCGGGTGCTCTTCTACCTTGAGCACGCGATCCAGGATGGGAGTCTCACGAGGGCGGGCGCGCGGCGGGTCATCTCGAAGCAAATGTTGTACGTCGAGATTGGACCCGACGGCACAGCTCGCGGTCTCCAGTACGCTCCTTACCTCGACTACCGCCCACTTCGGGATGACGAACCGGGCGTCGAGCAGGTCCTCGATTTACCCGAGTGCGCCTGGATCAAACGTGACCTTGAACAGATGGCCGCGGGCTACGCTGTGGCGAACGTCGTGCCCAGCCACATCACGGAGGTGCGCGACCGGCGCCTGGAGCTCATCCGGAAGACGGTGGCAGCGGTCAAGGATCGCTTGACGAAGGAGATCAACTACTGGGATCACCGGGCTGAGGACCTCCGGCTCCAAGAGCAAGCCGGGAAGACCAACGCCCGTCTCAACTCCAGCCAGGCCCGAAGGCGGGCGGATGACCTTGCCGCGCGTCTCGAGAAGCGCCTCAATGAGCTTCAGCTCGAGGCTCAGCTCTCGCCGCTACCGCCCGTTGTGCTCGGCGGCGTGCTGGTCATACCGGCCGGGCTCATCGCACGGCTCACCGGTCGCCGGCTCGCGGAAACGCAGACAGCCGTTGACACGCAGGCGGCCGGGGCGCGCGCTAGGGCGATCGTAATGGATGTGGAGCGGCAGCTTGGCTTCCAACCGGTGGATAGGGAGCACGAGAAGTTGGGCTACGACGTCGAGAGCCTCGGCGGCGATGGGCGCATCCGCTTCATCGAGGTCAAGGGCCGGGTGGCCGCTGCAGACACCGTGACCGTAACCCGGAACGAGATCCTCTACTCGTTGAACCAGCCCGAGACCTTCATCCTCGCGATGGTGGAGTTCCAGCAGGACGGCACCGAGAACGTTCGCTATCTGCGTCAGCCGTTCCGGCGCGAACCCGACTTCGGCGTAACCAGCGTCAACTATGACTTCGGCGAATTGCTCGCGAGGTCCGAGGAGCCCCGGTGACATCGCCACCGGAGTACTTCGAGGGAATTCGCGAGGCCGCCTCGGAGATGTGGGGCCAACTTGCCGCCAATCCGGTCCTGGCAGCCCCATGGCATCAACTTTTCAGGCAGGTGCAGAGCCCGCGCCACGTTGTGTCCGAACTCCTTCAGAACGCCGACGACGCAGGGGCGACCGAAGTTCGCGTCGCCATCGAGGACGGCGCATTCATCTTTGAGCACAACGGCGAGGACTTCACGGAAGAACAGTTCGAGTCGCTTTGCAGGTTCGGCTACTCGAACAAGCGGACGTTGCGAACGATCGGATTTCGAGGTGTCGGTTTCAAGAGCACATTCAGTCTTGGCGAACCGGTCTATCTAACATCGCGCACGCTGGCGGTGCACTTCGCGGCCGCGCGTTTCACGGAGCCATGCTGGACGATCGGCGACGAACCAACCCGAGATGGCTTGACTCGGGTCCAAGTCAACATCCAAGACGAGAATCGCCTTGGACAGCTCAACGCGAACTTTGGCGAGTGGGTCCAGAACCCCATCTCGCTCTTGTTCTTTCGCTCGATCCGGCGCATCGAGATAGGTCAGCAAGCCATTCATTGGCACCACGTCGATGCGGGTCCGGTTGCGAACAGCGAGTGGATGGCACTCGACGACCGGTCCGGCGAGCGATTCCTTGTCGTCCGGTCTGAGTTGGAGCGGTTCCCAGAAGCAGCCGAGGAGGAGATCCGTCAGGAGAGGATGGTCGGCGTCGACCAGGATGTTGAACTCCCCCCGAGTATCGTCGAGCTGGTCGTTGGGGCTGAAGGCAGGCTGTATGTGGTCCTGCCAACCGGAGTCGGCACTAAACTTCCCTTCGCCTGCAATGCGCCATTTATTCAGGATCCCGCCCGATTCGAGATCAAGCCTCCCGAAATATCGCCGACGAATCGCTGGCTGCTCGACCGCATCGGCCGGCTCGCAGCGTCCACCTCTCTGGCGTGGCTTACGAGCGAGCGGATGTCGCCAGCCGAACGGGCCGAAGCCTATCGCCTCATGCCCGACGTGGATAGGGAGGATACAACGCTGGCCGGTCAATGCTCGGCCGCGGTTGAGGTGGCATTCGAGAAAGCGCTCGACGATGCCCCATTTGTCCTAGCGGAGAACGGCGAACTGGTCGGCGCGGACGAAGCCGTGATCGTTCAACGCGAGTTGCAACGCGTTTGGCCAGACCAGTCCGTCGGCAGCTTGCTTGACGACTCGAAGCGACCAGCCGTGCATTCGGACGTCTCTGAGGGCGCGAGGCGCAAGCTTGTCAACTGGAAATACGCTCCTGAGATCGACATCGACCTGGCGATGGGAATTCTCCGACGGCGCCGGCTACCCGCGCCTCCATGGCCCCGGCTGCTGGAGCTCTGGACGTATCTCGCTCCGCACATTACGGGCTACCGCAGATTCGTGGAGGCTGAACGCCTCGCCATTTTGCCCGTGCAGGGCCAGGAGGAACTGTATCCGGCGAGCTCGGTCGTGCGGCTCGGCGAGAGTCGCTTACTCCAATCTGACGATGATTGGCAATTTCTTTCAGGTCGACTGCTGGTCTTGAACCCGAACTGGCCTCGATTCCTCGCCGAACAGCGCCGGTCATCGGCGTCAGCCATGGACTCAGAGACGGGCGCAGGCGTCGAAGGCGCACTCGCCATTTTCCGGAGGATTGGGCTGGACGAGGCGAGCAATGCCAGCAAGGTTCTGGAGCAGGTTGCCGCTTCTCTCTTCCGCCAGCAAGAAGTGTCCCTTGAGGATTGCGTGAGGATGGCGCAGATTGCAGCCAAGCTAGAAGTCGTCGGCGGAAGTTCCTTCCAATTCGTCACGCGCGACCTTGTGCGTCGCGCTCCATCCGAGGGCGAACCGATCCTTTTCGATGCCGATGGCTCTCTCGAAGAGCTAATCGTTCCTGACGATGTCGAATCATTGCTACTCCACTCGGCCTATACGGACTCCTTCGAATCTTGCACCAGAGACGAGTGGGATAGGTGGATTCGCTCGGGTCGGAGCGGGCTTCGCACCTTTCCGCCGCTGGGGCGAAGCACGGCATGGCTTCGTAGCCGTGACAAACTGGCTCAGGAGGCCCAGAAGCGGGGGCATGAGGACGGCCTGACGTTCCACTACAAGTACGACGACTTCATAGTCGAGGACCAGGACCTGGACGAGCGCTACTGGGAGCATTGGCGCAGGCTGAGCGGCGACGACGAACGGATCTGGGTCAAGGTCTTGGCCGGAATCCTCTCTCAGCGTTGGGCCAGGTTCGATGGAACGGAAGGCGCACATCTCTACCACGTTTCGACAAGTGGCACGAAGCGGGCTATGACGCCGGCCCCGCTCATCGCGGCGTGGGTTCTGCGCCTTCGTGAGCTCCCATGCATCCCTGACACCAGGGGTGTCCCGCATATGCCAGCGGACCTTCTTCGCCGCACCCAAGCCACCGAGTCGTTACTTGATGTCGAACCCTTCGTCCATGCGTCCATCGACACCGAGCGCGCCCGCCGCCTCCTCGATGCGCTCGGCGTGCGCAGTGTTCCAACCGGCCCCGAACACCTGCTCGAACGTATTGAGGCGCTCGCCAGGGCCGGCCAGCCACCTATCCTCGAACTCGAAAAGTGGTACCGCCGGTTGGACCAGCTCTACGACAACTGTTCCACCGAGGACGCACTGAACATCGTGCGCAGGTTCCGGGACGAGCGCCTGATCCTCGCGCACGATGGCAGTTGGGTGACGTCAGCAAGCGTGTTCCTCGCTGCGGACGACGATGATGTGCCGGATGCCGCGACTGTTCGCGCTTCCGTCGCAGACCTTTCGCTGTGGCGGAAGATCGGTGTGCCAGACAGGCCAACCGTCGAGCTGGCTATCGAATGGCTAGCCCAGATTGAGTCTGGGACGGAGTTGGTCGGCAAGGACCTTCAGAGGGTCCGATCCCTGCTCGCGCGGCACCCGACGCGCATCCGGGAGGACTGCGGTAGTTGGCTCAACCTGGCGAACGAGTGGGTCCCGACGGCAACCCTGCGCTACTCGTTGTCGATGCAGTCCCTAGTGCCTTGGAGCCATCTGCATCAGTGGGTGAAGCGGCAGACGGCCGACTTTCAAAGGCTGGCTTCCGATGTTGTCGGCAACCCCGCATTCTCGAGCTTATCCCCGCTTGCGCGGCACCTCGAAGACCGGCTGCAGACTGGAATTCGGGGTACCGGCAATCCAAGTTCGAGGGACTGGCTCACGGAATTCGGCACGCAGATGCAGCGCGTCGTAGTGGACACGGAGGATGAGAAAAAACGCGTCCGCGCAGAAGCGGAACGGCTGGCGCGCACGCTCTGGGTCCAAGCACCGGGACTCAGGAGCGAGCCGTACATCGACGGCAAACCCGCCGGCACGGCTCGCCAGGCCGATGCCCTGTGGATAGAAGACACGATGTACGTCGACGATGTCCCGACTGCGAAGCTCGCCAGGCGCGTCCCGGAGGAGATCGCGCGCGTATTCGGTCGCCCCGACATCAAGGCCGCGCTCGACTATAGTTTCGGGCGGTCTGCCGGAGACGTGTGCGAGTACCTTGAGGAAAACTTCAACTTAGAAGCGTTGGCGACGGCGATTTCTTTGACGCCCGACGCGTCGGACCTGAGCGGTCTGGCCCAACTCACCACATCGGCCGCGGATGATAGGTCGAACGGATCTAGAGCATCGGACGACCTGAAAGCTGCCACCCGCGAAGCGCTTGCATCTGCCCGCGAGGAACTGGGCGTCGAGGAAGCGTCGCCTCTCCTCGACGCGGCTGACAGAGACGACGCAGACGCCGAGGAAGCCGATGACGCGGCTGAACCCAAGATGCGCCGACCGCGAGCCGACAAGCCAACCGTTGTCGAACGCTTTGCCGCAGGGCAGGGATTCCGCGACGCTGGCCCAAACAGGTTCTTGGCGCCGGACGGTACCGTGCTGGAACGCGAGCGAGGCGACGTGCTGCCCTGGAAGTTACGAAAACAGTCGGGCGCTGTTGTCCGCCACCTGTGGGCGAACGACGCATGCCTCGAACGGGAACCCATCGAGATCCCGCACGAAGTGTGGGCCGCGCTCGAACAGCATCCCGATGAGTACGGCCTGCTCTTGAGCGACCCCTCGGGCAACCCTCTGATCGTCAGCGGCGAGCAGCTGATGCGGATGCGGGACGAGGGGATCGTGACCCTCTACCCAGCAAGCTACAGACTGGTGCACAGAGATGTCGGTTAAGCAGCGAAAGAAGCTCATCGAGGTGGCGCTGCCTCTTGATGCTATCAATGTCGCGAGTGCGCGGGAGAAGAGCATCCGGCACGGGCATCCGAGCACGTTGCACCTGTGGTGGGCGCGGCGGCCGTTGGCGGCGGCGCGGGCGGTCATTTTCTCGCAGATGGTGGATGACCCGTCGACGTACACGGACCTGCTGCTCTCCAACGCTGTCAACCGGCGGAGCGCGCAGCGGGAGCTCGAAAAGATGCTCGCCGAGCATAAGGCAAAGCAGTCGCTCGCGAAGGAGTCTGCCGTGGCCGAGCCAGAGCCGACCCTGGAAGAGGCGGCTGCGTCGATCGAGCGCGCGCGGCTCTTCGCGCTTATCGAAGAGCTGGTGAAGTGGGAGAACACGACCAACGAGGCCGTACTCCAGCAGGCTCGCGACGAGATCTGGCAAAGCTGGCGGCGGGCTTGCGCCGACAACGCCGACCACCCGCGCGCTCCGGAGCTTTTCAACCCGGATAAGCTACCCGCGTTCCATGACCCCTTCGCCGGTGGCGGCTCGCTGCCGCTGGAAGCACAGCGCCTCGGGCTCGATGCGTATGCGAGCGACCTAAACCCAATCGCCGTGCTCATCAACAAGGCGATGATCGAGATTCCTCCCAAGTTCGCGAGGATGCCGCCGGTGAACCCGGAGAGCCGGCGTGGACGCGGGTCGACGGGGACGCAATGGAAGGGCGCGGCAGGGCTGGCGGAGGACGTGCGCTACTACGGCAAATGGATGCGCGACGAAGCGGAGAAGCGTATCGGCCATCTCTACCCGAAGGTGACCATCACGCCGGAGATGGCCGCGGAGCGACCCGATCTAACGGCATACATAGGGCGCGAGCTGACGGTAATCGCGTGGCTGTGGGCGCGGACCGTGAAGAGCCCGAACCCAGCCTTCCGCGACGTCGACGTGCCACTGGCGTCGACATTCATGCTTTCGACGAAGTCCGGCAAGGAAGCCTACGTGGAGCCGGTGATCGAGGGGGCTGGCTACCGGTTTACCGTGAAGGTAGGCAAGCCACGGGAGCCAGAAGCCGCGAAGAACGGAACCAAGCTATCGCGAGGGGCGAACTTCCGCTGCGTGATGTCCGACTCTCCCATCGCGGGGGACTACATCAAGGCAGAAGGACGCGCCGGACGCATGGGTGCCCGGATGATGGCGATCGTCGTCGAGGGCGATCGGAATCGGTTGTACCTCGACCCGTTGGCGGAGATGGAAGCCGTCGCGCATAGTGCACAACCGGAATGGGAGCCCGAGACTCCCCTCCCGGATGACCCCCGAAATTTCTGGACGATCCAATACGGACTTACGACCTATGGGGACCTGTTCACCGACCGGCAGCTTGTCGCGCTGACGACCTTTTCGGACCTCGTCAGCGAAGCTCGGGAGCGCATTCGCAGCGACGCCGAAGCGGCGGGTCGCTCCGCGAAACCGGGAGGACTGACCGAGGGCGGCACCGGCGCGATAGCTTACGCTGACGCGGTGGCGGTATATCTGGGCTTCGCCATTTCCAAGCTCGCCGACCGAGGTTCGTCCATCTGCACTTGGTTCACCGAGAGGGATTCAACACGGAACACGTTTGCCCGTCAGAGCATCCCTATGACCTGGGACTATGCAGAGCTCAATACACTGCTCGACGGTACAGGGAGTTTCGAAGGTGCCGTTGGATGGACCGCAGAGAGCATTGAGGGGGTAGCTGCTGGATATGGCTCACAATTCGGTGCGAGCGATCAAGCCGATGCTATGCGTCAATCCATCAGCGTAGCCAAGGTTATCTCTACAGACCCTCCGTACTACGACAATATTGGCTATGCTGATCTGTCCGACTTCTTCTATGTTTGGCTGCGGCGCTCACTTCGTCCGGTGCTATCGAGTCTCTTCTCTACTCTCGCCGTTCCCAAACTTGAGGAACTCGTCGCAACGCCCTACCGACATGGAAGCAAGAGCAACGCAGAGACCTTCTTCCTCGATGGGATGACCAAGGCAATGCGACAACTAGCCGACCAAGGTCATCCGTTCGCACCCGTGACGATCTATTACGCCTTCAAGCAATCAGAAAGAGCCGGCATCGACGGGTTATCCAGTACTGGCTGGGAGACCTTCTTGGAAGCCGTGATGCGATCAGGCTTCTCGCTCACTGGCACGTGGCCTATGCGGACTGAACTCAGCAACCGCATGGTGGGGTCAGGAACAAACGCTTTGGCATCCAGCATCGTGCTAGTTTGTCGGCCCCGGCAACTGGATGCGCCATCAGCCACTCGGGGGCAACTCGTCGCCGCACTTACGGCGGAGTTACCCGGCGCGCTGAAGGATCTCCAGCGCGGCAATATCGCCCCTGTTGACCTCGCACAGGCGGCGATTGGTCCTGGCATGGCTGTCTTCACCCGGTATGCCAAGGTACTAGACGCATCGGGCGAGCCTATGAAGGTGCGCGAGGCGCTCGCGCTAATCAACCAGGTCCTGGACGAAGCGCTGGCCGAGCAAGAAGGCGATTTCGACGCCGATAGCCGTTGGGCGCTCGCGTGGTTCGAGCAAATGGGGTTCAACGACGGGCAATACGGCGTCGCCGAGACGCTGTTCACAGCGAAGAACACGAGCTTCGATGGTTTGCTTCAAGCCGGGATAGTCTCGGCTGGGCGGGGCGGTAGGGGGACGGTCCGCCTACTTCGACCCACTGAGCTGGATGCGAACTGGGATCCAGAGAAGGATCGGCGGCTCACGGCCTGGGAGAGCGTCCACCAGCTTGTGCGCGCGCTCGAAACAGGTGGCGAATCGGCAGCAGCGGAACTGACGACCAAGCTCGGAAGCCACGCCGAGACGGCCCGCGAACTCTGCTATCGTCTCTACAACCTCTGCGAACGCAAGAAACGCGCCTCCGAAGCGCTGTCCTACAACGCCCTGGTCCAGAGCTGGCCGGAGATCATGCGCCTCGCCCAGGAGACACCGCGCGAACAGCTACAAGCCACGTTGATCTAGGAGTCGAGCATGGCCACCACAAACACTGAGCGCGTCGGCAAAGCGCTGGACCTGTTGCGGGATGGCCTACGGCCCTTCGTCGAGCGGGAATTGCGGTCGCGCTACAGCGGCAGCGCCGCCGACCAAGTCCGCGACATCCTCAGCGACACGCGCCTCGGCGGCGACAAGGCTGACCCACTCAACGACATCGCCGTGCTGCTGGTCGTGATGGACCGCCTCTGGGGCGAAGTGTTCCGGCTGACGCTCGGCCGGGCGGAGCGCAGCCTCGTGAACGAGCTCATCGACGTTCGGAACAAGTGGGCGCACCAGAACGCCTTCTCGGGCAACGACACGTACCGGGCGCTCGATTCCGTTTCCCGGCTGCTGACAGCGGTCTCAGCCTCGCAGGCCGAAGAAGTCGAGAAGATGTCGATGGAACTGCAGCGTGTCCGCTTCGACGAGCAGGTGCGCAGCCAGCAGCGGCGCTCCGCCGGGACCGTCGTCGAAACACAGGTCACCGGCAACCTCAAGCCGTGGCGGGATGTAGTAACGCCACACCCGGACGTGGCCTCAGGCCGCTACCAGCAGGCAGAGTTCGCGGCGGACCTCTGGCAGGTCCATCTCGGCGAGGGGTCGGACGACTACCGGAATCCGGTCGAGTTCTTCCGCCGCACCTACCTGACAGTGAGCCTCAAGCAGATGCTCACGGGCGCGATCCTGCGCCTCTCGGGCAAGGGTAGCGACCCGGTCGTCCAGCTCCAGACCAATTTCGGCGGGGGCAAAACGCACTCGATGCTCGCGCTCTACCACCTCTTCTCCGGCGCGAAGCCGAGCGAGCTCGGTGGGATCGATGCCATCATGGCGGATGCCGACGTGACCGAGCTGCCGCGGGTGGCAAAGCCGGTCGTGCTGGTCGGGAACAAGATTTCGCCGGGTAACCCCACGACGAAACCCGACGGGACGGTCGTGCGTACGCTCTGGGGCGAGCTCGCCTGGCAGCTTGGCGGCCGTCCCGCGTTCGACCGCATCCGCGCCGACGATGAGAGCGCGACGAACCCCGGTGATCGGCTGCGGGAGCTTCTCGAAGAGTACGGCCCAGCACTCATCCTCATCGACGAGTGGGTCGCCTACGCTCGTCAGCTCCACGACGCGAAGGATCTGCCGGCGGGTGACTTCGACACGCACTTCACCTTCGCGCAGGCACTGACCGAGTCGGCGAAGCTGGCGGAGAACTGCCTGCTCGTCATCAGCCTGCCCGCTTCGGACACAGGCACCTCGCCACATGCGCAGGCGGACGATATCGAGGTCGGCGGCCAGCGTGGTCGCGAGGCGCTGCAGCGGCTCCAGAACGTGATTGGACGCGTGGAATCATCGTGGCGTCCGGCCAGCGCAGAAGAGGGTTTCGAGATCGTGCGCCGGCGTCTGTTCCAGTCGTTGGAGGGTCCCGAGAAGTTCACCGATCGGGACACGGTCGCGCGCGCGTTCGCGGACCTCTACCGGACGCAGCACCAGGAGTTCCCGCCGGAGTGCCGCGAATCGGACTACGAGCGGCGGATTAAGGACGCGTATCCAATCCACCCTGAGGTGTTCGACCGCCTCTATGGCGATTGGTCGACGCTGGTGAAGTTCCAGCGCACGCGCGGCGTGCTGCGCCTAATGGCCGCGGTCATCCACAGCCTCTGGGAGAAGGGCGACCGCAACCCGCTCGTCCTGCCCTGCAACATTCCGATCGACGACCCACGGGTGCAGTTCGAGCTAACGCGCTACCTGCCCGAGGGATGGGTGCCGGTCATCGAACGCGATGTAGACGGACCCAACGCATTGCCGCTGAGGATCGACAACGACATCACCAACCTGGGGCGGTTCCACGCGACGCGACGTGTTGCACGCACCATCTACCTTGGTTCAGCTCCGACCGCCGAAGCGGCGCATCGAGGCATTGAGGACCGCCGAATCAAGCTTGGTTGCGTGATGCCCGGTGAATCGCCCCAGATCTTCGGCGATGCGCTCCGGCGGCTGGCCGCCGCTGCGACCTACCTCTATCCAGACGGCAATCGCTACTGGTACTCGACCCAGCCGACCGTCACCAAGATGGCAGAAGACCGCGCGGAGCAGCTCAAGCGCGAGCCCGACAAGGTCGCCCAGGAGATCGAGCGGCGCATCCGGCTGGATGTGGATGACCGGAAGAACGGCTCGAAGGGCGATTTTTCTCGCGTCCACCCGTTCCCGCAGTCCGGCTATGACGTGCCCGACGATACTGACGCGCGGCTGGTGGTTCTTGGACTGGACCACTGCTATAGCCGCGAGAACAACCTCGCAGAACAGGCGGCGAAGGCCATCCTCGAGAGCCGCGGAAGCGCACCACGCAGCTGCCGCAACACGCTCGTGTTCCTCGCCGCCGACGCAGTCCGCCTCCAGGACCTTGACGAGGCAACGCGCCGGTTCATCGCGTGGGATTCGATCCTGGCGGAGCGGGTGCAACTGGAACTGGACCCGAGCCGCGTGAAGCAGGCCGAGACCCAGAAGGCGGCCAGCGACAGCGCCGTGACTGCGCGCATCCCGGAGACGTATCAGTGGTTGCTGGTGCCGGTGCAGCCCACCCCGCAGGCTCCGGTGACGTGGCAGAGCATCCGACTGTCCGGGCAGGATCGTCTCGCAGCGCGTGCCAGCAAGAAGCTCCGCAGTGACGAGCTGCTCATCACTGGCCTCGGCCACACCGTTCTGAAGAAGTACCTCGACGACATCCCGCTCTGGCGGGGCGATCACGTCGCTATCCGCCAGCTCATCGACGACTTCGCCCAGTACACCTATCTCCCGCGGCTGCGCGATCCCGAGGTGTTGCTTGAGGCCGTCCGTACCGGCCTTCGCACACTTCTCTGGGCGCAAGACTCGTTCGCTTATGCTGAGAGTTTCGATGAAGCCAGCCACCGGTACCGTGGCCTTCGTTGCGGGGAGGCGGTCGACGTGTCGCGTCAGAACGACTCTGGTCTTCTTGTGCGTGCCGAATGGGCACAACTCCAACTCGAGGAGGATGCGGCCAAGGCGGCCGGCGCGACTGGCCAGGGGGGAGCGACTGCAACGGCCGCCGGGCAGACCACGGATCCAGGTACGCCCGACACTTCCACGTCTGACTCTGGACCGGCGACCCCGTCCGCGACGAAACCCAGGCGCTTCCACGGAACGGTGTCACTCGACCCGAGCAGAGCCGGCCGCGACGCGAGCCGGATTGCCGACGAAGTCATCGCCCACCTTGTGGGGTTGGTCGGGGCGGACGTCCACGTCACGCTGGAGATCGAGGCCGACATCCCGGACGGCGTGCCGGACAACGTGGTGCGGACGGTGACCGAGAACGGACGCTCGTTGAAGTTCACCAGCCAGGGGTTCGAGCGAGAGTAGCGGTGGCTAGTATCTAACCTCGCGATGCCGGGAAGCCTGCGCCCCATGGCGACGCAGCCAGAGGTATACCGGGTCTGGGTCGACGGCAGCAGGCTGAATGAGAGGGCCGAGTGCAACTTACGACATTGGTATTAAAGGGATTCCAATCGTTCGGACCTGAACCGACCACAATCGGCTTCAATCGGCGGACGTTTCTGCTTGGCCCGAACGGCGCTGGCAAGACCGCCATCTTGCACGCACTCTCCAGATTGTTCGGTTATGGCCCGGAACTGCGGAGGGTACGTCCGTCTGACTTCCATCGGCCCGCTTCGTCGCCGACGGACGGTTCTCCAAACGCCCTAGTGGAGCTGTGGATCGAGGCGCGCTTCGAATATCCCGAGCTCACCGACGACGACGGTACTTACCCCACTGTTCCGCCGTCCTTCAGGCACATGACTCTGCTTATTCCTAATGGTGTGCCCCAACTTCGGGTCCGGCTCACCGCCACAATCGACGAGGACGGCCAGATTGATGAGAGCGTCGTCTACGTCACTGAGGTGGATGACGACGGGGAGCCGATCAAGACGTCGACCATGAACCGGCACGACCGCTCCATGGCCCAGGTCCACTATTTGCCAGCCCGCCGCGACCCGGCTGATCACATCCGCTATACAACCACCTCGCTGCTTGGAAGGCTCCTTCGATCGGCGAACTGGATCGACGAACGCGAATCGATCGAGGACCTCGCCGCGCAGCTCAGTGGCCTACTGGCAGGACATTCAGCGGTCGAAGGGCTGGGTTCCCATCTGGCTGAGCGCTGGAGCGCGATGCACCGTGGCGCGTACTTCGCCAACCCCACTGTATCGTTCGATACGAGCGATATTGACGCGCTGCTGCGACACCTGACGATCCGCTTCGGGCCCGCCCCTGGTGCCACCAACGTTGACTTCAATTTGCTGAGTGACGGTCAGCAGTCGCTGCTCTACATCGCCCTCATACTCGCGATGCAGACAATCGGACGGCGCGTCTTAGCGGGCGAGCTGACGGAGTTCGATCCGGTCAAGTTGCGGCCACCAGTGTTCGTGCTGTTGGCCGTCGAGGAACCCGAGAATAGCCTGTCACCGCATCACCTTGGGAGAGTTCTGTCCGAGCTAACGTCCTTCTCGGAAAGCAACGACGCGCAGGTGGTCTTAGCGACCCACTCCCCTGCATTGTTGCGGCGAGTGCCGCCCGAAGAGATTCGCTACCTCTGCCTCGACGAAGCGCGCTGCACGACAATCGCTTCGATAAGGCTGCCCGAAGGCACCGACGAGGCGGCGAAGTACGTTCGCGAGGCCGTGCTTGCCTATCCCGAGCTGTACTTCTCGCGTCTAGTCGTGCTCGGCGAGGGCGACAGCGAGGAGATTGTGCTGCCGCGTCTGTTGGTTGCCCACGGATTGATGACCGACCACGCGTCGGTGTCGGTCGTGCCACTCGGTGGCCGACATGTTAATCACTTTTGGCGGCTCCTTGCCGGTTTGGGCATCCCGCATATCACGCTACTCGACCTCGACGCCGGCCGGCATCAGGGCGGCTGGGGTCGCTTGAGGTACGCCCTCCATCAGCATCGCGCACACCCAGGTACACCCATTGACCTCGCGAACGAGGACCTCGCGAACCTGCCCGCCTGGGACTCCGCGGACCGGCCCGACAAGAGCGACGTAGGTATGAAGATGATCGAACGGCTTGAGGAGGTCGGCGTGTACTTTTCCGCACCGCTGGACCTGGATTACGCAATGCTCACTGCGTACCCGAACGCATATCACGTGGCCGCGCCAGACCTTGACTCGGTCGACGCGGGCACGATCGCTGCCGTGCTCGGCAAGAGTCGTGGGCCGACCGAGCAGTACGACCAGGATGAACAAGCACTATTCGACTCCTACGCCGAGCGGTTCAAGCGCGGCAGCAAACCCGCCGCGCATATCGAGGCGTTGGCGCGGCTGTCCGACGACGATCTCATCGCCACCCTTCCAGATGTTTATGGGCGACTGATCTCGGCCATCGTTACCAGGCTTGAGGGCATCCCCGAGTGATTGCGCCGACGCGCTGGACGCCGGCTGCTGGGTATACGCTCGAGCCGAACGCGTTCAGCGCGGCCGCTGAACTGGAGCGCAATGTCCTTGTGGTAGCCGGGCCTGGCGCTGGCAAGACGGAAATGCTCGCGCAACGCGCTGACTTCCTGCTCCGCACGAACAGCTGTCCCTATCCGCGGCGGATCCTCGCCATCTCGTTCAAGACGGATGCTGCCATGAACCTTCGTAGCCGTGTTGCGGAGCGATGCGGTCCTGAACTCGCTGCTCGGCTCGACAGTTATACCTTTCACGCTTTCGCCAAGCGGATCATCGACCAATTCCGAATCGTCTTAGCCGGCGCTGACGCCCTCGACGCCGACTACGGAGTTGGCGATCACCGGATCGCGCGCCGTCAGATCACCTTCGACGACATGGTGCCGCTCGCGACGGAGATACTTGATGCCTCTGCGGTGGCCGCCAACGCGGTGCGCAACACCTACAGCCACGTCTTCCTCGACGAGTTCCAAGACTGCACCAACACCCAGTACAAACTCGTTCGAACCGCGTTCGGCTCTACTTCGGCCGTCCTGACCGCCGTCGGCGACATCAAACAGCGGATCATGGGATGGGCCGGGGCTCTAGACGGTGTCTTCGAACTGTTTGCGACCGACTTCCAAGCCGAGGTGCTACATCTCTACCAGAACTTTCGATCGGCTCCCCGAGTGCGCCGGGTCCACAACGCGATTGTGAAGGTAATGGACCCGCCGGCAGCAGTACCTGATGCTGAACTCATCGGCGACGACGGTGAGGTAGAGGTGGCGCGTTACGCGACCTGTCGCGAGGAAGCCACTGCCGTTGCCGAACGTATTAACGCCTGGATCACTGAGGACGCCCTTCCACCATCTGAGGTCGCGGTGCTGGTCCGGCAACAGCCTCATTTCTTCGCCGCGCAGCTGATTAGCGAGCTGAATGCCCGAGGCATCGCGTGCCGAAACGAGCAGCAACTTCAGGACGACCTCGCCGAACCATTGGGGCAGCTCATCGTCGACTTCCTCGCCGTGACCATCCATGACCGACAGCCTGACGCTTACCGCCGGCTGGCGGAGATGCTAACAACAGGCTCGGACGACGACGAGAGCGACCAACAAAACGCTGCTCGCTGGCGACGTCACCTGCAGGAGGCGCGCACAAGGATCCGCGAAGCCGGCGACACCGGGTCGACTGGCGATGATGTGCTTTCTGTGGTTGAGGCATTCCTGGCTGCGGTGGGCCACGACAGGTTGGTTGCGCTTTCGCCCACCTACGCGACGGGATCCCGTTTGGACCAACTACTCGGGTCGATCCTTGAGCGCATCGGCGAACTGGCCGACGCCATCGGCGGAGCGCTTGATGGTTTCACGCAGGTGACGGATGACGGCTCCGTAAAGGTTCTGACGATCCACAAGGCAAAGGGCCTCGAGTTTCACACGGTCATCGTCCTTGGAGTCGAGGGCCAGACCTTTTGGTCAGAGGACGAGGACGCGAACCGGGCCGAATTCTTCGTCGCGGTCTCGCGCGCGAAGCAGCGCCTGCTACTCACTGTCACCGAGGAACGTGAGAAGCCGCGGGGCGCTGGCCGTTGGGACGAGATTCGCACCCCTCACATCGAGTTCCTCTCGTACGCCGAGACTTGACCACCGGTCCGATCAGAACACTTGTCACCGGCGTACTTGAGAGCGTTGCCCAGTGCCATGCCTGTGAGCGCACCATGTAGATACATATCGCAGCGGCGATCCGCATTGAATGAGGCGGGATGCCAACGACGGACACCGTGTAGCCGGTTCATGGTCCAATAGAATCCTGGATCATGCCCGCAATCACCCTCGCCATCAGGACGATCGAGAACCCAACCAGGGCGTTCACGATGGCGGACTTGCCGCGCTCCATCTGGTGAGGGCTGCCGGCGGCGCTCATGTAGAGGAACGCGCCCCACATGACAAAGAACGCGGCTACGGCGGCGCCGACGCCCATCCCGATGTTGAGCAGGTTTTCGAAGAGGGTGTTGATCTGTTCCATCACGTCGGCCTCCTATCTGCCGGTGTTCTGAAGAGGTTCTTCCGACCGCAGCCGGAACTCGGCGACGAGCCAGCGGCCCTCGACGCGGACAAGCCGGCACGTGACGTGCTGCCGAAGCCGCTGCTCGCGAAGCTGTCCAGTCGCCGAGTCAACGGCGCGCCGGGTCTGCTCTGTGGTCGCTGACACGGTTGCCTCGGTGTCGGAGTAGGCGGTGACCTGGATCGAGACCGTGCCGGTCGTCATGGTCTGCTGCTGGCCGAGCGCGCTCGGGTCGACCTGTGAGGCGGCGACCGCGGCGTGCACGTCGCCGGTGCTCAGGCTCAGCAGCCGCTCGCGGTAGGCATCCGGCTCGCGGAAGTCGAAGGTCCCGTACGCTTCGACGAAGAGCCGGGCAGCTTCTTCCACGTCGCTCATGCTCTCGCCCTGGCCACGCAGACGGTTCGCTCCTTGCCAGCCACTCACGATGGCGATCACCAGCAGGGTGGCGGCGAGGCCGCCGAGGATGACCAACACGCCCCGTCCGCCGCTCACGCCTGCGGTCCTTTCACGGGACGGCCCGCGCCGGCGAAATGGCGGCTCCAGTAGTCGTCGGACATCGACACTTCCTTCACGAACTCGCCCGGCTGGGTGGCCATGATCACGACCCCGTTCCCGGCGTAGATGCCGACGTGGGTGATGCGTTCGTGGGACGGGTAGGTGTTCTCGTAGAAGAGGAGGTCGCCCGGCTGGAGGAACTCCAGCGCGACGGGCATCGTCGCGTTGAACTGCGCCTGCGACGTGCGCGGGAGGGAGATGCCGAGCTGGGCGTAGATCCACTGGGTCAGGCCGCTGCAGTCGAAGCTCTCCGGGCCCGCCGCGCCCCAGACGTAGGGCTGTCCAAGCCGGGATCGCGCCAGCGCAACCGCATGGGCCGGGATGCCCGCCGGGTCGAGGTAGCCGTAACTGGTGGCGATGCTGAGGACGTGCTCCACGTAGGACCAGGAGTGGTTGTAGGCGTAGAGCGCACGCCGGAGGTCGCCTGGCGCTCCGCTATCGAGCAGGAGCTGGGCAGCCGCAGGCAGGCAGTCGTGGTAGTTGGATGGGTCGGCCACGCCGTCGCCGTCGCCATCCACCCCGTATTGGGCCCAGGTCGCGGGCATGAACTGGCAGTAGCCCAGGGCGCCGGCCGAGCTCGGGCCCATGTTCGCGCCGAAGCCCGACTCGACTTTGGCGATGGCCGCCAGCACCTGCCAGGGGACGCCCGTCGTAGCAGCCACCTGTTGCATGACAGCCAGGTGCTCGGGGGGAATCTCGGCGAGTGCCGAGGCGGAAGCTGGAGACTGGGCGATGCCGGGAGTGCCGCCGAGCGCCGCCATGAGGAAGAGCATCGGTGCGAGCAAGACGACGCCGACAACCCCTGCAACCTTGAGGCCCTCGCTCCCAACGCTGCCGAAGATGTCGCCGTTGGGTGGGTTCGCGTTCACGGCGTCCTCCTTAAGCCCTGCCCGCTGCAGGCCGAGGAGCGGCCCCACCACCAGCGGCTCCACCAGCCCCTGCGCCGCCCGCAGCAGCACCGGCACGACCCGCTCCCGCCATCGCGCCAAGAGCGTGGGTGGCCATCGCGAACGTGAGGACGTTGGTGATGCCGGCCTGGCTGCGGGCCGAGCGCAGAAGCGAGGGGACCTTGAGGGTCAACCAGCAGACCGCGAGACCGAGGAGCATCGTCAGCAGGGCGTTGGAGACACTGCCAGGAGTCAGCTCGACCATCAGCGCCGTGCCCAACGCCAGGACCATGACCTGGACGGCCTGTTGGAAGACGGTGATCACGAAGAGGTCGGTCCACCAGCGCGTCCACTGCTGGGTCTGCGGCAGCACCCAGAGCAGCGCGGCAATCGGCCCAAGGACGATGAGCATCGCCAGCAGGGCGAGGCGCATCAGCATCTGGAAGACCAGGAGGATCGCCACAATGCCGTAGGCGACGGCA
>CAZNBS010000059.1:0-21994 GCA_964570955.1 uncultured Burkholderiales bacterium | reverse complement strand
GCGGGGAGGTCACGGTGCTGATGAGCGGAGGCGCCGCACCGGTGCTGGCGGCGCACCTTGCCCCCGCGGCGGTCTTCGCGCCGAATCTGGTGCTGGAGGGGCTGGTGGAGATCGCGCGGGAATGAGACTGCTGCTGTCGGTGCTCATCGTGGCGAATCTGGCGCTGGCCGGTTACGGCCTGCTGCGCATGAGCGCGGCGCCCGCCATGCACCGGCCGGAACTGGTCAACGCCGAGCAGATCCGCATCGTTCCGGCGCCGCCTCCCGCGCAATCGCGGCCCGCCGCGTGCCTGACCTGGGGAAGCTTCGCGCAGAGCGAGCTCGACGCCGTGCGCATCGACCTCGGCCGCACGCTGCAACCGGGGCGCTGGAGCGAGGCGCGCGTGCAGGTGGTGGCGGGCTGGTGGGTGTTCATCCCGGGTACCCGCGACGAGCAGGAAGTCGCGCGCCGCGTGCGCGAGCTGCGGGAGGCGGGCATCGCCGACTACTACGTGATCCCGGTCACCGGCGAACTGCGCAACACCATCTCGTTGGGCATCTTCAAGTCCGAGGAGGCGGCGATCGCGTTCCTGGGCGGCCTGCGCACGCGCGGCATCGGCACTGCCCGCGTGGGCGCGCGTGACCACCGCATCACCCAGACGGTATTCGCCGTGCGCGACCCCGACGTGGGCGTCTCGTCGCGCCTGGCGGAACTGGCGTTGCGCTATCCCGGCACGGAACTGAAGTCCGGCGCCTGCCCGCAGTGAGCGCTCAGCCGGCTGCGCGGTCGCTACGCAGTGCACCGCGCCCGCTCTGATCGAGCGCGAGTTCGATGGTGCGGTCGTGGAACTGCGCCACGCCCGGTCGGTGGGCGATGCTGACGATGGTCGTATGCGTGAGCCGTCGCGCGAGCAGATCGTGCAAGTGCGTCTGCGCATCCTCGTCCAGCGCGGAGGTCGCCTCGTCCAGGAACAGCCAGCGCGGCTGCAGCAGCAGCGCACGCGCGAACGCCACCCGCTGCTGCTCGCCGCCCGAGAGCTGCATCGACCAGTTGGCCTCCTCGTCCAGGCGTTCCCCCAGATGGGCCAGCCCGACGTCGGCCAGTGCCTCCTTGATCTGGGCATCCGAGAACTCGCCCGTCAGCGCCGGATAGCACACCGCCGTGCGCAGGCTGCCGAGCGGGAAGTAGGGGCGCTGCGGGAGGAACAGCGCGCGGAACTCGCGCGGCAGGCGAACGTGCCCCGCGCCGAACGGCCAGATACCCGCGATGGCGCGGAACAGGGTGCTCTTGCCGGTGCCGGATGCTCCGCGCACGAGAACGCGTGAACCCGGCTCGACCGTGACGGTGGCATCGGCGAGCAGCGTGCGGCCGTTGGGCAACAGCAGATCGACATGCTCGAGGGTCAGCGACTCTGCGTCGCCGGCGACGGTCGCGACGCCCGGATGGGCGGACCGGTCCTCCTGGGCGCGCACCACCGAGCGGTGAAAGCCGGTGAGCCGATCCACCGTTGCCTTCCAGCTGGCGAACAGCAGGTAGACGTTGATGAACCAGCTCAGCGAGCCCTGCACCTGGCCGAAGGCGCCGGCGGTCTGCGTGAGGTCTCCCAAAGTAAACTTCCCGGAGAAGTAGCGTGGTGCCGTGACCAGGTAGGGGAAGACGATTGCCGCCTGGTTGTAGCCGTAGCGGAAGGTGTTGAGCAGCTTGATGCGCTTCATGATCGCCCACCAGTTGTCGGCCACCTGCTTGAAGCGCGAGCGGAAACCCTCGAGTTCGCCCTGCTCGCCGCGATAGAGCGCCACGCCCTCCATGTTCTCGCGGAAGCGCACCAGGTTGTAGCGGAAGTCGGCCTCGTAGCGCTGCTGGTCGTACTGCAGGGGAATGAGGCGTTTGCCCACCTTGTGCGTGAGCCAGGTGCCGACCAGGGCATAGGCGAGCGCTACCCACACCATGTATCCGTAGATCTCGTAGCTCTGCCCGTTCCAGGTGAACTGCAGCGCGCCGGACAGTCCCCACAGGATGGCGAGGAAGGCGAACAGGGTGACCACCGCGTTGAGACCGCCGAGGACGAGGTCCAGGGTGTTCTCGACGAACAGCTTGAGGTCCTCGGCAATGCGCTGGTCCGGGTTGTCGCTGGTGGTGCCGGTCAGCTGCATGCGGTAGTAGGTGCGCTCGTGCAGCCACTCGCGCATGTATCGGTCCGTGAGCCAGCGGCGCCAGCGAATCTGCAGCCACTGGTTCACGTACACGCTGTAGATGTAGAGCACGATGTAGATGGCCGCCAGCACTGCGAATCGGCCCATCAGCTGGAAGAACGCGGCCTGATCCTTGTTCTGCAGCGAGTTGAAGAAGGCGTTGTTCCACCGGTTGAACTGCACCTCCATGAAGACGATGGCCAGCGTGAGGGCGACCACGCCGAGCAGCAGCGCCCAGGCGCGGCCCTTCTCCTCGGAAGTCCAGTAGGGGTGGATCAGCGCCCAGAGGTCGCGCCAGAAGCCGGGTCGGGTATTGAGCATGGGGATGCGCGCACTGCGCGGAGGCAAAGGTAGTCAGTCACCCCGGATGCGGGCCAGGGTTGCGGTGGTGGAGCGCTCGTGCAGGAACGGGATGGCGTACACCTGTCCGCCCCACGCCCTCACCTCGGGCGCACCGACGATGTGCTCGACGGGCCAGTCCCCGCCCTTGACCAAAACGTCGGGACGCAGTGCGAGGATCAGCTGCAACGGTGTGTCCTCGTCGAACCACGTCACCAGGTCGACCGCCTCGAGTGCCGCGATGAGCGCGGCGCGATCCGCGAGCGGGTTGATCGGGCGATCGGGTGCCTTGCGCAGGCGCTTGACCGAGGCGTCTGTATTCAATGCGACGACCAGGGACGCACCCAGTGCGCGGGCCTGCGCCAGGTAGGTGGCGTGGCCGCGGTGCAGGATGTCGAACACGCCATTGGTGAACACCAGCGGTCGCGCGAGCGCGGCTGCCGCAGCGGTCGCGGCCGTGGGCGGAACGATCTTGCGCTCGAACTCGGGTGGGTGCATGGGCTCGGGACGATCATAACGCGTCCGCGGCCCGCCGCGACGGACCCTCAGGCCACAGTGCCCGACTGAGCGGCGCGCACGGCCAGCGCCTTGCGGTAGCGGTTCAGTTCCTGTACGGATCGCAACTGGCGCTCGAACAGCTGTGACAGGTTGCGCAGAATCATCCTCACCACCCGCGACTCCCACTCGCGGTCGAAGGCGATCTGGCCGTCGAGCCAGCGCTCCAGCCACTGCGGGTCGGGCAGGCGGCTCTGCACCGTGTCCTGCGGATACAGCGCCTGGTTCACGTGCAGGTTGGTCGGGTGAAGCGCCTTGGCGCTGCGCTGGCTGTTCGCCATCAGCATGCCGATGCGGCAGAACGCGGCGCGCGCCCGGTCGCCGTGCTTTCGCAAGGCGCGCTTCATGTACTGACGGTACGCCCCGGCATGACGCGCCTCGTCCCGCGCAATCAGCTCGTAGATGTGCCGGATCACCGGTTCCGTGTGCCATTGGGCGGCGCACCGATACCAGTGGTTGAGGCGCACCTCGCCGCAGAAGTGCAGCATCAGCGTCTCGAGCGGCGGCGCCGGGTCGAACTCGAAGCGCACCGCGTGCAATTCCTCCTCGGTCGGCAGCAGGTCGGGCCGGAAGCGCCGCAGGTATTCCATCAGCACCAGCGAATGCTTCTGCTCCTCGAAGAACCACACGGACATGAAGGCGGAGAAATCGCTGTCGTGCCGGTTGTCGCGCAGGAACATCTCCGTCGCCGGCAGCGCCGCCCACTCGGTGATCGCGTTCATCTTCACGGTCAGCGCCTGTTCCTCGCTGAGACGGTCGGGGTCGAAGGCGTCCCAGGGGACGTCGCGCTCCATGTTCCAGCGCAAGGCCTCGAGCGACTTGAATAGTTCCGGATACAACATCTCGCTCATGCTCGTCGGCCTGGAGTGCAAAGGGAATGGGGTCGCAAAGGTGTCGGGAAATCGCTGGCGCGCCGAAGGACGGACCGCAGAGCGATCAGTCGGCGGCCCGGGCTGAGAGCCGGTAAGGCCGCTGGCAGTTCCCTGAGAAACCGGCGAAACATCGCGCCGGCCTCCTGCAGAGGGCCGCGCAGTATATCAGCCGCGTGCGAGAGCGTGCGCCGTGCCGCTCACGTGTGATCCGCTGGTGTCACCGGTGCCCGTCGTCTCGCCACCGGCGGCCTGAGCCGGACGTCGTGCCAGGTGAACGTCCACTTGCACGACGACGTCGCTCGGCCGCACGCCATACACCTCTTGCGCGGCCGATTCCATCTCCGGTTCAACCGGTGCCGTCTTCGATGGGCTGGGACGCATTCGGGGCCCGCCACGCCTTGACGCGATCGCCCAGATCGTCGAGATCGCAGATGACCTCCACGCCCGGGAGCGGACGCCGCAGGCGCGCCAGTCCTGCACCGCCTGCCCAGATGGCCGTACCGGCCGGCAGCAGCTCGCGCAGTTCGCGCAGTCCTTGCGCCGCCTGCTTCTCGCTGAAGGCTCCGCTGAAGGACAGGGCCACCACGTCGGCGTGGTGGGCCTGTGCCGCGCGCGCGATTTCCTGGAGAGGCATTTCGGTGCCGAGCGGAATGCAGGATGCGCCTTCGAGCGCGAGCAGTGCCTCCACCATCAACAGCCCGAGCCCGTGGGCCTCCTGCGGGAACGAGGTGAGCAGCACGAGCGGCGCGCCGCCCTGCTGCGGCTGGATGGCGCTGACGGCATTGCGCAGCAGGCTCTGGATCTGCTCGGTGTAGAGATGTTCCTCGAATACGGCGACTTCGCCGCGCATCCACGCCTCGCCCACCGCCTCGTTCAATGGCGCGACGGTTTCCATGACGAACGCGTGCAGGCCCTGGCGCATCAGGGTTTGCGTCAAGTGCCGGCGCAACTCCGCCTGCTGATGGGTGCGGATCAATCTGAGAAAGGTCTCGAGTTCCTGGCGCGGTGCGGCCGCCCGCGGCCGTCCGCTGGCCAGCGTTATGAGCTCCGCAACCGGCCGCCCGATGATCTTGCCAGGTCGGTGGCCCTGATCCATGAGCCGCTTCACCAGGCGCAGCTTGTCCACCTGCTCGAGCGGGTAGATCCGTTCGCCGTGGGCGTCGCGGCGGGGGTCGGGAAACCCGTAGCGCCGCTCCCACATGCGCAGGATGTCTTTCGACAATCCCGTTTCGCGTTCGACCGCTCCGATAGTCAGATCGAGCGCTCGTAAGGTCGGTTGCATGCTTAGGCTGTAGTTGTCCAGGACAAACGTTGACATCACGATGTGATCGTGGCTATTCTAGCCTTCTACAACCTAATTGCCTAGGACAAACATGGAGACGTGGCGGAGGACCCTCATTGCCGCGGGTGTACTGGCCTGCATGTCGGCCGGGCCCGTCTGGGCGGGATCCGAATCGGATGGCACCTCTCGCGGAGTCGGGTTGCAGGCTGCCGTCGACATGGACGACGTCAACCACGTCCGCTCGGGCCGTGGGAGCGGACCGATGCCGCAGGTCGTGGCGGCACAGGAGCGCCGCCTGCGCGAATACCTCGCACTGCATGCGCGGGCGGTCGACGACGGACGCCTGCTGCGCTGGTCCGTGCCCGGCGTGCGACCGCGCGTGCACTGAAGAGACGATGCTCGACTGCGCGCTCGTCTGGTTCCGGCGCGACCTGCGGGTGGACGATCATGCCGCGCTGTCGCAGGCGCTGATCCGGGCGCGGCGCGTTCACTGCGTGTTCGTGTTCGACACGGAAATTCTCGACGCACTCCCTGATCGCGCGGACCGCCGCGTGGAGTTCATCCTGGAAAGCGTGATCGAGCTGCGCGAGGCGCTGCAGCGCCTGGGCGGCGGCATCATCGTCGAGCATGGACTGGCGCGCGCGCGCATTCCCGCGGTGGCGCGCGCGCTCGGCGCGCAGGCCGTGTTTGCCAATCGCGATTACGAGCCGATCGCGCTGGCCCGCGACCTCGACGTCGCGCGCAGGCTGGCCGACGACGGGATCGCCTTCGAGACGTTCAAGGACCAGGTGGTGTTCGAGCGCGACGAGGTGGTGACGCGCGCCGGCACGCCGTTCAGCGTGTTCACGCCCTACCGGAACGCGTGGCTCGCACGGGTGAACGCCGATGCCCTCCGGGCGCATCCGGTGCGCGAGCGCTGCGGCGCGCTGGCACCGGCCGCCGATGCGCGCGCGCCATCTCTGGAGGACATCGGCTTCCAGCGTACCGACCTGCGTGAGCTGCGCATGCCCGTCGGAATGAGCGGTGCCCGACGGCTGTTCGACGACTTCCTGCAGCGCATGGACGCCTACCGCCAGCGCCGCGACTATCCGGCCGTGAAAGGCCCGTCTTACCTGTCGGTACACCTGCGCTTCGGCACCGTTTCCATTCGCGAACTGGCGCGCGCGGCGCACGCGCACGGGGGCGAGGGCGCCGCCACCTGGCTCTCGGAGCTGATCTGGCGGGATTTCTACTTCATGATCCTCTACCACCATCCGCGCGTGGTCGACCGGGCCTTTCGCCCCGAGTACGACGCGCTGCGCTATCCGGGCAGCGAGGAACACTTCCATGCATGGTGCGAGGGGCGTACGGGTTATCCGCTGGTGGATGCCGGCATGCGCCAGCTCCAGCGGACCGGGTACATGCACAACCGACTGCGCATGATCACCGCGTCCTTCCTGGTGAAGGATCTGCTGGTGGATTGGCGCAAGGGCGAGCGCTGGTTTGCGCGCAAGCTCAACGACTTCGATCTGGCGGCGAACAACGGCGGCTGGCAGTGGGCGGCTTCGACCGGGTGCGACGCACAGCCCTACTTCCGCGTCTTCAATCCGGTCACGCAGTCGCGACGCTTCGACCCGGATGGATCCTTCATCCGCATGACCGTGCCCGAACTGGCCGGTGTACCCGACCGCCACATCCACGCGCCGTGGGAAATGGATGCAAGCGCGCAGCGGGCGGCGGGGGTACGCATCGGCACGGATTACCCCGCCCCCCTGGTGGACCATGCCCAGGCGCGCGCGCGAGCGCTCGCCCTCTACGCGCGCGTGCCGCGCTGATGCCGCGTGTAGGCTACTGCTGTTGCGGCTGCTCGATCTCGAACACGCGCACGACCTTCTCGACGCCGCCCGTGGTGCGGGCGACCTCGGTCGCCGTATCGGCTTCCTCCGGTGAAACCAGTCCCATCAGGTAGACCACGTTGTCGCGCGTGACCACCTTGACATGGTTGGTCTGAACGTCGCGCGCGCGCAGCAGGCTCGTCTTGACTTTCGAGGTGGTGGCTGAGTCGGCAGCCTTCTGCCGGGTCGTGGTGGGCGGGCCGACCTGGATCTCGTTCTGCACGTTGCGCACGTTCTCCACCGCACTGGCGATGGCGGCGATGTCGTTGCGGATCTCCTCGTTGGGCACCTCGCCGTTGAGCAGAACGAAGCGGTTGAAGCTGGTGCCCCGGACGTCCACGCCGTTGGTCTTGCCGTACTTCTTGCCGATCTCGTGGGCGACCTTCAGTTCGATGTTCTGGTCCTCGACGAACACGCCCGTGGTGCGGCGGTCGTCGGCGACGACGGCGGTCGTGCCCACGCCCGCCACCAACACGGCAGGACATCCCTGCAGCAGGGGGACGACGAACACGGCGCCGAGGAGAATGGCAGCGCTTTTCTTGGAAATCATGTCTACTCCACTCCTAACAAGATGCAATCGATGGCGTCGCACAGGCAGTGAAGGCACAGGATGTGGACTTCCTGAATCCGCGCCGTGCTGTTGTGGGGCACGCATAGATGGATGTCATCGGGCGCGAGGAGTTCCGCGATCATGCCGCCGTTGCGGCCCGTGAGCGCGATCACGTTCATCTGGCGGTCATGCGCCGCCTGAATCGCCTCGATGACGTTGCGCGAGTTGCCGCTGGTCGAGATCGCCAGCAGCAGATCCTGAGGCTGTCCCAATGCGCGTACCTGCTTCGAGAACACCTGCTCGAAATCGAAGTCGTTCGCGATCGAGGTGATGGTGGACGCGTCGGTGGTCAGAGCCAACGCCGCCAGGCCGGGCCGGTCTGCCTCGAAGCGGTTGAGCAGCTCCGCGGCGAAGTGCTGCGCGTCGGCGGCCGACCCGCCGTTCCCGCATGCCAGGATCTTGCCTTCGTTCATCAGGCACTGCACCATGCGCTCGGCCGCGCGCGCGATCGGTACGGCCATCGTCCGGCCGACTTCCGACTTGAGCTTCGCGCTCTCGGCGAAGTGCTTCTGCACGCGCGACACCAGATCCATGCTTGCGACGATCTCCTCAGGTCGCGCGGATTATTGCACAAAGGCCGCGGCGCTCCGCCCGCGCGCCCGCCCTCATTCGCCGAACGCGTTCTGGATCCAGTCGACCTCGCCGTACGGGCCGACCAGCACGGCATCGAACCGGCACGCGGGCAGCGCACGCAGGCGCGCGAGGTAGTGGCGGGCGGTCGCCAGCAGCCGGCTGCGCTTGCGTGCATCGATGCTCTCCCCCGCGCCGCCGTGGGACAGGCTGCGCCGCTGGCGCACTTCGACGAACACGAGCGTTTCGCCGTGCTCCATCACCAGGTCGATCTCTCCCAAACGACATCGGTAATTGCGCGCCCGCAGGCACAGGCCGCGCTCCAACAGGTGGCGCAGCGCCAGCTCCTCGGCTGCCGCGCCCCGTCCGTTCAGGGGCGTACGCCCTCGAACACGCGCGTGTCGCCCTGCACGAACTGGGCGGCAACCGGCTCGCGCACCAGGCGCCGGTCGCGGTCCATGCTGATGCGCCCGGTCACGCCGTCGATTCCGGTCAGGTTCGCATCCGTGCGGATCAAATCGAGCGCGATCCGGAAGGCGTCGATCCCCAGCGCATAGAAGCGCTGCAACTCCATTGGCAGTTGTGCTGGGTCTGGGTGGGCGTAGCTGAGCACGGCCGGGTGGTCGGGCAGCAGCAGCCACGGCATGTCGACGAAGGTCACGCCGTTGAGGTCGATGCGCGCGAGCGGCTCGAACCCGGCGTGGAGCAGCGAAGTGCCGTAGATCGGCACGCTCTGGCCCAGGTAGGCGCGCGCCAGGCGGCCCAACTGGGCATCGAGGGCGAGGAATACCACCTCGGGTGCGGCGGAGGCGGCTGCGTCGCGCAGTGTTGCCAGCAGCGCAGGGTCCGACGAGATCTCCTCCTCGCGCACGATCTCGCCGCCACCGGCGCTCCACTCCTGCGCGAACGATTGGGCAAGGCGCTGCGACAGCGAACCCGGGGCGCGCACCACCATCGCGCGCCGGAAGCCGCGCTCGTGCGCAAGGGCGGCCACCTGACGGGCTTCATGCTCGACCTGCATGCCGAACACGAACATTCCATCGGGAAGCACGGTGTCGGCTTCGGGGGCGTTCAGCGCCAGCGTGGGAACCGGCAGCGCCAAAGAATTGGCCAGCGCCGATACGGCGCTGCGGGTGAGGGGACCGATCACGAAGCGCGCCTGGCCGGCGACCGCCTCGCGGTAGACCCTGACGACGTCGAACGGATCGTCGGTGGTCTCGTACACCACGAGCGGCAGATCGGGCTCGTTCTGCACGCGCTGCGCTTCCAGTACCCCGCGGCGAACGGCGTCTGCGGCGCGGGTGAAGGGGCCGGACTTCGTAGGCAGCAGCACCGCGATGTGCGGAATGCTCTCCGCCGGTGTGGAGGAGGGCTCGTCCTGCGTCGTCGCGTTGGCCGCAGTCAACGCGGCCAAGTATAGTAGCGCCAGAAGCAGCGACACGAGAGCCGGAACACGTTGCATAGCGAGACCAGCGCGCCGAGGGAGGGGGCATTATATGTCGTGGCCACTCCCCTCGGTAACATGCAGGACATCACACTGCGGGCGGTCGCGTTGCTCGGGTCGGTGGATCTGATTGCCGCCGAAGACACGCGCGTGTCGCGGCGCCTGCTCGCGCACCACGGCATCGACACACCGCTGACTGCCGTGCACGGGCACAACGAGGCGTCGGCGGCGGCGCGCGTGATCGAAACCCTGCGTGCAGGCCGATCGGTGGCGCTGGTGAGTGATGCGGGCACACCTGCCGTCAGCGATCCGGGAGCGGTGCTCGTGCGCCGGGTGCGCGAAGCGGGCCTGCGCGTCGTGCCCGTTCCCGGCCCCAGCGCGCTGACGGCGGCGTTGTCGGTGGCCGGACTGACTTGCGAAGGCGTGCTGTTCCTCGGCTTCCTCCCGTCGCAGCCGGGGGCGCGGCGGCGGGCGCTGGATTCGGTTCGCAGCCTTCCCTACGCCCTCGTCCTGTACGAGGCGCCGCATCGCGTGCGCGAGTGCGTGGACGATCTCGCGCAGGTGCTCGGCGGCGGACGCGAGCTGCTGATCGCGCGCGAGCTGACCAAGCTGTTCGAGCAGGTGCACGCGGGCAAGCTGGCCGACGCGGCTGCATGGCTCGACGCGGACGACAACCGCGTGCGAGGCGAGTTCGTCCTGGTGGTGGGCCCGCCGGCTGCCGCCGCGCAGGAGGCGACGCTGGACGAGGCGATGCGGGTGCTCGGCCTGCTGCTGGCGGAATTGCCGCTCAAACAGGCAGTGAAGCTATGCGCCGGGATCACGGGCGTAAACCGCAGCCTCCTCTATGAGCGCGCGCTGCAACAGAAGGCGGCCGGCGCGTCCCCGGCCTGACGCATATCGCCTAAGACATGGACACCATCGAGATCATTCAGCCGGACGACTGGCATCTGCACCTGCGCGACGGGGAATACATGCGCGCGGTCCTTCCCCATACCGCGGCGCGTTTCCGCCGTGCCATCGTGATGCCGAACCTCCGGCCGCCGGTCACCACGACGCGGGCGGCAGCCGCCTACCGGGAGCGCATCGTGCAGGCGTTACCGCCGGGCACTCAATTCGAGCCGCTGATGACCCTGTACCTGACCGACAACACGCGGCCGGAGGAGATTCTGCGCGCACGCGACAGCGGGTTCGTGCATGCGGTGAAGTACTACCCTGCGGGTGCGACCACCAATTCCGATTCAGGGGTGACCGACATCGCGCGCGTGTTCGACACGCTCGACGCGATGGCCCAGACCGGGATGCCGCTGCTCGTCCACGGTGAGGTCACCGATGCGCAGGTGGACGTATTCGACCGGGAACGGGTCTTCGTCGAGAGCACCCTGGCCATGCTGGTGCAGCGTCTGCCGCGTCTGCGCATCGTGCTCGAACACATCACCACGGCCGAGGCGGCGGACTTCGTGCGGGCCGCGCCCGACAACGTCGCCGCGACCATCACTGCGCACCACCTGCTGCTCAACCGCAACGCGATCTTCCAGGGCGGCGTGCGCCCGCACCACTATTGCCTTCCCGTGCTCAAGCGCGAGCGCCACCGGCAGGCGCTGGTGGCGGCTGCCGTTTCCGGCAACCCGAAGTTTTTCCTCGGCACCGACAGCGCACCGCACGCCCGCCACACGAAGGAGAACGACTGCGGCTGCGCCGGCGTGTACACGGCACACGCCGGCATCGAGTTCTATGCCGAGGCATTCGACGCCGTCGGTGCGCTGGACACGCTGGAGGGGTTCGCCAGTCTGCACGGCGCGGATTTCTACGGCCTGCCGCGCAACGCCGCACGCATCGTACTGCAGCGTCGCGCGTGGCGTGTGCCGTCGGACTACACGTACGCGGCGCACCGCCTCGTGCCGTTGCGCGCAGACGGTCAGGTCGGGTGGACGATCGCCTGACGCACTCGTCGAAGGCCGTGTTCGCGACGCTGACGGGCTTCGCCTGGCTGTCAGTCGCTACCGCCTTGGTCACCATCGCGCTCAAGGCCGGTGCCTGGTGGCTGACCGGATCGGTCGGTCTGCTATCGGATGCCCTCGAATCGGGGGTGAACCTCGCGGCGGCGGTGATGGCGCTCATGATGATCCGCGTGGCGGCGCGTCCGCCCGACGAGGACCACGCGTACGGCTACAGCAAGGCCGAGTACTTTGCGAGCGGCTTCGAAGGGGCGCTCATCCTGGTTGCGGCCGGCCTCATCGCGGTGGCGGCAGTGCAGCGGCTGCTGGATCCGATGCCGCTCGAGCGACTCGGCGTCGGTCTGTTGATCACGCTGGCGGCCTCGCTGCTCAATCTTGGGGTGGGGGTCTCGCTGGTGCGGGCCGGAAAGCGGCACGACTCGATCGCACTGGAGGCCGATGGCCGGCATCTGCTCACCGACGTGTGGACGTCCGCCGGCGTCATCGCCGGCCTGGTGGCGGTCGTGGTCACCGGATGGCTGTGGCTCGATCCGCTCATCGCGATGGCCGTGGCGTTGAACATCGTGTGGACCGGCTACCGGTTGCTCGAGCGCTCTGCGTTCGGCCTGCTCGACCGCGCGCTGCCGGCGCCGCAGCGCGAGCGCATCGCCGAGGTGCTGCGTCGCTTCGAGTCGCGCGGGGTGCAGTTCCACGCCTTGCGCACGCGTCAGGCGGCGGGCCGCTCGTTCGTCTCGGTGCACGTGCTGGTTCCCGGCGGGTGGAGCGTGCAGAGGGGGCACGATCTGCTCGAGGAGATCGAGGCGGCGGTGAGGCAGGCGGTGCGCGGCGCTTCGGTGATCACGCACCTCGAGCCGGTCGAGGATCCGGCCTCGCACGCCGATCGCGACCTCTAGCGAGCGGGGTCTGCTACGCTACGCACTGTGCATGCATTCAGGTCGGCATCGCCCCCATTCGGGGAAGATGCTAGGATGGTGCGGTGAAGTCGGTCGGGCAGTCGCTGCTACCTTCGAGGTAGGAGAGGAAAGTCCGGGCTCCGCAGAGCAGGATGCCGGCTAACGGCCGGGCGTCGAGAGGCGACGGAAAGTGCAACAGAAAGTACACCGCCGATGGCCTGCCTCGCGCAGGATCAGGCAAGGGTGAAACGGTGCGGTAAGAGCGCACCACCCCCGCGGCAACGCCGGGGGTCGGCAAACCCCATCCGGAGCAAGACCAAATAGGGGAGCGACAGCGTGGCTCGCGCTGCTCCCGGGTAGGTTGCTGGAGCGTGCGGGTAACCGCACGCCTAGAGGAATGGCTGCCGCG
The DNA here is from genome assembly GCA_964570955.1 of uncultured Burkholderiales bacterium. Classification (GTDB taxonomy): domain Bacteria; phylum Pseudomonadota; class Gammaproteobacteria; order Burkholderiales; family SHXO01; genus SHXO01. The sequence goes on along the minus strand of CAZNBS010000059.1, from coordinate 9,020 downwards.
GGTCCTCCCGCACAGAACCCGGCTTATAGACCGGCTTCACACCCTCCCTTCGCATTGCTGCGCCGCCCGGCGCACGACATTCTTTATAAAACACCTTCACTGGCGTGTGTAATTACCTGTTTTGACGTTTCAAAAATCTCGCTGACGACTTGCGGAGGGTAGCTTAAGTCCCTGTCCCGCCTGACAAAAACGCGAATTTCTCTTGACCACCCCAAACCGGATCAATATAGTGGCGCACGGTGGGGGAGAGTGGTGCACGGTGGATGAAACTACCGTGAGGGGGGAATAAAAAAGTGTTTCGCGGGGTCACCAATCTGACGGTCGACAGCAAGGGTCGCCTTGCCATGCCCGCTCGCTATCGCGAAGCCCTACTGAGCCGTGCCGAAGGGAAGTTAGTAATCACTACTGACTCGCCTGCCTGTCTCCTCGTGTACGCCGCCCCCGACTGGATTCCCATCGAGGACAAGCTGATGAGCCTGTCCGCCTTCGATCCGCGCATTCGCGATCTCCAGCGCCTGCTCGTCGGCTATGCATCCGACGTGGAGATGGACGGCGCCGGGCGCATCCTCATCCCCGGACCGCTGCGCAAGTTCGCGGGCCTCGACAAGGACGTGGCACTGGTCGGGCAGGGGCACCGGTTCGAGTTGTGGGACGTGGCGAAGTGGGATGCGCAGATCGGCCGCGCGGTGGAAGCCGTCGGCAACGGCATGCCGGCCGAACTCGAAGGGTTTTCACTCTGAACGCGCCGGTACATTTCCCGGTGATGCGGGCCGAGGCGGTCGAGGCACTCGCCGTCAAGCCGGACGGGTTGTACGTCGACTGCACGTTCGGCCGAGGCGGTCACAGCCTGGCCGTGCTCGAGCGCATCGGTCCGCGTGGCGCCCTGCTCGCGCTCGATCGCGATCCTCTGGCGGTAGCGGCCGCCGCGCACATCGTCGACGCGCGCTTTCACATCGTCCACGCCCGTTTCGGACAGTTGCGCGATTGCGTGGCCGCACACGGCTGGACGCACGTCGACGGCATCCTGCTCGACCTCGGCGTGTCCTCTCCTCAGATCGATACGCCAGAGCGCGGCTTCAGCTTCCGCCTCGACGGTCCGCTGGACATGCGCATGGACACCACCGGCGGGCAGAGCGCCCAACAGTGGCTGGCCCAGGCTTCGGAAGACGAAATCAAAGAGGTGATCAAGACCTATGGCGAAGAACGGTTTGCTGGGCCGATTGCAAGAGCGATTGTTGCGGCTCGATCGCGGGGCGCTGTGCGCACCACCGGGCAACTTGCCAAGATCGTGGGTCAGGCCGTCCGTACGCGCGAGCCTGGGCAGGACCCGGCGACGCGGACATTCCAGGCTATACGGATTTTCGTCAATCAAGAGCTTGAGGAGTTGTCGCTAGCGCTGGATCAGGCGCTTGCTCTGCTCGCCCCGCGCGGGCGGCTGGTGGTGATCACTTTCCACTCGCTCGAGGATCGCCTGGTCAAGCGCTTCATGCGCACGCACTCGCAGCCGCCGCCGATCCCCCGCGGCATGGCGGTCCGTGAAGCCGACCGGCCGCGACCGCTGCTGCGCCTCGTCGGCAAGGCGCAGCCCCCGTCACCGCAGGAAGTCGCTGCCAATCCGCGCAGCCGCAGCGCGATGCTGCGCGTGGCCGAGAGGCTGGCCGCATGATGCGCCTCAACCTGATCCTGTTCGGGGTGCTGGTTGCCTGCGCACTCGGGCTCGTCACCGCGCAGCACCAGGCTCGCAAGCTGTTCATCGCGCTCGAGAAGGAGCAGGAGACCGCGAAGCAGCTGGAAGTTGACTGGGATCAGTTGCAGCTCGACCAGAGCACCTGGGCGATGCATTCGCGTGTCGAGCGCATTGCCAGCAGCGAGTTGGCGATGAAGGTTCTGCCGCACGAGCGCGTGCGGATGATTGCCGTCACGCCGGTGCCGGTGCCGGAGGCGACGCGGTGAGGCCGGTCCATCCCGCGCTGTCGCTGCGTCTGCCCATCGGGCGCGCGCGCGTGCTCCTGTGGCTGCTGCTGGCCGGGTTCGTCGTGCTGGTCGGCCGTGCGCTGTACCTGCAGGTGCTCGACAGCGAGTTCCTGCAGCACGAGGGCGCCATGCGCTACGCGCGCTCGCTCGAGCTGAGCGCGCATCGCGGCCGCATCACCGATCGCAACGGCGAGCTGCTCGCCATCTCCACGCCGGTCGAGTCGGTCTTTGCCAGTCCACAGGACGTGCGCATGAGCGCGGTGCAGCGCCGTCAGCTCGCCGCGTTGCTGGGGATGTCCGATGCCCAACTGCGCCAGCGCCTGGCGGCGAAGACGCGCGGCTTCGTCTACCTCAAGCGGCATCTGCCCCCGGATGTCGCGGCGCGGGTGGTCCAGCTTCGCCTGTCCGGGATCGGGTTGCGTCGCGAGTACAAGCGCTACTATCCCGCCGGTGCCGTCGCGAGCCACCTGATCGGCTTCACCGACATCGACGACCACGGCCAGGAAGGCATCGAACTCGCGTACGAGGATTGGCTCGCGGGCAAGCCCGGAAGCCGCAGCGTGATCAAGGATCGCCTCGGCCGCGTCATCGAGGCGGGCGAGAACGTGCGTCCGCCGCTGGAGGGGCAGGACCTCGTGCTGTCGATCGACAGCAAGCTGCAATACCTCGCATATCGCGAGCTGAAGGCGGCGGTGAAGGAGCACGGCGCCAAGGCCGGCGCGATCGTGGTGCTCGACAGCAGGACCGGCGAGGTCCTGGCGCTCGCCAACGCGCCCGACTACGACCCCAATGCGCGCGCGCTGCGCACGCCGGATCGTACGCGCAACCGAGCGATCACAGACCTGTTCGAGCCGGGCTCCACGCTCAAGCCGTTCACCGTGGCTGCTGCGCTCGAGGCGCGGCTGGTACGGCCGGAGAGCCGCATCCAGACGGCGCCCGGCTATCTGGTCGTCGGCGATCGCCGCATCCGCGATGTACATCCCGCCGGGATGCTCACCGTGTCGGAGGTGATTCAGCGTTCGTCGAACGTCGGGGTGGCCAAGATTGCGCTCTCGATGTCCGGCGAGCAGCTCTGGCAGCTCCTCAACAAGGTCGGGTTCGGCGCCGCGCCGCAGGTCGGGTTCCCGGGCGAAGTCGGCGGGCGGCTGCGCGATTTCCAGCGCTGGCGTCCGATCGAGCAGGCGACGCTGTCCTACGGACACGGGATATCGGTGTCGCTGCTGCAACTGGCCCGCGCCTACACCGTGTTCTCCGGCGAGGGGACGCTGCAGCCGCTCTCCCTCCTGCGACGGGAGGCGCCCGGGAAAGGGACGTCAGTCATGTCCCCGGGAACGGCGAATGCGGTGCGGACCATGCTCGAGACCGTGGTCCAACCGGGCGGAACCGCAGTGCGCGCGCAGGTGATGGGCTATCGGGTGGCGGGGAAGACCGGCACCGCGCGCAAGCTCGAAGGCGGCCGCTACGCCGACGATCGGCACGTTTCCTCCTTCGTCGGTCTCGCGCCGGTGTCGGATCCGCGCCTGATCGTCGCAGTCATGATCGACGAACCGACCAAGGGTCACTACTACGGCGGAGTGGTCGCCGCCCCGGTGTTCAGCGCGGTCATCTCCGAAGCGCTGCGCACGATGCACGTGGCGCCCGATGCACCGGCCATGGTCCTCGAACCGGTCGACTCCGCGACGCAGGTCAAGGAAGAGGTATGAGCGCCGCCCCACCGGCCGACCTGACCGCGCTCGACGCGCTCGGCGTGCGTCCGCAGGGCGTGCGTGCCGACAGCCGCAAGGTGCGCACCGGAGACCTATTCGTGGCCTTCCCAGGCGAGCGCAGCGATGGCCGTCGCTTCATCGCCCAGGCGCTGCGCGCGGGTGCCGTCGCCGTAATCTGGGAACGTGCCGGTTTCGAGTGGGACCGTCGCTGGGACGTGCCCAACCTCGCGATGGACGACGTACGCGGCAAGCTCGGTTGCATTGCCGATCACGTGTACGGCCGACCCTCGCAGCACCTGTGGGTGGCCGGCGTGACCGGCACCAATGGCAAGACCTCCTGCTCGCACTGGATCGCGCACGCCCTCGGGCGCCGCGGGCGCGCGACCGCCGTGCTGGGGACGCTGGGCAACGGCTTCCCCGGTGCGCTGCAGCCCGCATCGCATACCACGCCAGATGCCGCGTCGGTGCACGAGTACCTGTCCGAACTGCTCGCCGGCGGCGCCTCCGGCGTGGCGATGGAAGTCTCCTCCCATGGGCTCGACCAGGGCCGGGTGAACGGCGTGGCCTTCGCGGCCGCGCTGTTCACCAATCTTTCTCGCGATCACCTGGACTACCACGGATCCATGGAGGATTACGGTGCAGCCAAAGCCAGGCTGTTCCGGTGGCCGGGCCTGAAGCACGCGGTCGTCAACTTGGACGACGCGTTCGGTGCCCGCCTCGCCGCCTCGCTCGACCGCTCGCGCGTGGACGTGCTCGGCTACGGGCTGGGCAAGGGCGAGATTGCCGGCCATCGGCTCGATCTCAGCCGTCGCGGCCTGTCGCTGGAGATCGAGACGCCCTGGGGTCCGGCCGCGATCCGCAGCAGGCTCCTCGGCGGCTTCAATGCCTACAACGTGCTCGGCGTGCTCGGGATGCTGCTCGCGGCGGGTCTGGACCTGCACGAGGCGGCCGAGTCGTTGGCCGAACTCGAGCCCGTCGCGGGGCGTCTGCAGCAGCTGCAGATGCCGGGCAGGCCCGTGGTCATCGTGGACTACGCGCATACGCCCGACGCGCTGCAGAAGGTCCTGGAGACGCTGCGCGGCGTGCTCCCCGTCGGCGGGAGGCTGATCTGCGTATTCGGCTGCGGCGGAGAACGTGATCCGGGCAAGCGGCCGCTCATGGGCGAGGTGGCGACGCGCCTGGCGGATCTGTCGGTGATCACCAGCGACAACCCGCGCGGCGAGGATCCGCTCGAGATCATCCGGCAGATCGAGGCGGGCGCGCATCCGACCTACGAGGTGCAAGCGGATCGTGCCAGTGCGATTCATCGCGCGCTGGCCAGCGCGGCGCAGGAGGACATCGTCCTCATCGCCGGCAAGGGACACGAGTCGTACCAGGAGATCGGCGGCACACGCCTGCCGTTCTCAGACGTCGACGTCGCACGCGCAGCCCTGCGCGCGCTGGAGGCCTGAGCGTGCTCGACCTCGACCGCGCCGCCCGCGACATCGGCGCCGGACGCCGCGGTCCGAACGTGAGCTTCCACGGCGTGACCACCGACAGCCGGCAGGTCGCGCACGGGGACCTGTTCGTCGCGTTGCGCGGAGAGCGCCACGACGGCCACGGCTTCGTGCGACACGCGCTCGACAGCGGCGCGGTCGCGGCGATGGTGGACGACGCGCGGGTGGTCGCGGATCACGGCGTGCCGCTCATTCTGGTCGACGATACGCTGCAGGCGCTCGGTCGCCTCGCGGCTGCGTGGCGCAATCGATTCACGCTGCCGCTCGTCGCGGTCACCGGCAGCAACGGCAAGACGACGGTCAAGGAAATGCTCGCGGCCATCCTGCGCGCCCACGTGGGAGAGGACGCCGTGCTCGCAACCAGCGGCAATCTGAACAACGCCATCGGCATGCCCCTGATGTTGCTGCGCCTGCGCAGCCACCACCGCTACGCCGTGCTCGAGATGGGCATGAACCATCTGGGTGAGATCCGCTATCTGACCACGCTTGCCTCCCCCACGGCCGCGCTGGTGAACAACGCCGGCACCGCGCACATCGGCGAACTCGGTTCGCGCGAAGCCATCGCGCAGGCCAAGGGCGAGATCTACGAAGGGCTCCCTGCCGGCGGGGTGGCGCTGATCAATGCCGACGACGACTTCGCCGAGTACTGGCGCGGACTGAACCGCGGGCGGCGCGTGGTGGACTTCGGCATCGGCGCGGCGGCGCGGGTGCGCGGCAGCGTCTCCGGCGACGAACTCTCGGTGTCCACGCCAAGCGACCAGTACCGGGTGCGCGTGCCCGTGCCCGGGCTGCACAACCTGCGCAATGCACTGGCGGCGTGTGCGGCGGCGTATGCCCTGGAAGTGCCGGCCGCGGCCGTGGTCCGGGGCTTTGTCACGTTCGAGGGTGCGACGGGGCGGTTGCAGAGCAAGCCCGGGAAGGCGGGTGCGCGCGTGATCGACGACACGTACAACGCCAATCCCGATTCGATGCGGGCCGCGATCGCGGTGCTCGCGCAGGCCGCAGCGCCGCGTGTGCTCGTGATGGGCGACATGGGCGAACTGGGCGGCGATGCAGGCCGAATGCACGAGGAGCTGGGCGAGGCGGCGCGCGAGGCCGGCATCGAGCGCCTGTTCACACTCGGAGAACTGGCCGCGCGTGCGGCGCAGGCCTTCGGCCGCGGCGCGGATGCGTTCCAGGATCTCGACGCCCTGTGCGCCGAGCTCATGCCGCTGCTTGCGCCCGGCACCACGGTCCTGGTGAAGGGCTCGCGCTTCATGCGCATGGAGCGGGTGGTGAACCGCCTGGTCGACGGCGCCGGTGCCGACGAGGGGGGACACTGACATGCTGCTCCTGCTCGCCCAGTGGCTTGCGCAGGACATCCGCGCGTTCAACGTGTTCAACTACATCACGCTGCGTGCGGTGCTGGCAACCCTGACCTCGCTCGTATTCGCCTTCATCGTCGGACCGGCGATGATCCGCAAGCTCACCGCCTACAAGATCGGTCAGGCGGTGCGCGACGACGGGCCCAAGTCCCATCTGACCAAGGCGGGCACGCCGACAATGGGCGGTGCGCTGATCCTGGTGGGCATCGCGGTGAGCACGCTGCTGTGGGCCGATCTGTCCAACCGCTTCGTGTGGGTGGTGCTGGTGGTGACCCTTGGCTTCGGCCTGGTCGGATGGGTGGACGATTACCGCAAGGTGGTCTATCGCAATCCGAAGGGCATGTCGGCCAAGGCCAAGTACTTCTGGCAGTCGGTGATCGGAATGGGCGCCGCGGCGTTTCTCGCGTTCAGCACCAACCTGCCCGCGCAGACCGAGTTCATCGTGCCCTTCTTCAAGCACGTTGCCTATCCGCTCGGCGTGTGGGGCTTCATCGTGATGACCTACTTCGTCATCGTCGGCAGCAGCAATGCGGTGAACCTGACCGACGGCCTGGACGGTCTGGCCATCCTGCCCACGGTCATGGTCGGCGGCGCGCTGGGCGTATTCGCCTACGTCGCCGGCCACGCGGTGTTCTCGCGCTACCTCGGATTTCCGCACATTCCCGGCGCTTCCGAACTGACCATCGTGTGCGGCGCGATGGCAGGTGCCGGCCTCGCCTTCCTGTGGTTCAACGCCTACCCGGCGGAAGTATTCATGGGCGACGTCGGCGCGCTGGCGCTAGGCGCGGCGCTGGGCACGATTGCCGTGATCTGCCGCCAGGAGATCGTGCTGTTCATCATGGGCGGCGTGTTCGTCATGGAGACGCTGTCGGTCATGCTGCAGGTGGCCTCGTTCAAGCTCACCGGCAAGCGCATCTTCCGCATGGCGCCCCTGCACCACCACTACGAGCTGAAGGGCTGGAAAGAAAACCAGGTCGTGGTGCGCTTCTGGATCATCACGATGATGCTGGTGCTGGTCGGCCTGTCCACATTGAAGCTGCGATGAATCTCGCCGGCAAACACGTTCTCGTCCTGGGGCTCGGCGTCAGCGGCCTGTCGATGGTGCGCTGGCTGGTGTGTGCCGGCGCGCGCGTGCGCGTGGCCGACACGCGTGCCGCGCCGCCATGCCTGGCACAGCTTCGCCAGGAGCATCCGCAGGTGGGCGTGAGCACCGGCGATTTTCCCCCCGGACTGTTCGAGCAGGTGGAGCTGATCGCGCTCAGCCCGGGTCTGCCCATGACTGCGCCCGCGCTGAGCGAGGCGCGGGTGCGCGGCATCGCCGTGGTGGGCGACATCGAGCTGTTCGCCCAGTCCCTCCCGCTGTCCCGCGCGACCCGCATCGTCGCCATCACGGGTTCGAACGGCAAGAGCACCGTGACGGAGATGGCAGGTGCCATGTGCCGGGCGGCGGGCCTCGAGACCGTGGTCGCCGGCAACATCGGACTGCCCGTGCTCGATGCCGCGCAGGCGGTCGTGTGCGCGAAGGCGACGGCAGCGCCGATCGCTTTCGTGCTCGAGCTGTCGAGCTTCCAGCTCGAGGCGACATCGAGCCTGAATGCGCACGTGGCCGCGTGTCTGAACCTCAGCGAAGACCACCTGGACCGGTACGCAGGCATGCATGAGTACGCGCAGGCCAAGGCCCGCATCTTCCGCGGAGACGGCGTGCAGGTCGTCAACCGGCAGGACGCGTGGTCGCGCGGCATGGTCATCCCCGGGCGGCGGGTCTTCACCTTCGGTCTCGACGCGCCGCAGGGCGATAACGACTGGGGACTGGCGGGTAGCGGCACCGACATGTGGCTGGCGCAGGGGCAGCAGCGGCTGATGCCGGTTTCCCGCTTGCGCGTCTCCGGCCTGCACAACGCCGCGAACGCGCTCGCCGCACTGGCGCTGACGCGCGCGGTGGACCTTCCCTACGCGCCGCTGCTCGAGGCGCTGTCGCGCTTCGAAGGCCTGCCGCACCGAGTGCAAAAGGTCGCAGAGATCGACGGGATCACTTTCTACGACGACTCCAAGGGCACCAATGTTGGCGCGACGGTCGCGGCGCTCAACGGCATGCGCCAGAAAGTGATCCTCATCGCCGGCGGCGACGGCAAGGGCCAGGACTTCACGCCACTGAAAGACCCCGTCGCACGTCAGGCGAGGGCAGTTGTGCTGATCGGCCGCGACGCTGCGCGCATTGCCGAGGCGGTGGCGGGAATCGACGTGCCGCTGGTGCGCGCGCGCGACATGGACGAGGCGGTTCGCGCCGGTCACGAGCGCGCGCGCGAAGGCGATGTGGTGCTGCTGTCTCCCGCTTGTGCGAGCTTCGACATGTTCCGCGACTACGAGCATCGTGCACAGGCATTCGTGCAGGCGGTCCACAAACTGGTGGCGCACTCGTGATCGCAACTGCCGCGCGACCCTCCGCCACCATGCGCAATCACGACGACGCGCTGATCTGG
>CAZNBS010000058.1:0-22013 GCA_964570955.1 uncultured Burkholderiales bacterium | reverse complement strand
GCAGCCGCCCTGCCCGCCGCATTTGCTCGCCGAAGGCAGGTCCAGGCATTCCTTCTGCGCGCCGGGGCAGTTCTCCTCGGGGAACATGTAGGTCGTCGCGCCGATGTCCGCATGGAAGGCAGCGGCCACCTGCTGACGAATGTTCGGCTGGTTGGCCTTCCAGCCGAAGCGGCCGATCACGGTCTGCTCGTTCTCCATGTCCCACACCCGGTTGGGCCGTCCGCTGATGCCGTGCGCTGGCTGATCCTGCGCGATCGCCAGCAGCGCCTCCTCGGGGACGGCTTCGAGCAGCCCGAGTCCGACCATCGCCGGCGCGACCCGGGGCGAGGTCAGGACGTTCGCATCGAAGGCGCCGAATAGTAGTTGCTCGTAGGAAATTCTCGGCGCGCGCAGGTGGACCCTGTCGCCATCGGCGAAGCGTACCTCGCGCTCCTCGTAGGCGAACGAGGCCTGTCCTTCGGCCGGCACGCGCCCCTCGATCCCGCGGTTCTGCAGCTGATCGCCGTACACGGGATGCGGCAGCGGTGCGCCCTCTGCGGAGCGGCCAGGAATGCTGAGGCGGACGAGCATGCCGCGGGCCGCCTGCCCGCCCTCGTGCGGAGCGCGTGCGCGGCCGTTGTGCTCATGGCAGCGCACGCAGCGATCCTCGTTGAAGGTCGGACCCAGCCCCCATACGCCGCCTGGATCCGGCGCGACCACCCAGACTTCGTTGAACTGCTCGTGTCCGGCGGCGAACGTCGCTGACTGTTCCTTGGTGAGTGTGGGCAGCGGGACGAGGTAGCTGCCCGGCCCGGCTTCTGCAACCGTGAACGGTCCCGCCGACAACGCCGCCGCCGGCAACCGGTCCAGGGCTGCCGCCAACAGCCACGGCGCGCTCAACGCACAGGCAAGTGCCGTCGCAGCGCGCGCCTGAACCGCCATGGCAGGTTCCTCTCAGTGGGTGTGATCGTCGTCCCAGGGACTGTGCTTGACCTCCGGCGGGACCCAGATGGTCTCGTAGACCTTCTGCAGTTCCTTCTCCTTGGCGATCTCGTCGCTCGCCGACAGATTGGCATACTTGGCCTCGGTCGGGCCGCCGTAGTTGCGCACGTTCACGTGCGGTGCGGACAGCAGCTTGCGCAGCGGACCCTGACACTTGCCGCAGGATTGCGGCCCCTTCTCGTTCATGCCATGCCGCGTGCGATAGATGGTCAGGCACGGGTCACATGCGTATTCGTAGGTGGGCACGTGGGTCTCCCGGACTCGTGTTCGCGAGTGTGGACAAAAACGGGCCGACCCTCGGGTCGGCCCGCACTGCACCGATTGCCGCTCAGGCAAACGCCTTGGCGACGATGTCGGCCTTCGCCTGCATGGCCTTGGTCTTGTCGATGTTCCACAGGCGCGCGGCATTCTCGCCGAACACCTTGCGCCGGATTTCCGGCGTGATCTTCGGATAGCCGTGACCTTCGACCAGCTGATCTGGGATCTGGAACTTGCGGAATGCCTCGATCTGCCACTGCGGATTGCCCCAAAGCAGCGAGTCGGTGCCCCACAGCACGTAGTCGGGTCCGAGGTCCCGCAGCAGCGTGCCGAGCACGTGGGCGCACTCGAGTGGACGGCTGGTGACCGTGGCGGCGAACGTGGACCCGACTTCGCAGTACAGGTTCTTGCGCTGCGGCTTGAAGCCCTTCAACGCCGCCAGCTCGTTGTGATACGGCCATGCGGAGTGGTAGGCGATGAAGTTCAGGTCGAGGAAGTCGTCCGCCGCCGCGTCGAAATCCTCGCAGTGCGCATAGCGCGCGTAGAACTGTCCGAACGGAATACCCTTGTGGCAGCCGATGTTCTTCACGCCCAGCTTGCGGCACTCCTCCCAGATCGGATAGGCCAGCTTCTCGTCGTCGAACCACCATCCCTTCTTGTCGGTGGCATCGAACGTATACAGCTTCAGACCCGAGATCTTGTAATCGCTCACGTACATGCGCAGGCGATCGAGCGTCTCCCCCAGTCCCTGATTGGGGGTGAGCCCGCCGGCCAGCATGATGGTGCTATCGGGCCAGTTGTTGCGAACCTGGACCTGATATTCCATGGGGATCATGTCCTGGTTGCCGTAGTGCTCCTTGAAGCCGAACGGGTTGAAGATGCCGACGGTGGTGTCCGACTCCTTCAGGATGAGCTTCCCGTAGTTCTCGACGTTCATGTCGCGCGTGCCATTGGGCAGTCCGAACGCCTTGCCCAGGTCGTCGAGCAGCTGGACGAACCACATGCCCCGCTCGTTGGTGTTCTCCCCCAGCACGTAGTGCCCGGGGCGCGTACAGACGTGAGTGTGCGCGTCGACGACGAAGTCGCTGCTCGCGCGTGCAAGTTGGATCGCTTCCTTCTTCGCGTCGACGTCGGCGGCCTCCGCCTCGCCGACCTCGAAGAACTTCATGCCGGTGACTTCGTTGGCGGCGAGCATCGCGGCAGACAATCCCAGCGACGAGCGGATGAAGCTCCGCCGCGACATCCCGGCCCTGGCGGCGTAGCCGTCCATCTTCGCCGAGATCTGATCGCCCATGTTCCCCGCCATGAACAACGACGTGCCGATCTCGTCTGCGTTGAACGGATTCATGGGTTTGTCCTTCAACCCTTTGAACGCTTGCAGTATGTTGAATTCCATGGACTCTCCTCTCCCTTGTTGTTGGAAGGTGCTTCCTGGTCTCATGCCGCAGGCGGGCTGGCCGAACTGCGCTCGACGCATGATGGCCGAGGCATACTGTAGTACCGGTGAAATCCGTAGAGCAAGGGCTTTCCGCCCCGCGCACGAAGCGGTTCTGGTTGCTTCGCAGCATTGGCAGCCGAGCGGTGCGGCTGCTACTTCTGTTGCGTCTGCCGGACTCCCTGTGAGGCGGCAACCACGTGTCGTTCGCCGCGTGCAGCGAGATAGATACCGCAGAGCAACAGAGCGAAGCCGGCCAGTTGCACGCCGCCGAAGCGCTCGTCGAATAACAGCCACGCGAGCAGGGCAGAGCCGACCGGCTCGCCGAGGATGGCGAGGGCGACGAATGTCGCGGACAGGTGACGCAAGGCGTAGTTGAACGCCGTATGCCCCAGCAGCTGCGGTCCGAGTGCGAGGGCGGCCATGAGCAGCCACGCGAGGGAAGACAACCCGGCTGCCGGCGTGCCGGACAGCGTGTGCGCGATGCCGAGCAGCAGGGCGCCGCAACCGTATGCCACGGTGATGTACAGGATCAGTGGCAGACGCGTGCGCAACGCGCGGCCGGCGAGCAGATAACCGGATGCGGCGAGCGCCCCGACGAGCGCGAGCGTATTGCCGAGCAGCGGCGCGCGGTTCGTCGCGACGTGCTGCACATCCGCGACGAACGTGAGCGCGGTCCCCACCAGCGACAGTCCGATTCCTGCGATGGCGGCGCGCCCGGGACGTTCGCCCAGGAACAGCGCGGCAGCGAGCGCGACCCACAGCGGATTGGTGGTGACGAGGATCGTGCTGCTTGCCACGGATGTATGCTGTAGCGATTCGATCCAGGACCAGAAGTGGATGGCCAGCAGCGCGCCGGATCCGAGGGCGAGAAACAGATCGCGCGCACGCAGCGCCGGCAGGTTCGCGTGCGCCGCGCGCAAGGCCGCAGGCAGCAGCACGGCAGTGGCCAACCCGAGGCGGACTGCGGCGATGGTCAGGGAATGCGCCCCCTCGGCCTGGGCGAGGCGGATGAGGATGGAGGCGGTGGAGACGATGACCACACCTGCGCCCAGCACGAGCAGGGGCGGGAGCGCGGGCATGAGCGGAACGTGCGCCGGCGACGGACCGGACGCTAGTGCAGCTTGTCTTTGGGCAGTACCGGGACGGGCAGGGCGAACACCTCGATGCCCTCCTCCTGCAACGCCTTCGTGTCCTGTTGCGACGCCTGGCCGCGTATCGCGCGGTCCGGCGCATCCTTGTAGTGGATGGCGCGTGCTTCCTCGGCGAAGCGTCCGCCGACGTCCTCGGTGTGCTGCAGGACGAATTCGACGAACTTCTTGCGCATGGTTTCGAGCAGTTCGGGGTTTGCCAGCACGGCCTGGCCGTTGTCATTGCCGCCGCCGGAACGGACATACGGCGCGGAGGGTTGCTTCTGCACGCTGGAGGAGCCGCACATCGGACATGCCAGCTGACCGGCGTCGTGCTGATGCGAGAAGGCCTCGGGGGAGGCGAACCACCCCTCGAAGCGATGGGCATTCTCGCACAACAAATCGTAAACGATCATGATTCTTACTCTTCTCAGGTCTCGGCGGAAGTCTAGTGGGGACCCGTCGCGGGGACAAGCGGGCGCGCCCTTGTTCCGGTTACGACACTGTAAACGCACGGCGCTTTGCCCCGTTCACATTGACAACTGCACGCGGCTCGGTGTTTGCAGGCGGCATGCGGGAGACGGCGGGCGCGGGGCCGGCCGGTGAGCGGGCGAGCCGACGCAGATGCGGGGCTGGCGCGTCGGGTGCCGACGGCCGCTCCCACGGCGACGGTGGGCGAGGCGATGGCGATGCTGGAAGCGGGCGGCTTCGACCACGTCGACTGCGTGTACGTCCTCGATGCCGGCGGCGTGCTGATCGGGCGCATCGAGTTGGCCCGGCTGTTTGCGGCGCGGCGCGAACAAGCGCTGGGCACGTTGATGAGTGCGCCGCTGCCGGCGCACCCGTCCTGGTCGCAGGAGCGGATCGCCTCGCACGCCCTGCGCCACGGGCTCGTTGCGGTGCCGATCACCGACGTGCACGGCCGTCTCGTGGGCGCGATGCCGCCGCGTACGCTGCTGCGTGTGCTGCGCCGCGAGCACGTGGAAGACATCCACCGCCTCGCCGGAATTCGGGAGGAAACGGCGCAGGCGCGCGGTGCGATGGAGGCGCCGCCGGTGCGACGCGCACGCGATCGACTCCCGTGGCTGCTTCTCGGGCTGATGGGCAGCGTGTTCGCCACCTACGTCGTCGCGTCGTTCGAGGCGGCGCTGTCCTCCCGCGTCGCCCTCGCGTTCTTCATCCCCGGCATCGTCTATCTGGCCGACGCGATCGGAACGCAGACCGAGGCGATCACGGTACGCGGACTGTCCCTCAGTCACGTACCTCTGCGCACGCTCGTGGCCGGGGAGATGCGCACCGGAATGCTCATCGGGCTCACGCTCGGCGCAGCGAGCTTCCCCATGATCTGGGTTGCCTTCGGCGACGTGCGTCTGGGCGCAGTGGTTGCACTGTCCCTGCTGGCGGCCGGTACCCTGGCCACCACCGTGGGACTTGTGCTTCCCTGGCTGCTCGCCCATGTCGGTCGCGATCCGGCATACGGCAGCGGACCGATCGCGACGATCGTCCAGGATGTCCTGTCGCTGCTGATCTACTTCGGCATCGCCCACGCCTTGCTGTCGGGATCGTGAGCATGCTTCGATGAGTGAGTACGATTCCAGCGAGCCGCGCGACGACGCCGTGCGCGCCCGTCAACTGCGCCGGATGCAGCGCGCCGCGTCGCTCTTGCTCGCTGCAATGGCCGTCGTGTACGTGTTCGCCCGGATGGTGGAGCAGCGGCATCCGGCGCTCGGCTATCTGCGCGCCTTCTGCGAGGCGGCCCTGGTCGGCGGACTGGCAGACTGGTTCGCGGTGACGGCGCTGTTCCGGCATCCGCTTCGCGTCCCGCTCCCGCACACCGCCATCGTGCCCCAGAACAAGGACCGGATCGGCCGCACGCTGGGCGAGTTCGTGCAGCGCAACTTCCTGTCCGACGAGGTGGTCCTCGCGCGTCTGACGGACCTCGACTTCGCGCGCATCGCCGCACGCTGGCTCGCCGATCCGTCCCGCACCGATCCCCTCGTGGCGCACGTTGCGCGCTGCGTCCCGCAGATCCTCGATACCGTGGCAGAGGAACCGGCGCGCCACTTCGTGAAGCGCAACCTGTCCGCGGCGCTGGAACGCATCGAGCTCGCGCCGCTCGCGGCCAACGTGCTGGAGATCCTGGCCGCAAGCGGCCAGCACCAGCGCCTGCTGGACGAGTTGCTGGCGCAGGCGCGGCACCTCCTCGAGTCCTCGGAACCCGAGATCCGCGCCAAGGTGCGCGAGAAGACGGCATGGTTGTGGCAGAAGCTCGGCGTGGACGAGGCCATCTCGGATCGGATCATGCGCGCGGCGGAGGAGGCGCTCGCCGAGATCGGTGCGGATCCGCAGCACGCCTGGCGCCAGCGCTTTGCCGCGATGCTGGACGGCTACGTCGTCGCGCTGCGCGAGTCGCCCGAGCAGCGTGCGCGCGCCGAGCGGCTGAAACAGGCGCTGCTGGGCCATCCGGCTCTGGGCGAGTACCTGAATCAGGTGTGGGACACGCTGCGCGAGCGCTTGCGTGAGGATGTGCGCTCGCCGGATTCCCGCCTGCAGGCCGGTCTGCAGGATGCGGTGCGCGCGATCGGCGAGAACCTGCTCGCCGACGATGCGGTGTCGGAGGCGTTCAATGCCTGGTTGCGCCGGGTGCTGGCGGAGCTGGTGCGACGGCGACGTCAGGCTGTGGCCGCGCTCATCGAAGACACCGTGCGCCGTTGGGATACCGGGGTGTTCACGCGCCGCATCGAACTGGCGATCGGGCGTGATCTGCAGTACATCCGGGTAAACGGTACCCTGATCGGCGGTGCCATCGGCGTGCTCATTCACGCCCTGTCCGGCTTTCTGCCTGCGTTGGGGTGACGCCTCACCGGGCGGAGGCAAGCGCGTCGAGCACGACGGCGAGAAAGGCCTGGGTCCGATCGGACCCAGGCGCAAGGCGATCCCGGTCGTCTCTCCCAGCGTGACGAAGCATCAGCGCGGGTCGCGACGAGAACCAGGCGTCGGGGGCGTGACACGCGCATTGCGGACCGGCGGGGAACCGGCAAGGCGATTGTCGCGCGAGCGTGCCTCCGCGCATGGCTCGCAATGTTTGATCTGGATCGTTGCCGGGACCGCGCGTCCGCGCTCAAATACGCATTCACCCAGCCCGATGGAGGAGAAGCATGCAAAAAATACTCGTTCCGGTCGATGGCTCCGTGCGTGCAGAGGCTGCGGTCAAGGAGGCGATCCGGCTCGCCAAGGCCGGCGCCGCACGCGAGATTCACCTGCTCAACGTGCAGGCGGATCTGTTTTCGGGGACGGGCATGGCGAAACTCGCCCCGGTGGACGTGGACACCTATTACTACGAAGCGAGCGACAAGGCGCTTGCGGGTGCCGTGGATCTGCTGCGTGGGGCCGGCGTGTCCTTCACCGTGCATCGTGCCGTGGGCGACGCGGCGGAGATCATCGTCGGGCGTGCGCGCGAACTCGAGTGCGACGCCATCGTCATGAGCACGCGCGGACACGGCAAGCTCATGGGCATGCTGCTCGGGTCCGTGTCCACCAAGGTGCTGCACTTGGCGGACGTGCCCGTCACGTTGGTGCGCGGGCCGGCGCCCGACTACAGCGGCAGGCTGATGGCATCCTGATCAGTCCGACCGCGGCCGGCGCGACGCGGTCTGCGTCGCGCCGGTGAACACCGGCAGTTGGTGCGGCCTACGCCGCCTCCTTCACGCTTGGCAGCCCCGAGAGCGCCATCGCCAGTTCCTGCTCGTCGTAGTCGTGGTCGACCAGCTTGCCGGCAAAGTAATCAGCGTAGGCCTGCATGTCGAAGTGGCCGTGGCCGCACAGGTTGAATAGGATCGCCCGGCTCACGCCCTCCTCCTTGCAGCGCAAGGCCTCGTCGATCGCACCCTTCACGGCGTGATTCGCCTCCGGCGCAGGGACGATGCCTTCGTGGCGCGCAAAGAATACGCCCGCCTCGAAGCACGCGGTCTGATGGTAGGCCCGCGCCTCGATCAGCCCCAGTTGCTTGACGTGCGAGACCAGCGGTGCCATGCCGTGGTAGCGCAGGCCGCCCGCGTGGAATCCCGGCGGAATGAACGTCGAGCCGAGCGTGTGCATCTTCACCAGCGGCGTCAGATGGCCGGTATCGCCGAAGTCGTACGCGTACTTCCCGCGCGTAAGGCTCGGGCAGGCGGCGGGTTCCACGGCGACGATGCGCACCTTGCGCCCACCGCGCAGTTCCTCGCCCATGAAAGGGAAGGCGATGCCCGCGAAGTTCGAGCCACCGCCGGTGCAGGCGACGATGACGTCGGGGTAGTCGTCGGCCAGCTCGAGCTGCTTCATCGCCTCCTGGCCCACCACCGTCTGATGCAGCAAGACGTGGTTCAGCACCGAGCCCAGCGCGTACTTGGTGTCGTCGCGCTGCGCGGCGATCTCCACTGCCTCGGAGATGGCGATGCCGAGGCTGCCGTTGCTGTCGGGCGTTGCCCCGAGGATGCGGCGTCCGACTTCTGTCTCCATCGAAGGGCTGGCGATGCAGCGGGCACCGTAGGTCTCCATCAACGCGCGCCGGTAGGGCTTCTGGTTGTAGGAAACCTTGACCATGAAGACCTCGATCTCCAGGTCGAACAGCGCACCCGCGAAGGCCAGCGAAGAGCCCCATTGGCCGGCGCCGGTTTCGGTGGTGATGCGCTTGACCCCGGCCTGCTTGTTGTAGAACGCTTGTGGCACCGCCGTGTTGGGCTTGTGGCTGCCTGCCGGGCTCACCCCCTCGTACTTGTAGTAGATCCGTGCCGGCGTCTGCAGCGCCTGTTCCAGCCGCCGCGCCCGGAACAGTGGAGCGGGACGCCATTGCCGGTACACCTCCCGCACCGGATCGGGAATCTCGATCTCACGCTCCGTGCTGACCTCCTGCATGATCAGCGACATCGGGAACAGCGGTGCGAGATCGTCGGGGCCGATCGGCTGCTGCGTGCCGGGATGCAGCACCGCGGGAAGGGGCGTCGGCAGATCCGCCGCGATGTTGTACCAGGTGCGCGGGATCTGACTCTCGTCGAGCACGTACTTCACGCTGTCTTCCATGGTCTCCTCCGGAGTTCGTGTGCGGGAATGATAGGACGCGCGCCGGCGGCGCGGCCGCCCGCGCGCGCTTCCTCTGATCCAGATCAAGTCATGCCGGGGCGCGGCTCGGCCGCACCCCGCGGCGGCCCGACCACCACGTCTGGAACCGCTCCATGTAGACGTAGATGACGGGGGTGATGTAGAGCGTCAGGACCTGCGAGACCACCAGGCCGCCGACCACCGCCAGCCCCAGCGGCCGGCGCGCCTCGGCGCCGCCGCCGAACGCCAGGGCGATCGGCAGGGTGCCGACCAGGGCGGCCATGGTCGTCATCATGATCGGTCGGAAGCGTGTCAGCGCCGCCTGGAAGATCGCTTCCGCCGGGGAACCGGCAGCCTCGCGTTGCCGTTCGATGGCGAAGTCGATCATCATGATCGCGTTCTTCTTCACGATGCCGATCAGCATGAGCAGGCCCACCCAACCGTAGATGTCCAGTTCGGGATGGAACAGCCACAGCGTGAGCAGCGCGCCCAACACCGCCGAGGGCAGCCCGGAGAGGATGGTGAGCGGATGGATCAGGCTCTCGTACAGTATGCCCAGGATCAGGTAGATGACGAATACTGCCATGACCAGCAGCATGGGCATGCCGACCAGCGAATCCTGGAACGCCTGAGCGGTGCCCTGGAACAGGGTGCTGAGTGTCGCAGGTGCGCGCAACTCCGCGATGGCGGCGCTGGCGCGTGCGACGCCCTCGCTCAGGGCGACGCCGGGTGCGAGGTTGAACGACAGGTTCACCGCGGGAAGCTGGCCCAGATGGTTGATCGACAACGGGCCGACCGAGGTCTCGATGCTCGCGACTGCTCCCAGGGGAACCAGTTGTCCCCTGGAGGAGCGCACGTGCAGCAGGTCGAGCGTCGATGCCTCGCGCAGGTACTCGGGCGCGAGTTCGAGTACGACCCAGAATTCGTTGCTCGGTGTGTAGATGGTGGAAACCTGCCGCGAGCCGTACGCATTGAACAGCGCATTCTCGATCTGCTCGGGCGTGACGCCGAGCGCGGACGCTTTGTCGCGCAGGATGCGGACCTCGATCTGCGTGTTCCGGATCTGCAGATCGGAGGCGACGTCCTGGATACCGGGAATCGAGCGCATCCGCGCCTCGATCTTCGGGGCCCACTCGTACAATTCGTCCAGGTCGGCGCTCTGCAGAGCGAGCTGATACTGGCTCTTGGTGATCACGCCGCCCAGCCGGATGGTCGGCAGGTTTTGCAGGAACACCTTCAGACCGGGGATGTCGCTCAGCTGCGGACGCAGGGTTTGCATGATCTCGTCGGCGGACGGCCGCTGACTGCGCGGGTCGAGGGTGATGACGATGCGTCCGAGGTTCATCTGCAGGCTCGAGCCGCCCACGCCGATGAAGGACATGGTGTCGCGCACGTGCGGGTTTTCGCGGATCGTCGCCCCGACGATCTGCTGCTGGCGATACATCGACTCGAAGGACATGTCCTGCGGGCCCTCGGTGAACGCGAACAGTTGCCCGGTGTCCTCGGCCGGCAGGAAGCCCTTCGGAATCGTCACCCCGAGCCAGATGGCCCCGGCACTGGTGAGCGCGAACACCAGCATGGTCAGGCGCGGCGCGCGCATGGTCATGCGCAGGGTGCGCCCGTAACCATCGCGCAGCGCGTCGAAGGCGCGCTCGACCGCCATGTACGCGCGTCCGTGGCGGCGACCGTGCTCCGGCCGCAGCCAGCGGCCGCACAGCATGGGGGTGAGCGTGAGCGAGACGAAGCCGGAGATCAGGATGGCCGCCATGATGGTGATGGCGAACTCGTGCAGCAGGCGTCCCACCACGCCGCCCATGAACAGCACCGGGATGAACACCGCGGCGAGCGACAGCGTCATCGACAGGACAGTGAAGGCGATCTCGCGCGAGCCGTCCAGCGTCGCCTGCAGTGGCGTTTTCCCCGATTCCAGGTGGCGCGCGATGTTCTCCAGCACGACGATGGCGTCGTCGACCACGAACCCCACGCACAGCGTCAGCGCCAGCAGCGACAGGGTGTCGATGCTGAAGTCGAACATGTACATCACGGCGAAGGTGCCGACAATGGACAGCGGCAGCGCTGCGGTGGGAATCACCGTGGCCGAGAGGTTGCGCAGGAACAGGAAGATGACCATCACCACCAGGACCAGCGCCAGGACCAGCGTGAACTGCACCTCGTGCACCGCATTGCGGATGCCCTCGGTGCGGTCGAACAGCACGTCGATGTTCACGCCCGGCGGCACCTGCTCGCGGAAGGTCGGCATCAGTTCCCTGATGCGATCCACCACCTCGACGGTGTTGGTGCCGGGCTGGCGCTGGATGCCGAGCAGGATGCCGCGCTTGTCGTTGAACCAGGCGGCCACGCGATTGTTCTGCACACTGTCGACCGCCTGGCCGATGTCCTTCACGCGCACCGGCGCCCCGTTGCGATAGGCGACGATGACCTCGGCGAAGCCTGCCGCGTCCTGCAGCTTGCTGTTGGTCATCACCGAAGCGGAGCGGTCCGTGCCATCCAGCACGCCGGTCGGCAGATTCGGGTTGTTCTGGGTGAGCGCCCGCTCGACCTCGTCGATGCCGATGCCGCGGGCGGCCAGCGCCTTGGGATCGACCTGCACCCGCACCGCATAGGCCTGCGAGCCGTACACCAGGACCTGCGCCACGCCGCTGACCATGGAGATGCGCTGGGCCATCAGCGTCTCCGCGTAGTCGTTGACGCGGTACAGCGGCAGCGTGTCCGAGGTGAGCGCGAGGTAGTAGATCGCCTGGTCCGCGGGATTGACCTTGCGGTAGGACGGTGGCACCGTCATGTCCGGCGGCAACTGGCGCCGGGCCAGCGAGATCGCCGTCTGCACGTCCTGCGCGGCGGCGTCGATGTTGCGGTCGAGTTCGAACTGCAGCGTGATCTGGGTGGTGCCCTGCGTGCTGGAGGAGGTCATCTGCTCCAGCCCGGCAATGGTCGAGAACTGCTTCTCCAGCGGTGTGGCGACCGCGGTGGCCATCGTCTCCGGACTCGCGCCGGGGAGCTCGGCGCGTACCTGCAGCGTGGGGAAATCGACGTTGGGCAGCTGCGCCACCGGCAGCTTGCGGTAGGCGAGGATGCCGAAGGCGAGCAGGCCGACCATGACCAGCAGGGTCATGACCGGGCGGCGGATGAACGGTTCGGAGAGATTCACGTCAGCTCCGATATGGCATTAGCCACGCAAGGCACCAAGGAACACAAAGAACTGCGCGATTGTTTTAACACAGAGGACACTGAGGGACACCGAGCAAACCTAGCTTATCGTTCTTCGCCGTTCCTCCGTGTGCCTCTGTGCCCTCTGTGTTGGATGGTTTCTGTTCCTTTCGTGTCTTCGTGCCTTCGTGGTGGTCAAGCCCGTCACCCCTTCCGCACCGACACCTTCGCGCCCGGCGTGACGCGCAGCTGTCCCGCGGTGATCACCTGCTCGCCCGGCTGCACGCCCTCGGCGATCACGGCGCTTTCCCCCTCGGTGCGCTGCACCTTCACGGGCCGCAGCTCTGCGGTCTGGTCGACCTGGAGCACATAGACGTACGCGCCGTCGGGACCGTTCTGCACGGCCTGAGCGGGAACGACCACGGCATCCACCTGTTCCGCCAGCGTGAGCGTGACGGTGACGAACTGCCCGGGCCACAGGCGCCGGTCGGCGTTGTCGAATGTCGCGTGCAGGCGGATGGTCCCGGTCAGCGCGTCCACGGCATTGTCGACGAAACTCAGCCGGCCGAGGACGGGCGCCGCCTCGCCGCCCTCCAGCGTCACGCCGACGCGCAGGGGTTCGCCGCCAGGGGGCGTGCGTACCTGGGCGAGCAGGCGCTCGGGCACGGCGAAGCTCACGTTGATCGGCGCCATGCGATTGATGGTCACGAGCGCGCGGGCGTCGTTGGCGCTGACCGTGCTGCCGAGCTTCAGCGCCACGCGTCCCACGCGCCCGCCGATCGGCGCTTCGATGCGCGTGTAAGAAAGCTCCACGCGCGCGGTCTGAACCGCAGCGCGGTCGGCCTCCACCGTTGCCTCTGCCGCCTCGCGTCCCGTGCGCGCCTGCGTCAACGCTTCCTCGGAGACGAAACCCTTGGCATGCAGTTCCCCCTGGCGCTGCTCGAGCGAACGCGCATTGGCGAGCAGGGCCAGATCGCGCGCTTCCTGGGCTTCGAGCTGCTTGAGTTGTGCTTCCAGAAAACGGCGGTCGAGCTCGAACAGCAGCTGGCCGCGGCGCACTTCCTGGCCGTCGTTCACATGCACCCCGACGATCTGGCCGTCGATGCGCGACTTGACCTCGACGCTCTCGATCGGCTCGACGTTGCCCACCGCGGTGACGGTGAGAGGAACGGTGCGGCGATCCGCGCTGGCGACCGTCACCGGTGCAGGGGGCGCCTCCTTCTTCGATGCCGCACTCTTGCCGTCGCTGCAGGCGCTGATCGCCAGCGCGAGCGCAAACGCCGCAGCGGCCGGCCAGCGCGCGCTCATCGCTCGCGCCCGGCGGGAAGCGTGCGCTCGCCGGCGAACAGGTCGCTCACGCGCTCGCGCTCGCGCACCAGATGCAGCATCTCGCCGTCGACCAGTACTTCTGCCGCACGCGGCCGCGTGTTGTAGTTCGAGCTCATGCTCATGCCGTACGCCCCCGCCGACATCACGGCCAGCAGATCGCCTTCGGCGATGGCCAGCTCGCGTCCCTGTCCCAGAAAATCCCCGCTCTCGCACACCGGGCCGACGACCTCCCAGCGACGCGCTTCGCGCGCATCGGGCCGAACGGGCACGATGGCGTGGTAGGCGTCGTACAGCGCTGGCCGCATGAGGTCGTTCATGGCGGCGTCGACGATCGCAAAATTCCGGGTCGCGCCGGGCTTCAGGTACTCCACCCGCGTCAGCAGCACGCCGGCGTTGCCGACCAGCGCGCGGCCGGGCTCGAGGATGATGGTCTCGCTGCGTGCGCCGAGCCGGGACAGCATCGCTTCGATGTAGCGCTCCGGTTCAGGCGGTGTCTCGTCCGCGTAGCGGATGCCGAGGCCGCCGCCGAGGTCGAGGTGGTGCAGGCGGATGCCTTCCGCCTCGAGCTGTTCGACCAGGCCGAGCAGCCGGTCGAGCGCATCCAGGAATGGCGGGATCTCGGTGATCTGTGACCCGATGTGGTAGTCGATGCCGACGATGCGCAGCCCCGGGAGGCTGCGTGCCCGCCGGTACAGCGCGAGCGCATCCTCGAATGCGACGCCGAACTTGTTGTTCTTCAGCCCAGTGGAGATGTAGGGATGGGTCCTGGGATCGACATCGGGATTCACCCTCAGACTGACCGGTGCGTCGATGCGCAGGCGTGCGGCGATGGACGAGATGCGCGCCAGTTCGCTCGCCGACTCGACGTTGAAGCACAGGATGCCCCGGTCCAGCGCCAGCTCGATCTCGTCGACGCGCTTGCCCACCCCGGAGAACACCACCTTGCCGGCATCGCCTCCGGCGGCCAGCACGCGCTCGAGCTCGCCGCCCGATACGATGTCGAAACCGCTGCCGAGCCGCGCGAACAGGCCGAGAATCGCCAGGTTCGAATTCGCCTTGGCCGCGTAGCACAGCAGATGCGGACGCGATCCGAACGGGCGCGTGAAGCTCTCGAATGCCTGCGCCAGGTGCGCACGCGAATAGACGAAGCAGGGCGTGCCGAAGGCCTCGGCGATCTGCGGGAGCGGGACGGACTCGACGCAGAGCGTGCCCGCACGATAGCGGAAGAAGCGCGAATGCGGCGGGTCGATGGGCATGACGTGACCTGAAAGCGCCTATCGGTCGGCGGGCTCGATGGGGGACGGTGGCGCGGTTTCGGGCGGTGCCGCCGGCGGTACGCGCCGCTCACGCTCCAGCGCCTCGGCTTCGCGCTCGCGCTGCTCGCGCGCGGCGAGTGCCCGCTGGCGCTCCTCTTCCTCCTGCAACTGCTCTGCGGTGGGAATGTAGAGGCTGCCCTTCTGGCCACAGCCCTGCAGCAGACAGGCGAGCAGGACGAGCGGAAGGTAGGCGCGCATTGACAGAGGCGAGGTTTCGGTCGAGTGTAGCACAGGGGTTTCCGGCCCCCGCCTTACAGTGTCATGTAGTGTGCAGCGCGCCGGTCGAGTTCTGCGCGTGCCTCGCGGTAGTCGGGAAGCAGGCGCTCGACGGTGGACCAGAAGCGGGTGGAGTGGTTCATCACGCGCAGGTGCGCCACCTCGTGCGCGGCGACGTAGTCGATGAGGCGCGGGGGCGCCTGCATCAGGCGCCAGTTGAGCCGCACCTCGCGGCGTGCGTTGCAGCTGCCCCATCGCCCCTGCGCGCTGCTGAGCAGCACCGTGGGTGGGTGCTCCCCCAGCAGTGCCGCGAAGCGCAGGGCAACGGCGCTCAGGTGCGGCAGTGCGTGACGCCGGTACCAGGCGATCACCGCTGCGCGCACCGCGCCGGGATCCTCGGGTGCCGTGAGCCACAGCCGCAGGCTGCCGTCTCCCTGCAGTTGCGCCACCGTGCGGCCGTTGTGCGCGTTCAGGTGCAGCGGCACGCCGCGCCCCAGGTACTCGATGGTCTCGCCGTGCGCCCAGCGCCGCTCGCGCGGCCGGCGCGCCGCGTACAGCTCGAGCTTGCTCAGCACCCAGGGTGTCGACTGGCGCAGCAGGTCCGCGATGCGCTGTTCCCCGGTCCGCCACGGGACGCTCACGGTAAGCCCGTTCTCGTCGACCGTGAGCAGCATGCGCCGTCGCTTGACGCTGCGCTTGAGCAGGTAGGGCACCTCGTGCGCGCCGAGCAGCGCGATGCGACGCTCGGTCAGACGTTCGGGGCGCTGGAAGAGATCGAACTGCACGTCGAGTTCAGCGCGGCGCACCGATGCGCCGGACCTCCTCCTCGATCCAAGCGCGCACGCGGCGGTTCAATTCTTCGGCCTTCATTCCCGCCGGGTCGATGGCCGGTCCGACGCTCACGCTGATCGTGCCCGGCCGCTTGAGGAAACCGCTGCGCGGCCACAGGTATCCGGAATTGAGCGCGATGGGCACCACCGGCGCGCCGGTCTGAACCGCCAGCCACGCCCCGCCGACGTGATATGTGGTTTCTTCGCCCGGCGCATGCCGGTGGCCCTCCGGAAACACCACGATCCAGAAGCCCTGTGCCATGCGCGCGCGTCCCTGCTCGAGCGTCTGCTTCAGCGCGCGCATCCCGGCGTCGCGATCGATCGCGATCGGACTCATCAGCGCCAGCGCCCAGCCGAAGAAAGGGACGCGCAGCAGGCTGCGCTTGAGCACCCACACCTGCGGCGGGAGGAAGACCTGGAAGGCGAGCGTTTCCCAGGCCGACTGGTGTTTGGCCAGCACCACGCTGGGGCGTGTCGGCAGATGCTCCAGCCCCCTCACCTCGTAGCGAACGCCGCATACCACGCGCGCGAGCCAGATGACCATGTGCGACCAGGCGGTGATGAAGCGGTAGCGCGCCAGCGGCGGAAACGGCACGGTCAGCATCGAGAGAAGGGACCAGACGACGGTGAGCAGGACCTGCAGGATCGCGAACAGCAGCGAGCGCAGCGCGATCAGCACCGGGTCACTGCTTCGCGATGATGGCGCGCACGGCAGCGACGAGGTCGTCGAACACGCGCGTCGACTCGGGCAGCCCGCCGGCGCTCAGGGTCTTCTGGCCCTTGCCGGTGAGCACCAGCATCGGCTGACAGCCCGCCTGGGCTGCGGCCTGCAGGTCGCGCAGCGAATCGCCCACGCTCGGCACGCCGGCAAGCGGCGTATTGAAGCGCCGCGCGATGTCGAGATACATGCCGGGATTCGGCTTGCGGCACTCGCAGCCGGTTTCTGCCGGGTGCGGGCAGTAGAACAGCGCGTCGATGCGCCCGCCGAGCATGGCGAGCGCCTTGTACATCTTGTCGTTGATGGCGTTGAGCGCCGCCATGTCGAGAAGGCCGCGGCCGATTCCCGACTGGTTGGAACACACCACGACCCGATAGCCGGAGTGCGTCAGCGTGGCGATCGCTTCCAGGCTGCCGGGGATCGGCTTCCACTCCGCAGGCGACTTGATGAACTGGTCGCTGTCGTAATTGATCACGCCGTCGCGATCCAGAATCACCAGCTTAATCGACGAAGGCATGGCAGCTCGTCCGAATCAGTTCTCGACGGATACGCCCAGGCTGGAGATGTCGGCGACCTGGTTCATGAGCGCCTCCAGTTGCGCGAGCAGCGCCAGCCGGTTGTCGCGCGTGAGCGGTTCGTCCGTCATCACCATCACCTCGTCGAAGAAAGTATCCACTTCCTTCCGGACGCCGGCAAGCAGGCGCAGCGCCTGCGCGTAGTCCTCGTCGCGCACCAGCGCGCGCACCTGCGGGAGCAGCCGCTGCGTGACCGCGTGCAGGTCCTTCTCTGCCTGCGCCTGCAGCAGCGCGGGCTCCACGTCCGTACCCGCCACGGTCGTCTTTCTCAGGATGTTGCGGATGCGTTTGTTGGCGCTGGCCAGCGACTGCGCCTCCGGCAGGCTGCGGAAGGCGCGCACCGCCTGCAAACGCGGCAACACCTGGTCGATGCGCGTGGGCTGCTGAGCCACCACCGCCTCGATCTCGTCGAGGGCGAACTCGCGCTCGCGCAGGTAGCCGCGCAGGCGCTCGAGCATGAACGTGTGCAGGTCCGCGTCGACGCTGTTGGCCACCACGCCGGACGGGAAGGCGAGCTTGGCCAGTTGCAGCAGTTCGCGCAGGTCGAGCGGAAGTTCGCGCTCGGCCAGGATGCGCAACACCCCCAGCGCCTGCCGGCGCAGACCGAAGGGATCGCGGTCGCCGGTCGGCACCAGCCCGATGCCGTAGATGCCGACCAGCGTATCGAGCTTGTCGGCAAGCGCCACCGCGCTGCCGATGTTGTCCCGGGGCAGGGTGTCCGCGGCGAAGCGCGGACGGTAGTGCGCTTCGATGGCGTCGGCTACCGCGGCAGGCTCGCCGTCGTGGTGCGCGTAGTAGCGGCCCATGACGCCTTGCAGCTCGGGGAACTCGCCCACCATGTCGGTCACGAGATCGGCCTTGCACAGCCAGGCGGCACGCTCGGCTTGCGCGACATCGGCGTGGAGCTTCTCGGCGATGGCACTGGCGAGCTTGCGCAGGCGCTGCACCCGCTCGAGCTGCGAGCCGAGCCGGTTGTGATAGACGACGCCGCCCAGACGCTCGACGCGATCGGCCAGCTTCGTGCGCCGGTCCTGGTCGAAGAAGAACTTGGCGTCGGCCAGGCGTGGGCGCACCACGCGCTCGTTGCCTTGGATCACGCGCACGGGATCCGCAGGGGAGACGTTGCTGACCACCAGAAACTTGTTGGTGAGCCGTGCGTCCGCGTCGAGCAGCGGAAAGTACTTCTGGTTCGCCTTCATCGTGAGGATGAGGCATTCCTGCGGCACCTCGAGGAACTGCGCGTCGAACTGGCACAGCAGCACGTTCGGGCGCTCGACCAGCGCCGTGACCTCGTCCAGCAGCGCCGCGTCGCCGATCGGTTGCAGTCCCTGCGCTTGCGCGGCACGCGCGAGCTGCGCCTCGATCTCCGCGCGGCGCTCCGGGAATCCGGCGATCACTGCGCCCTGATCGCGCAGTTGCGCGGCATAGCTGTCTGCGTCTCGGATCTCGATGCGCGGTGCCGCCGCCTCGAAGCGGTGGCCCTGAGTGGTGCGTCCTGCTTCGAGACCGAGTGCATTCACCGGAACGACATCGCTGCCGTGCAGAGCGACCAGTGCGTGCGCGGGCCGCACGAAGTTCACGCTGGTCCAGCCGTCGGCCAGCTGGTACTGCATGACCTTCGGAATGGGCAGCTTGGCGAGCACCTCGTCGAGCGCGCTCTGCAGCCCTGTCCTCAGCGAGACGCCCTTGACCGTGGTGTCGAGGAACAGTGTCTGCGCCTTGCCGTCCATCTGGCGCTTGAGCGAGGCAACCGCGGACTCGTCCGCGCCGAGGGCGGCGAGCCGCTTGAGCAGTGCAGGCGTCGCCTTGCCGTCGGCGTCCAGGCCCACGCTCACCGGCATCAACTTCTGCGCGACGGTTCTGTCGGGTGCCTGTGTCAGGACCTCGGGGATCAGTGCGCCCAGGCGGCGAGGCGAGGCGAACGTGCGCCGTCCGTCGACGTCTCTGCGCGGGACGAGGCCGGTCTTGTGCAGCTCGTTGAACAGGGCATCGGCGAATGCGTTCGCGATGCGCTCGAGCGCCTTCGGGGGCAGCTCCTCGACCAGCAGTTCGACCAGCAGGTTCTTCGCGCGCATCGCTCAGGCCGCCTTCCTCTGTTTCTCGAGCAGGGCGAGCGTCTCCTCCGCCCACGCGCGGGGGGCCATCGGGAAGCCCAGGCGCGCGCGGCTGTCCACGTAGCCGTGCGCGACGCTGCGGGCGAGGTTGCGGATGCGCCCGATGTAGGCCGCGCGCTCGGTGACGCTGATCGCGCCGCGCGCATCCAGCAGGTTGAAGGTGTGGGCGGCCTTGAGCACCTGCTCGTAGGCGGGCAGCGCGAGTTGCTGCTCCATCAGGTGCATCGCCTGCCTCTCGTGCGCGCCGAACGCGCCGAGCAGGAACTCGACGTTGCTGTGCTCGAAGTTGTACGCGCTCTGTTCCACCTCGTTCTGGTGATACACGTCGCGATAGGTCAGTCCCTCGGTCCAGACCAGGTCGAACACGTTGTCCACGCCCTGCAGGTACATCGCGAGGCGCTCGAGGCCATAGGTGATCTCGCCCGTGATCGGCTTGCAGTCGATGCCGCCGACCTGCTGGAAGTAGGTGAACTGCGTGACTTCCATCCCGTTCAGCCAGACCTCCCAGCCCAGTCCCCAGGCGCCCAGGGTCGGATTCTCCCAATCGTCCTCGACGAAGCGGATGTCGTTGGCGCGCAAGTCGAATCCCAGCGCGGCGAGTGAGCCGAGGTACAGATCCAGGATGTCGGCGGGCGAGGGCTTGAGGACAACCTGATACTGATAGTAGTGCTGCAGCCGGTTGGGGTTGTCGCCGTAGCGGCCGTCCTTGGGACGGCGGCTCGGCTGCACGTAGGCGGCCTTCCACGGCTCCGGACCGAGCGCGCGCAGGAAGGTCGCGGTGTGGCTGGTCCCCGCTCCCACCTCCATGTCATATGGCTGCAGCAGGGCGCATCCCTGCTTGCCCCAGTACGTCTGGAGCGTGAGAATCAGGTCCTGGAAGTTCATGATCTGGGACGGGTGCCCGGCGACCCGCGGGGAATCGGGAAAACGCGGATTCTACTGTGTTTACCGGCCTGTTCCGGTCATCGAACCGGCGCGGCGTGTGGGGATTGCGACATGCCTCGACCGGATCACTTGGGTGGCGGCCCGTGTCGCGCACGGGCGCGCCACGCCACTGTGACGAGCATCGCGCCGAGCGTCAGCACCGGCCAGTTCCCCCAGCGCATGTACGGCGTGGTCCCGACGAACCCCTGTGCGCTGCCATCCACCACCGTGGTCACGAACTCCGGCGCTGCCGCGCGCACGCGCCCGCGCTCGTCGACGATCGCCGTCATGCCGGTGTTGGTCGCGCGGAGCATCCAGCGCCCCGTTTCCTGGGCGCGCATCTGCGCCATCTGCAGATGCTGCTCGGAGGCCCAGGAGTCGCCCCACCACGCGTCGTTGGTGAAATTGGCCAGCATCGTGGCGTGCGGGAGCTGGCGGATGACCTCCTCGCCGAAGGCGTCCTCGTAGCAGATGTTCACCGCGATCCGCTGGCCGGCGACGGCGAGCGGTGCCTGCACGGCTGCGCCGCGGGCGAAGCTGGACATCGGAATGTCCATCGCCTGCATGATCCAGGTGATGAAGGACCAGTCGGGGAAGTAATCGCCGAACGGCACCAGGTGATGCTTGCGATAGGTCTGCGTCGGCGCGCTGCCCAGGCTGATGACGCTGTTGTAGTGGCGCGGGGGCGGCCCGGCGACGTACTCGGGTACGCCCAGCAGCAGGTCGCCGCCGTTCTCGCGCGCGTGCGTCGCGAGCAGCTCGAAGTAGCCGCGCGGCACGTCGACATCGAACAGCGGCACCGCGGTCTCGGGGAGCAGGATCAGGCGGCTGCGGCTGGCGCGAGTCAGGTCGAGATAGGTCTGCAGCGTTTCCTGCAGCGCTTCGGGACGCCACTTGAGGTCTTGGGCGATGTTGCCCTGGGCGAGCGTGACGCTGACCGGCTCTCCCTCGGGACGGGTCCACGCCCACTGGTGCGAGACGAGCGCCGGCAGCCACAGTGCGGCCAGCCCGGCCAGCGCTGGCCAGGTGCGTGCGCGCAGCGCGAGTGCATGCGCGGTCCATGCCAGCAGACCGGCGCTCAGCGCCGTGGCGAGCGAGACGCCGTACACTCCGAACAGCGGCGCATAGCCGCTCAGGGGGCCGGCGGGCGATTGGGCATAGCCGACGATCAGCCATGGGAAGCCCGTGAACATCCAGCCGCGCACCCACTCGCTCAGCATCCACGCCGCGGGAAAGGCCACGAGGAGGCGGACCGGCGCGCGGGCGGAAACCCGCCCGGTGACCCAGGCGGCGGCGGCCGGGAACAGGGCCAGATAGGCGCAGAAGAAACCGGTGGCGAACACGGCCAGCGGCACGCTCATGCCGCCGTAGCGATGCATGCTCACGAACACCCAACTCACGCCGGTGGCGAACCAGCCGAAGCCGAAGGCGTAGCCGAGGACGAAGCAGGCGCGCGGCGAGGGTGCGCGCAGCAACAGCCAGGCGAAGCCGCCCAGGGTGACCAGGGGCAGCGGCCACAGGTACAACGGGGCGAAGGACAACACCGTGGCCGCGCCGAGCAGCAGCGCCACGGCGATGCGCAGGAGGAGTGCCCGCCGCGCGGTCGGTGGCGGGCCGGCGCTCACTCGGGCGGCGGCAGGCGCGAGACCAGCAGCGAGTGCAGGCGGCGGCCGTCGGCGCGCTGCACGCGGAAGCGCAGGCCATGCAGTTCGATCTCCTCTCCGCGCCGCGGCAGATGGCCGAAGTGCGACAGGAGCAGACCGCCCAGGGTGTCGAACTCGTCGTCCGGGAAGCGCGTGCCGAAGGTCGAATTGAAGTCCTCGATCTCGGTCTGAGCGCGCACGCGGTACTTGCCGTCGCGCATCGGCTGGATGTTGGCGTCGGTCTCGTCGAAGTCGTACTCGTCCTCGATCTCGCCGACGATCTGCTCGAGCACGTCC
>CAZNBS010000057.1:20565-22197 GCA_964570955.1 uncultured Burkholderiales bacterium | reverse complement strand
CGAACCACGCGAGATGTTCTTGATGTCGCAGTTGCCGCCGTGCTCGCGCGGCGGCACGGTGCGTGCGCCCTCGGCCGCGACCCTCGCCTTCGCCTCGCCGGTGGCCTTGCCGCAGTGCGCCGTCTTTGGGAACGGCGGATTCGCCAGCGGCGGCACGCGGGACGGATTGGTGGCGATGAAGTCGACCTCGCGCTGGTTCCACGTCTCCAGCATCTTGCGATCCGGCAGGCAGCCGATCAGTCCGGGATGGATCAGGCCGGCGAACTTCACGCCCGGTACATGGCGCGAGTGCGTGTACAGGCCGCTGATGTCCCAGATCGACTTCTGCGCCATAGGGAAGTGGTCGGTCAGGAAGCCCCCGCCATTTTTCCTCGAGAAGAAGCCGTTGAAGCCCCACAGGCTGTCGGGCTTGGCACCGACGTCGAGCAGGTCGACCACCAGCAGGTCGCCCGGCTCGGCGCCCTTCACCCCGACGGGACCGGACAGGAAGTGCACGGTGGACAGATCGACATCGCGCACGTCATCCGCGCTGTCGTTGTTCTTGATGTAGCCGCCGGTCCAGTCGTAGGTCTCGAGCACGAAATCCTCGCCCGGGTTCACCCAGCAGGCCATCGGAATGTCCGGATGCCAGCGGTTGTGGATCATCTCGTTGCCGTAGGGCGATGCATTGAGGTCGACTTTGATCAGGGTCTCCGGCATGGCGTTCTCCTTCTGCGTGGGTGGGTCGTTCTGAACTTCGTGGCGTCAGACGGACAGGTACTGCTTGATGCGATCCGCGTCGAAGTTCTCGCGCGAGGCCTCGTGCACCAGGCGCCCGCCCTCGATCACGAATAGCCGGTCGGCCACCTCGAGCGCGAACGAGAGCACCTGCTCGGACACCACGATGGTGATCCTGCGCAGCTTGCGGATCTCGTTGAGCGCCCTGGCGATGTCCTTGATGATGGAGGGCTGGATGCCCTCCGTCGGCTCGTCGAGCAGAAGCACCTTGGGGTTGGTGACCAGTGCCCGGGCGATGGCCAGCTGCTGCTGCTGGCCGCCCGACAGGTTGCCGCCCTTGCGCCTGCGCATCTCGAACAGCACTGGGAACAGCGCGTAGATGTCCTCGGGGACGGTCTTGTCCTTCGCGTTCTCCATGCCGGTCTCGATGTTCTCCTCGACCGTGAGCGTCGGGAAGACCATCCGGCCCTGCGGCACATAGCCGATCCCCTTGGCGACGCGCCGGTAGCTCTCGTCCTTCGATACGTCGGCGCCGTCCACCTCGACGCGCCCGCTCTCGAGCGGCAGCACGCCGATCAGTGACTTGAACAGCGTGGTCTTCCCCATGCCGTTGCGGCCCATCACGGCCACCGTCTCGTTCTCGTTCGCCGAGAAGGAGATGCCGTGCAAGGCCTGACTTTGGCCGTAGCTCACGAACAGATCGGACACGTTCAGCATCTGCATGCTCCCTTTGCGCGGGTGATCAATGCCCGAGGTACACGTCGATGACGCGCGGATCGTTCTGCACCTTCTCCATGGGGCCCTCGGCGAGGATCTTGCCCTGGTGCATCACAGTGACCTTGTGCGCGATCTTCTCGACGAAGTCCATGTCGTGCTCGATCACGATCATCGAGCGGTTCCTGCAGATGCGGTCCA
>CAZNBS010000057.1:0-20555 GCA_964570955.1 uncultured Burkholderiales bacterium | reverse complement strand
GTTCGGCGGTCAGCTCCCGCTCGCGCACGCTCATCCCCGCGATCGGCTCGTCGAGCATGAGCAGTTCAGGCTCCTGCATCAGCAGCATCCCGATCTCCAGCCACTGCTTCTGTCCGTGCGAGAGCAGCCCTGCCTCGGTCTCCAACTGGTCGGCCAGGCCGATCTCCTCGGACACCGACTCGATGCGCGCCATCACCGGTGCGTCGCACTTGAAGGCCAGCGCGCCGAACACGCCGCGGCCGCGGGGGAACGACACCTCCAGGTTCTTGAACACCGACAGGTTCTCGTAGATGGACGGCGTCTGGAACTTGCGGCCGATGCCTGCGCGGACGATGCGGTGCTCGGCCAGCCTGGTCATCTCCTGATTCTTGAACTTGATGCTGCCGTCGCTCGAGCGGGTCCTGCCGCAGATCAGGTCGAGAAGGGTGGTCTTGCCGGCCCCGTTGGGGCCGATGATCACGCGCAGCTCGTTCTTCTCCACGTACAGCGTGAGTCTGTCGATCGCCTTGAAGCCGTCGAAGGACACGGTGAGGTCCTCCACCGCAAGCACGAAATCGGTATTGCTCATTGGCCAGGGCTCCTGCGTGGCGGTTCAGGCGGTCGCGTTGCCGACGCTGCCGGACGGCGGGGATCCGACGCCCTCGACGCTCTTCGTCGAGCCGGTCCGTGCCGGGCCTGCGGATTCGGCGGATGGCGCGGCGCGCAGCTCGGGCTTCGGAGCGGCTTGGCGCCTGCGCAGCAGCGTCGGCTTGACGTGCGTCTCGTAGATGCCGGCCAGGCCGTTGGGGAAGGCCAGCGTCACGCCGATGAACAGCGCCGCCATCAGAAACAGCCACAGTTCCGGAAAGGTCTCGGAGAAGTAGGTCTTGCCGAAGTTGACCAGCAGCGCTCCGTACACGGCGCCCACGAGCGACATGCGCCCGCCCACCGCGGCGAAGATCACCATTTCGATCGAGGGCACGATGCCGACGAAGGACGGCGACATGAACCCCACCTGCAGCGCGAACATCGCGCCGCCCACGCCGCACAGCATCGCCGCCAGGCAGAACACGAAGATCTTGAAGTTGGCAACGTCGTAACCGGAGAAGCGCACCCGGTCCTCCTTGTCGCGCATCGCCAGCAGGAGGGTGCCGAGCTTGCTCTTCTGTACCATGCGGCACGCCAGGATCGCGCCGATGAGCAGCGCGCCGTTGACGAAATACAGGATGTACTTGGCCGAATCGGTGCGGATGTCCCATCCCAGCAGCGTCTTGAGGTCGGTGATCCCGTTCACACCCCCCGTATAGCCCTGCTGCCCGATGATGAGCACCGACAGGATCAGCGCCACCGCCTGGGTGATGATGGCGAAGTACACGCCACCCACCCGCCGCTTGAACATGGCGAAGCCGACGATGAACGCCAGCAAGGTCGGGATCACCAGTATCGCGAGCAGCGCGAAGGGCAGATGCCTGAACGGCTCCCACCAGAACGGCAGCGCCGTGATCTGATTCCAGTCCATGAAGTCGGGGATGCCCGGCGTGGACTGAATCCTGGTGCTTTCCGGATCCGACGCCTCGAGTTTGAGGAACATCGCCATGCAGTAGCCGCCCAGGCCGAAGAACACGCCCTGGCCGAGGCTGAGGATGCCGCCGTATCCCCACAGCATCACCAGGCCCACGGCGACGAAGCCGTAGGTGAGGTATTTGCCGACCAGGTTGAGACGGAATATGTCCAGCGCGAGCGGCATCGCCGCGAAGATGATCAGCGCGAGCACGATCACTCCCGCCAGATCCGCACCGACCAGCCAGTTGCGAAGCTTCTGCATACCGTGCTCCTGCGAAGTGAAACCGGTCACCTGCGGACCTTGAGTGCGAACAGTCCCTGCGGGCGGATCATCAGGATGGTGACGATCGCGAGCAGCGTGAGCACCTTGGCCATCGAGCCGGTCAGGAAGAACTCGGTGATCGACTGCGTCTGGGCGATGCCGAATGCCGAGGCCACCGTACCGAGCAGGCTGGCTGCACCACCGAAGGTGACCACCAGGAAGGCGTCGACGATGTAGAGGGAGCCGCTGGTCGGGCCGGTCGATCCGATCGTCGTGAAGGCAGCGCCTGCGATCCCGGCGATGCCGCAACCGATGGCGAAGGTCATGCGGTCGGTCTTCCTGGTGTTGATGCCGATCGCGTTCGCCATCACCCGGTTGGAGACGGTGGCGCGCACGCGCAGGCCCCAGCGCGAGCGGTACAGCAGCAGGAAGACGCACGCGGTGACGAGTAGCGTCAATACCATCACGAACATCCCGTTGATCGGGATGTCGAGCCCTGCCTTCGGCGACCAGGATCCGAGCAGCCAGTCGGGCAGCGTGGGACTGACCTCCTTGGCCCCGAAGGTCGACCGGAAGATCTGCTGCATGCCGAGGCTCAGGCCCCAGGTGGCGAGCAGCGTATCCAGGGGGCGCTTGTACAGATGCCGGATCAGTGCCCATTCCGCGAACCAGCCCACCGCAAACGCGAGCACGAAGGCGACCGCGATGGCAATGAAGAAGTAATACGGCATGAACTGGGGAGCGAAGCTCTGCGTGAGGCTCGAGAGCATAAAAATCGTATAGGCGCCGATGGTCATGAACTCACCGTGCGCCATGTTGATCACGCCCATCTGCCCGAAGATGATCGCCAGTCCGAGTCCCATCAGCAGCAGCACGCTGAACAGGCTCAGGCCGGCGAAGCCCTGCATGAGGACGATGTTCCACAGATCGGCGGCGCTCATTCGCATTCTTCCTTCGCTGTCGTGAAAGCGGCGCCGCGCGGCGGCGGGTGGTGCGGCCGCCGGCCGGCATCCGCTGAGGCCGCAGGCGGCATGCGACGCATGCGCGCGGGCGCCGCGCCGCCCCGGGGGGTGTCGGGAGCCGCGCGGCCCCGGCGCATCCGTGCTCAGTGACGCGGCGCGATCACTGGTATCCCTTGGGAAAGGGATTGGGCTCGATCAGGCTGGGAGACTCCGCGATCATCTTGAACTGACCGTTGACCTGCATCTGGCCGATGCGCGCCTTGCTCCACAGGTGATGGTTCTGGTGGACCTTGACGTAGCCCTCCGGCGCATCCTTGAACTCGATGCCCGGCGAGGCAGCGGCGACCTTGTCGATGTCGAAGCTGCCCGCCTTCTCCACCGTCATCTTCCACAGCCACGGACCGAGGTAGGCGGCCTGCGTCACGTCGCCGATCACCGCCTTCGGGCCGTGCTTCGCCTTGAACGCGTCCACGAACTTCTTGTTGTTCGGGTTATCCAGGCTCTGGAAGTACTTCATGCAGGCATAGAAGCCGTTGCAGTTCTCCCCGCCAATGCCCAGCAATTCGTCCTCGGTCACGGAGATGGTGAGCAGGAACTGCTTGTCGGAGGTGATGCCGGCGGCCTTCAGCTGCTTGTAGAAGGCCACGTTGCTGCCGCCCACCACGATGGCGTAGATGCAATCCGGCTTGGCGATCTTGATCTTGTTGATCAGCGAGTTGAAGTTGGTGTGGCCGAGCGGGTAGTACTCCTCGCCCACGACCTTGCCGAGCTTGCCGACGCGCTCGATGTGGGCGCGCGCAATCTTGTTCGAGGTGCGCGGCCAGATGTAGTCGGAGCCGATCAGGAAGAAGCTGTCGGCCTTCTTTTCCTTGGCTGCCCAATCCAGACCCCAGATGATCTGCTGGGTTGCTTCCTGCCCGGTGTAGATGACGTTCTTCGACTGTTCGAGGCCTTCGTAGAAGGTCGGGTAGTACAGCATCCCGTTCTCCTTCTCGAAGATCGGCAGCACGGCCTTGCGCGAGGCCGAGGTCCAGCAGCCGAACACCGCCGCGACGCGGTCGTTGACCAGCAGCTTCTTCGACTTCTCGGCGAAGGTCGGCCAGTCCGACGCGCCATCCTCCTGGATGATCCTGATCCTGCGGCCGAGTACGCCGCCCATGGCATTGATCTGATCGATGGCGAGGCGCTCTGCCTGGATGGAGCCGGTCTCGCTGATGGCCATGGTGCCCGTCGCGGAGTGCAGTTGGCCGACCGTGACCTCGCTGTCGGTCACGGCCAGCTTGCTGGTGTTGACCTTGGCGGTGGGGTACTGCTGCGCGAAGCTCAGTCCGGGCAGGGCTAGTAGGGGCAGCGAGCTCAGGCCCTGGATGATGCGACGGCGAGCAAGCGACTGCGGGTCGGGACGTTCTTCGTTCGAGGACATCAGCGAGCTCCTTGTCGGGTTTGCGTGGCCGCGCAACTCGATTTCCCCTCGAAACCGGTCATTGCGCAGTCGACGCAGCGAACTCTCGCAGTCTCGCTGCACGGCAGCAATACGTTGATTGACGTACCTGCAGGGCATACGTCAAACGACGTACATGCCAGAGTGAACACGACGCGACTGTTGCGGGACGCGCCGGCCTCGAGGTAGATTGCTGCAAAGCATCACAACTAGATCTCCGACCCGGATTTCCATCACGGGTCCGCAGCAAGCGCGGCGGATGCCCGGCGTCCCCTGGCAGGCGCATCCGAAGAACACTCGAACGAGACCCCGAGCCGCCCGTCCGCGGGTGGAAGGCCGCCGCCCCATGTCCGCACCGCAGCGCATTTCGCGCGTACGCCGGGAATACAACCAGTTCGTCGCGAACGAGACGCTGGAGGACTACTCGCTGCGCTTCACCGCCAAGTCCGCCAGGAAGTGGTCGTGCGGCCGCGTGGCGAACACCGCGCTCGGGTCCATCTCGTTCCTCGCGCTCGAAGCGATCGGCGCGGCGATCACGCTGAGCTACGGATTCGGCAATGCCGTGCTCGCCATTGCCGTGGTCGGACTGCTGATCTTCCTCACCGGCCTGCCGATCAGCTACTACGCCGCGCGCTACGGCATCGACATGGACCTGCTCACGCGCGGCGCCGGTTTCGGCTACCTCGGCTCGACCGTCACCTCGCTGATCTACGCCTCGTTCACATTCATCTTCTTCGCCATCGAGGCGGTGATCCTCGCCATGGCGCTCGAGATGTGCTTCGGAATTCCACTGTGGATGGGCTACCTGGTGAGCGCGCTCGCGGTCATCCCGCTGGTCACGCACGGGATCACGCTCATCAGCCGCTTCCAGGTGTGGACGCAGCCGCTGTGGATCGTGCTGAGCCTGCTTCCCTTCGTCTTCATCGCCCTGCACGCGCCCATCGAGCTCTCCGGGTGGACTGCGTATCGGGGGGAGAACGCGGTGAGCGGCCCCGGTCTCGTCGCCTTCGGCGCCGCCGCCTCCGTGGCGTTCGCGCTGATCGCGCAGATCGGCGAGCAGGTGGACTTCCTGCGCTTCCTTCCGCCGCAGGAGAAGGTCGGCAGGGCGCGCTGGTGGGCAGCGCTGCTCGCCGCGGGGCCCGGCTGGATCGTGATCGGCGTGCTCAAGCTGCTCGCCGGATCCCTGCTCGCCTTCCTCGCCCTGGCCCACGGACTGGACGCGCAGCGCGCGGTGGAACCCACGCGGATGTACCGCATCGGCTTCGAGTACGTGTTCTCCTCCCCCGAGCTGGCGCTGTGGGTAACGGGCCTGTTCGTGGTGATCTGCCAGCTCAAGATCAACGTCACCAACGCCTATGCCGGTTCGCTCGCATGGTCGAACTTCTTCTCGCGGCTGACGCACAGCCACCCCGGACGGGTGATCTGGCTGGTGTTCAACGTCATGCTGGCACTGCTGCTGATGGCGCTGGGCGTGCTCGCCGCGCTCGAGCAGGTGCTGGGCTGGTACTCCAACGTCGCGATCGCCTGGATCGGTGCGCTGGTCGCCGACCTCGTGGTGAACAAACCGCTAGGCCTGAGCCCGCGCCCCGTCGAGTTCAAGCGCGCGCACCTGTACGACGTGAACCCGGTCGGCCTGGGCGCCATGTTGATCGCATCGGCGCTGTCGATCAGTGCGTTCGCGGGGTGCTACGGGGCGACCGCGCGAGCCCTCGCGCCCTTCCTTGCCCTCGGCATCGCCTTCGTCGCGACGCCTCTGCTCGCCGTGGCCACGCGCAGCCGGTTCTACACGGCGCGGCCGGCGCATCGGCAGCCCGGGTTCAGTGCGCGCTGCTGCATCTGCGAGAACGAATTCGAGACGGAGGACATGACGCATTGCCCGGCCTACGCCGGTCCGATCTGCTCGCTGTGCTGCTCCCTCGATGCGCGCTGCGACGATTCGTGCAAGACGCACGCGCGCCTGTCGCAGCAGCTGCTCTCGGCCCTGGCGCGCGTCCTGCCGGCGCGCGCCGTGGCACGGCTGAATTCAAGCCTCGGTCGCTACCTCGGTGTGTCGCTGGTGTTCATCGGCGCCATCGGCTCGATTGTCTACCTGCTGTACCTGCACGAGGCCGTCTCCGGCATCCCTCGCGCCGACATCGAATCGATCCTCTGGAAAGTGTTCCTGGTGTTCAGCGTGATCGCAGGCGTGGCCGCCTGGCTCCTGGTGCTGGCGCATGAGACGCGTGCGGTGGCCCAGGAGGAATCGCTGCGCCAGACCCAGTTGTTGATGCAGGAGATCGAGGCGCACAAGCGCACCGATGCGCAGCTGCAAAAGGCGAAGGAGGCGGCCGAGAGCGCGAACCTGGCCAAGAGTCGCTACGTCACCAGCATCAGCCACGAACTGCGCACGCCGCTCAACAGCGTGCTCGGCTACGCGCAGCTGCTGTTGCGGGACGAGGCGATGGCGCCCGGGCAGCGCGATGGGATCGAGGTCATCCGCCGCAGCGCCGAGCACCTCGCAGGTCTGATCGACGGCCTGCTCGACATCGCCAAGATCGAGGCAGGCAAACTGCATCTCCACCGAGGCGAAGTGTTCTTCCGCGACCTGCTCGAACAGATGGTGCAGATGTTCCGCCTGCAGGCGGAGGCGAAAGGACTGACGTTTCGCTTCGAGGCGGCGGAGGAACTGCCCGAGCTGGTCTACGCCGACGAACGCCGGGTGCGGCAGGTGCTGATCAACCTGCTGTCGAACGCGATCAAGTTCACCGAGCGCGGGCACGTGGCACTTCGGGTGCGCTACGCCAGGCAGCTGGCGGAGATCGAGATCCAGGACAGCGGCATCGGCATTGCGCCCGAGGACCTCGACCGGGTGTTCCTGCCGTTCGAGCGCGGACGCCTCGGTGCGACCAGCGAAGTGGGGGGCACCGGCCTGGGACTGACCATCAGCAGGCTGCTGGTGGAGATCATGGGCGGGCGCCTGCGTGCGCGCAGCACGCCGGGGGTGGGCAGTACGTTCAATTGCACGCTGATGCTGACACAGGTCACGGCGCCCACCGTGGCGCGCCCGATGCAGCGCCGCGTGCGCGGCTACCTAGGCGCGCGCAGGACGATCGTCGTGGCCGACGACGACCCCGGCCACCGCGAGCTGCTTTTTGGTCTGCTCGAGCCGCTCGGCTTCCACGTGTCGTGCGCGTCCAACGCGCGCGAATGTCTCGACATCGTTTCCGCCTTGCCCGTGGACCTGTTTCTGCTGGACGTGAACATGCCCGACAGCAACGGTTGGGAGCTCGCCCGCATGCTGCGCAACACCGACCGGCCCGACTGCCCGATCGTCATGGTGTCGGCCAACGCCTACGAGAACCAGCGCAACACACCCGTCCAGTCCTGCCACGACGATTTCCTCGTCAAACCGGTCGAGTTCTGGCAGCTGCTCGAGAAGATCCGACAGCACCTGCAGATCGAGTGGCTGTACGACGAGCGACCCGTCGGGCCGGCTGCGGCACCGCTCCCCGCCGATGCAACCGCGTCGCCGGAGGCGCTCGAGGCGCTGTGGGCTCTCGGACAGATGGGCCACGTGCGCGGCATTCACCGCCGGCTCGACGAGTTGGACGAGGCCGAACCGTCCGCGCGGGCGCTGACTCTGCATCTGCGCATGCTGGTCAAGGAGTTCCAGCTCAACCGCTACATGAAAGTGCTGGAGGCGCTGCGTGCGCAGACCCGGTGACGACGTGCGTCGCGACCGCGTACTGGTCGTGGACGACACCCCCGAGACCTTGTCCATGCTCACGGACGCGCTCGAGGGCGCGGGCATGACGGTGCTGGTTTCGCTCGGTGGCACCAGCGCACTGGAGCGCGTCAGGCACGGTCGGCCCGACATCATCCTGCTCGACGCCGTCATGCCGGATCTGGACGGCTTCCAGACCTGCGCCCGGCTCAAGCAATTGCCCGAGGCTGCCTCGGTCCCGGTGGTGTTCATGACCGGTCTGAGCGACACCGAGCATGTGGTCCGCGGCTTCGAGGCCGGCGGCGTTGACTACGTAACCAAGCCGGTCGTGCCGGAGCAGCTCATCGCTCGCCTGCGCACACACCTGGCCAACGCCCGGATGGTGAGCGGCGCGCGCGATGCCCTCGACCTGGCAGGGCGGGCGGCATTCGCAATCG
This sequence comes from uncultured Burkholderiales bacterium, assembly GCA_964570955.1. Taxonomy (GTDB): domain Bacteria; phylum Pseudomonadota; class Gammaproteobacteria; order Burkholderiales; family SHXO01; genus SHXO01. The sequence goes on along the minus strand of CAZNBS010000057.1, from coordinate 12,208 downwards.
ACGCGAGCGGCTGCATCGGCTGGCTCACCCCCGCGGCGGCCGCCATGCTTGCACGCGTGCCCGCGAGCGAGGGCCGGCGCCTGACGCCCGCCCTGTCGGCCCGCCTGCTGCAGGAACTGGGGCCGGACGAGGCCGCGCGTGGACGACGCACGGTGACCGCCGAAACCGAGACCTCCGGCGTGTTCTTGAGCTTCACCCGGATCGGCCGTACCGGCGGCGGCCAGCTCCTGATCGCCGTAGATCGCCGCGACGCCACCGGCGGCGTCGGAAAACTGGCAAGTCAGTATGGACTCACCCCGCGAGAGGCTGAAGTGCTGTTGTGGATCGCCCGCGGCAAGTCGAATCGGGATATCGGGGAGATTCTGACGCTGAGTCCGCGCACGGTGAACAAACACCTCGAGCGCGTCTACGTCAAGCTGGGGGTGGAGAACCGTGCCTCCGCCGCCGCCCTGGCGACCGCGGCGCTGGCGGATCGAGCCTAGGGGCACGTTGGCCGGAACATGATTGGTGCAACGCACAATATTGTCTTGACTCTCGCAATTTTGGCCCTATACTTGGATTGTGCATCGCAGCATACACGCTCCGGTTCAATCAACGCATCACGGTATGGAGGCAGCACATGGTTCAGTTCAACGATCAGTTTGCAGCACTGGGAAAGACGCAACTGGATGCAGCACTCAAGGCAGCGCAAGTCGCCGTCGATGCGTTCGGCCGGCTCACGGACCTGCAGCTCGAAACGGCCAAGGCGGCCTATGCGGAGAGCACGCGCGCGCTGCGCCAGTTGGCCGCCGGCAAGGACCCGCAGCAACTGGTCTCGCTCGCCACCGGCACCGCGCAACCGGCCTGGGAAAAGGCCTCAGCCTATGCGAAGTCGGTGTACGAGATCGTATCGGGCGCACAGGGCGAGGTCGCGGCACTGCTCGAGCAGCACGTGGCCGACGTGAACAAGACGGTCACGCTGGCACTGGATGCAGCGGCAAAGTCCGCACCGCCCGGATCGGAGGGGGTGGTCAGTGCGCTCAAGTCGGCTGTCCAGGCCGGCAACGTGTGGGTCGAAACTGCCGTGATGACGGCGCGGCAGGTGGCAGCCGCGACCGAGGCCAACGTCCTGAGCGCGACCGGACAGGCAAGCCCCAGCCGCCGGAAGGCGGCCTGAGCGGCTTGCAGCGCGGGACCGTGCGGCGCCTGAAGGGCGCCGTTTCCTTTTCTACCGGTGCACGGGTGCGTCGCCGCCCGTCAATTGCGGGCGCGCGAATCCTGCTGACCGGTTGACGGCGACCAGGCGACGGGCGCCAGGCGCGGGCCGACGACGCGGTCGCGCCCACCTGCCTTGGCGGCGTAGAGGGCGTTGTCGGCCGCCTTGATCAGTTCATCGATGCGCTGCATGCCCGGCTCGCGCATCGCCACGCCCACGCTCACGGTCACGGTGCAGCGCACCTGGCCGCACTGGAAGGCGGATTCCGCGACGGACCGGCGCACCCGCTCGGCGAGCGCCATCGCCGTATACAGGTTGGTGTCGGGCAGCACCAGGAGGAACTCCTCTCCACCCATTCTGCACACCACATCCTCGGTACGCACCGCGCGCCGCATGGTGGCGCCCAGGTGGCGCAGGAGCGCGTCTCCCTGATCGTGCCCGTGCGTGTCGTTCACGTTCTTGAAGCCGTCCACGTCCACCATCAGACAGGCGAGCGGACGGTGGTTGCGCGAGGTCGCGGCCCACTCCTGTTCCAGCCGCTCGATCCCGTAACGCCTATTGGGCAGTCCGGTCAGTGCATCGGTCAATGCCGCCTGTTGCAGGCGCCGGTTGGCCACCGCGAGCTCCGCCGCGAATCGGCGCATGTTCTCGTTGTCACGCTGCGCCTCGTCCTGCAGGTGCACCACGCGCAAGCCAGCGCGCAGCCGCGCTGCCAGCACGCGCGGGGTGAACGGCTTGGTGATGTAGTCGTCCACGCCGGATTCGAACGCCTCCACCAGCTGATCATCCTGCTCCAGGGCGGAGAGCACGATGAAGTAGATCTGCCGTCCTTCCTCGCTCTGGCGCAGCGCCTTGCACAGACTGATACCGTCCATCCCGGGCATGGTCCAGTCGGAGACGATGACCTGGGGGCGGGTGCTCAACGCCTTCGCCAAGGCCGACTTGCCGTCGTGGGCGGTGAACACCTTGTAGCCCAGCCCGCGCAGCAGGTGTTCGAGCACGAGCAAGGTGGGACGGTCGTCGTCCACGGCCAGGATCGTGAGCGCCTCCTGCCCCGCTGGCGCGGCCACGTCGATCACGGGCTTGGGGAGTTCGGCGGCCGCCTCGATCACCTGCTCGAGCGGCGGCACGCTGCGCGTCGGCACCTCCAGGACCCTTCCCCACTCGTTCCATTCGGCCACCACCTGCGCGGTCAGGCCGGTCAGCGCCCGCTCCTCCAGCCCGAGCTTCGCCGCAGCGAGAATCAGGGACGGAACGGCGTCCCTGCGCCCGGCGTCATCCGCCAGGCAGTAGTCGGCAATCTGCCGAGCATGCGCGAGCAGATCGCACAGCAGCCGCTCGCGCGTGCCTTCGGCCAATGCGCCATCCTCCACGCGCTCGTGGTGGTAGACCGCCTCGATGAACACCCCGGGGAGGTGCCAGTCCTCGAGGAGGGCCGCGGTCAACTCGTTGTGATCGGTCGCGAAGCGGTCGCGCTCGAGCGCCGCCATGACGGCCGCGTCCGGAGCGGGTCGGATGGAAACGAGTTCGTCCACCTCACTCGGGTAGAGGGCTGCCAGCGCGAGCCGTCCGACACCGGCGAGCAAGCCGCAGGAGAAGGTCTCCTCGGGCGAGGCGCAACGCACGCCTTGTGCGAGCGCATCGGCGGCGATGGCCATCGCCAGCGAGTGCGACCAGAATCGCTGATAGTCGAATACCCTGCACATGCCGTTGCGATACTGGCCGAGCAGCGAAAACCCGAGCACCAGCTGGCGCACGGTGGAGACGCCGACCATGCGCACGGCATCCGGTACGGACACCACCGGGCGTCGCGTCCCGTGGAGCGCGGAATTGGCGAACTTGATGAGCCGGCCCGACAAGGCTGGATCGGCGCCCACGGCACGGCCGATGTCCTCGACGCTGATCGTCTCCCGTCGGCACAGTTCGATCACCGCCATGGCCACGCCCGAAGGAGATGGCAACTTGCCGGTGGTCTTCAGCTCAGCGAAACGGGAATCGGCGCTCACCTGGATGGATGGGCAGACGGTCGGTGCATCCGCGAATTCGCCAGGATCACGCCGTGTCGCCTGCCTTGCCCGAAAGTCGGGATGCCTGCCTGATTACGGTGGTATGCCGGAAAACTTGATGTGGCGCTTCCGTTCGCGTCCGGAATCGCCTCTGCCGGCGAACTGCACGCGACCCGTCTCGATCGGCGGAGCGCGCTCTGGTAGCATCCTTTGACCCGGGGCGGACACAAGACGCCGCGCATCGGGATCCCCACCGCGCGCATGGACCTCACACCACCGGAATCTCGATGCGGGCGGCATCGCTCGGGCGACGCTCGCCCGGCGCCGCACCGGATTTCAGTCGATCCCGCCTATACGGTGCGGCGCTCAGACAGCGGCGATCTGCACGCCTTCTGCCTCGAGCGCGGCGCGCAGGCTGCGCGCCAGTTCCACGGCGGCAGGACCGTCCCCGTGCAGGCAGATCGTGTCCGGCCGGATCGGCACGCACGTGCCGTCGGTCGCGGTGACCGTGCCCTCGAAGATCATCTGGCGCGCCTGCGCGAGTGCGGCCACCGGGTCACGCACGAGGGCATCGGTGCGCGTGCGGGGAGTGAGGCTTCCGTCGGCCTGGTAGGTGCGATCCGCGAACACCTCGTTCGCCACGCGCAGTCCGGCCGCGCGCCCGGCATCGATCAACGCACTTCCGGCCAACCCGACCAGCACCAGCGCCGGATCGAAATCCCGGACCGCCTGCGCGATCGAGGCCGCGAGGCGCGCGTCCCGAGCGGCCATGTTGTACAGGGCGCCGTGCGGCTTGACGTGCGAGAGCACGGTTGCACAGGCCTTGCAGAACGCCTGCAAGGCACCGATCTGGTACAGGACAAGGTCGTACGTCTCCTCCGGCGTCACACGCATCTCCCGACGTCCGAACCCCTGCAGGTCGGGCAGCGAGGGGTGAGCGCCGATCCGGACACCTCGTTGCGCCGCCCGCCACACCGTCTGGTGCATCACGCCGGGATCCCCGGCATGAAAGCCGCAGGCGATGTTGGCCGAGGTCACCTGCTCGAGGATGGCGGCGTCGTCGCCCATCCTCCACGCGCCGAAACCCTCGCCAAGGTCGCTGTTCAGATCGATCCGCTTGTCCATGCTGCCGCCTCGCACTTCCTGCCGCCGTTTACGAGCTCCCATTCCTGCGCCGATGTTGCCCGCGGCAACCGGGTTTGCCAAGCGCGCTTCCACCATGCTCGCGCGATTCGGTTCTGACCGCTGGCTGGCCGCCTTCTTCCTCGTGGCGACCTTCCTGACGCTGGTCGCGCTCGGCGCCCAGCGCCACCTGAGCAGCTTCGACGATGCGCTGGAACGGCGCCACGCGCTGAACGGCCGGGTAGACAGCCTGGTCCGCCTGCGCCAGGCGCTGGCCGAGGACGAGGTCGCACAAAGCAGGCTCGCGACCTTCGCGGATCCCGAGGCCCACACGCAGCGGGAGCAGGCGCGCACGCAGGTTCTCGAGCGGCTCAGGCAACTGCAGGCGTCGTACGCGGGAACGGTCGACCCTCCCGATGCACTTTCCCGGATCCAGTCGACCGTCACGCGAGAGTTCGCTCACGCTGCGCCGGCGCAGCAGGCGATTGTCTCGCCCGGTGCATCCGCGGCCGCGGTTGCGGCATACCGCGCGCGGCACGCATGGCTCGATGCCGACCTTGCCGAACTCGCGCACACCCAGCAGATGGAACTGGCGCGTAGTGAGCGCGCCACCCACATGCGGACACGCGAGTTCGTGCAGGGGGTGACGTGGGTTACGGGTGCCGGGGTCCTGCTCGTGCTCGCCCTCGGCGCGCTCCACGCACGCGGGGCGCGCACGCGCGTGCATGCGCACGACCGCGCAGCCGAAGCACAGTGCGGCGGCGTGCATCTTGACATCCCCGACGGCAGACGCGCGGAACAGGAGCGCAGCACGGTTCAGCGCCGGCTCCAGCACATCATCTGCTCGATCCGCGACGGATTCGTCACGCTCGACCGCGACTGGAACTACACCTACGCCAACGACGCGGCCGCCCAGCTGCTCGGACGCAGCCGCGAGGATCTGATCGGACACAATGTCTGGGCGCTGTTCCCCGAAATGCGTCACCTGCCCTTCCACGACGCCTGTGTGCGTTGCATGCAGCAGCGCGAACCGGTCCAGCTGGATCAGTACTTCGCGCCGCACTATCGCTGGTACCGCAATCACTTCTATCCCACCGACGACGGCATCGCGATCTTCTTCGAGGATTTCACCGCACGCAAGCGCCTGGAAGCCCAGCTCGCAGACGAACGCGAACGCTATCGCGCGACCTTCGAGCAACCGGCGATCGGAATCCTTCACGTCGCCTTGGAGGGCACGATCACGCGCTGCAACGCACGCATGGCCGAAATGCTCGGGTACGAGCGCCTGGACCTGGTGGGTCTGGATTTCGCCGGCATCCTCGCCGAGCCGCAGCCCGGCCTGTTCCTGGAAGACGTGCAGGATCCGGCGTGCGGCGGGGCACGCCGCCTGGTTCAGTGCCGGTTTCGGCAGCGCGACGGGGAGTGCTTCTGGGGCGAGATGACGCTCGCGTTCGTTCCGGCCGAAGGGGAGCGCTCGGGATACGTGGTGTGCATGGTGCAGGACATCGACGACCGAAAACGCGCGGAGGCACTGCTCGATGAGTCGCGCAGGCGGCTCGACGCCTTCGCACAGCAACTGACCGAGGCGATCGAGCAGGAGCGCGCGCGCATCTCGCGCGAGATCCACGACGAACTGGGCCAGGCGCTCACGCGCCTGAAGATGGATCTGGGGTGGCTGCGCCGCCGCCTGGGCGAGAGCGGCCAGACGGCCGGCGCGGTGGCGACGCGCGTGGTGGAGATGGGCCACTTCATCGACGAGACGCTCGTGAGCGTGCGGCGACTCGCCACGGAGTTGCGTCCCGCACTTCTGGACAACCTCGACCTGGCTGCGGCGCTCAACGCGCAGATGCGACAGCTGGGCGCTCAGGCGGACATCGAGGTGACGCAACATCTGGAGCCCGATCTTCCACTCACCTCCGAACAGGCCACCGGCCTGTACCGCATCGCCCAGGAGGCGGTGACCAACATCGCGCGCCATGCCGGCGCACGTAACGTGCGCTGCGTGCTGTTCCGCGACGGCGACGGCGTGACCATGGAGATCCAGGACGACGGCTGCGGCTTCGACCTCAGCCTGCCGCGCCAACGCGGCCTGGGATTGGTCGGAATCGCAGAGCGCGCCCGGCTCCTGGGCGGATCTGCGGCGGTGGAGAGCGAAACAGGACGCGGCACCCTCGTGCGCGTCCACCTGCCCACGGCGACGGCCGAGCGCGGCCAGATGGCGGGCTGAGCCAACGTCCTGTCATGCGAAGACCGGGTGCGGCGCATGCTGTTGCGATGGCATGGACCCCTGGTCCGTACCTTATGCCGCTGGCCTCGCGCTTTGGGCGCTGATCCGGTCCTTGCCTGCTCGCGAACGCTAGGCCTGCGCACGCATCCGGAGCGCTTCGCGCATGCGCGAGAGTTCGCGCTCACGCTCGAGCAGCAGCGTCTGCGCCTCCTTCAGCTCCACTGCCTGGAATCGCACGCGCGCACCCGCGGGCATCTGGGCCAGCAGCGGCAGATCGGCGCCGATGACTTCGCCCAGACGCGGATAACCGCCTGTCGTCTGCCGGCTCGACATGAGCACGATCGGCTCGCCGTCGGGCGGCACCTGGATCGTGCCGAACGTGACCCCCGCGGAGACGACATCGAATGCCGATTCGGGAATCATCAGCGGACCCATGAGCCGGTAGGCCTGGCCATCGGAGTTGCTGCCGATGCGGTATTCGCTGCTCAGAAAGGTCTCCCGCGCAGCATCGGGGAACCGGCCCCAATGGCGGCCCCGCACGAAACGCATGCGATGGGGCCCGGGCATCAGCGCCTCCACCCGCTCCGCCGCCGCCCAGGACGGATATGCCATCGGCGCGCGCGTCTCGCGCAGTCTGCGATAGAGCGAAGGATACAGACCCGGAATCGCGGCTCCGGTGGCCAGCAGGTCGCCGCGGCGCAGGGCACGTCCCTGCCAGCCGCCAAAGCCTCCGTGCAGACACGTGCTGCGGCTGCCGAGCACCGGCTCGATCTCGAATCCACCGGCCACCGCCAGATAGGCACGACAGCCGCGGCGGCAGGGGCCGAAGTCCAGGGCACTGCCCGCACGCACGACGACGGGTCTGGCCTTGGGGAGTGACTCACCGTTCACGCGCGCCTCGAAGTCGGCCCCACACACGGCGAGCAGGGTGTCCGCGTTGACGGTGAAGCCGGGTCCCACCAGCGTCATCTCCAGCGTGGCCGCGTGCTCGTCGTTGCCAACCAGGACATTGGCCAGCCGGTGCGAAAATTCGTCCATCACACCGCCGACCGGCACTCCGAAACGCTGGTAGCCCCAACGCCCGAGATCCTGGACGGTGGTGAGAATGCCCGCGCGCAATACCTTCAACGCCACGTGAGACCTCTCAGCGTCCTTCCGCGCGCAGCTGCTCGTAGCGCTCCGGGGTGATGGAGACGAACCGCACCCGGTCTCCGGCCTGCAGCAGGCTCGGCGGCGTGCGTCCAAGGTCGAACAACGCGATGGGTGTACGTCCGATGACGTGCCAGCCTCCCGGACTGTCCAGTGGGTAGATGCCGGTATGTTCGCCCCCAATGGCCACGCTGCCGCGCGCGACACGCGGGCGGGGCGTCGCGCGCCGCGGCGTGACGAGCCGCTCGTCCAGCCCCACCAGATAGGGAAATCCGGGCATGAAGCCGAGCATGCCGACGTAGTAGGTCGGCCGCGTATGCAACTCCACCACCGACGCGGGTGCGAGTTCGTGCGCGAGGGCAAGCACGCCGAGATCCTCCCCGTACTCGCCACCATAGCAGACAGGCACTTCGATGAGCGCCCCCGCGGCCGCCTCGCTTTCGCCGAGGGCGTCGAGCACAGCCTGCAGGCGCTCCTGCAGCAGCAGGTAGGGAAAGAGGCCGGTCTCTTCGGCCCCCGCGGACTCCTTCACTGCTGCGGGATCGTAGTAGACGGCCACTGAGGCGTACGCCGACACCGCTTCGTGCACGCCTGCGAGGCGCGCGGCCCCCACCGCGTCGGCGATGCGACGCGCGAGGGCGGCGGAGGATTCGCCAGCGCGGCCACCCAGTTCCATCACCAGTGCGCGGTCGCCGAGCGGGAAGAAACCAATGCGGCCCACGCGCAGCCGGGACGGCGGCTGGGTCATGCTTTCCCCGTCATCCGCCGCAGCCGTCCCCCTCCCGGCTCGGCACGCATTCTGTGCGCGAGCGCTGAGCGTTGGAGACGCAGCGATAGACCGTGCCGCGGCAGATCGCGCACCAGGCGGTTTCCGATCCCATCTGCGAGAAACGGCTGGGAATGATGCTGACTTCGCGCGTTCCGCACTGCACGGCGTCGGCGGTCAGTTTCTCCTGAGAAGCGCAGCCCGCGAGCAGGGCGCCGAACACGACCGGGGCGCAGAGCAGCGCACGGAAACGCACAGGGATGACGGGGAAAAGGAGGCGAGGCACGGGCGGGGATCAGGAGTGGATGTATTGCTCCAGCTGCTCGATGACGAAGCGCTGCTCGGAAATGACTTCCTTCACCACATCGCCGATGGAGACCACGCCGATCACCCGATTGTCGGCGAGCACCGGAAGGTGGCGTACCCGCTTGTCGGTCATCAGCGCCATGCACTGATCTACGGTCTGTTCCGGCACCACGCACACGACGCGCGCGGTCATGATCTCACGCACCAGCGTCTCGCGCGAAGTCTTGCCGTGCAGGATCACCTTGCGTGCGTAGTCCCGCTCGGAGAAGATGCCCTCCAGACGTTCGCCCTGCATGACCACCAGGGCGCCAACCTCACGCTCGGCCATCAGCTTGAGCGCCTCGTAGACGCTCGCGTCGGGAGAGATGGTCAATACTCCATGCCGTTTGCCTTCGAGCAGTTGCGCGACTGTCTTCATGGCATCCTCCTGGTGCCGGGCCTCGTGTCGGACCGTGCCGAAAGTGTAGACGAGCGCGCGCGCCGCTGCCAGTGCGCGCCCGGCAGCATCCCGTCCCGCGGCGCAACCCGCTCCATCCTGGCCGGCCGGCGCGGCGCCGGGCAGCAGCTGGACGCCTCTCACGCGCGCAACCGCGCATGGGCTTCAAGGACCGGCGTGTGTCACGCCGATCGGCACGCGCACGGTGCTAGCCGGCCGTGGCGAGTTCCGCCCAAACGCGCTCGAGGCGCTTGAACGAGACCGGATAAGGCGTCTTCAATTGCTGCGCCCAGAGTGACACGCGCAGTTCCTCCAGCATCCAGCGGAACTCCTCCAGGCGGGCGTCGTGCACGCCCCGGGCGCGATCCGCGTTCAGGCGCCCCTGGTAGGTCTGCCACCAGGTCTGGATCTGCTGCATCCATTGCGCGTCCTTGGCAGGGTTGAGCGCGAACTTGTCCAGCCGCAGATGGATCGCGCGCAGATAGCGGGGCAGATGCTTGAGACGCGGCAGTGGTGTACTCACCACGAACCCGGGCGGAAGCAGTTCCTTGATCTGCCCGCGGATGTCGTTCATCGCCCGCTGCCAGACCGGCACCCCGGGCTGGTTGATGCGCGGCCGCAGCGCCTGGTACTCGGCCAGGATCTCGTTCATGACGCGGCAGACCTCGCTCGCGACGTCGGTCAGACGGGTCTTGGCCTTGGCCACGCGCGCCTGGAACGCGGCAGCATCGCGCACCGGCTCGTCCTCGACGAAAAAGGCGCGATCGCAGATCGCGTCGGTGAGTTCCTGTCGCAATCGATCGGAAACGGCCCCCTTGTCGCCGGCTCTGCCGCCCTCCAGCTCCAGCAGCAGGGCATAGCGCAGCGCCATCTCCTGCATCCCGGGCAGGCTGCGGGCGAGATACTTGACCTGCTCGGGCGCCGCCAGCTGGAACAGCCGGCGCAGTCCCCGTCGCGTGGCCGCCTGCGCATCGTGCTCGGTGTCCATCACCACGAGCCCGACGCTGCTGCCTTCGTCCACGATGGCGGGATGGCCGATCAGCTGCTGCCCGCCGCGACTGAATTCGATCTGCTCGGGCAGCTCGGCGAAATCCCAGTTGGTGATGCCCTTGCGCTCGAAGGCATTCCGGGCACTCTCGCTGAACTGCTTGCGGGCCTTCACGCCGAACTGCGCGCGCAGTGCGGCGAGATCGCGTCCCATCGCCAGCTCGCGCCCCTGCTCGTCGTCCACCACCCGGTAGTTCATGCGCAGGAACGGCGGCAGGTCTTCGAGCTTCCAGGCATCGGGCGGCACCTCGATGCGGGTGAGCAAGCGGATCGACTGGGTCAGCCCCCCGGTGAGGCCGCCCTCGCCGATGCGCAGGTGCTCCAGAAGCGCGGTCACGTACTGCGGAACCGGGACGAAGTTGCGGCGCATCGTCTTCGGCAGCCCGCGCAGAAGATGCGCGATCTTGTCGCGCAGCAGTCCGGGCACGAGCCACTCGCAGCGCTGTTCGTCCAGCTGATTGAGCAGGTGCAGCGGCACTGTCATGGTCACGCCGTCCAGCGGATGCCCGGGCTCGAACTTGTACGACAGCGCATAGACCACCCCACCGATCTCCAGCGCCTCCGGGAAGCGCGCCTCGGTCACCTCGTCCGCACCGTGGCGCATCAACTGCTCGCGCGCCAGCAGCGCTCGAACTGCTGCCCGCTCCAGATGTCGCGCGGCACGCGCGCATCGTAGAACTCGAACACCCGCTGTTCATCGACCAGCACGTCATGACGGCGCGACTTGTGCTCCAACTCCTCGATCTCGCGCTTGAGATCCTCGTTGTGCACGAGGAATTTGCCCTGGGTATTCAACTGCGCATGCACCAGTCCCTCGCGCAGGAAGATCTCGCGCGCGCCCGCCGGGTCGACCGGCCCGTAGGCGATCTTGCGCCGCGAGATCACCACCAGCCCATAGAGCGTCAGGCGCTCGAAGGCGTAGGCCTGCGCGCCGGGCTTTTCCCAGTGCGGATCGTGATAGGTGCGCTTGATCAGGTGCGCCGCGACATGCTCGAGCCACTGCGCGTCGATGGCCGCGCACGTGCGTGCATACAGCCGCGTGGTTTCCGTCAGTTCCGCAGCCATCAGCCAGGGCGGCCCTTTCCTGCGCAGCGGCGAACCGGGAAAGATCGCGAACTTGATGGCACGCGCGCCCAGGTAGACGCCCGGCTCGTCGGATTTCGCGCCGATGTTGCCGAGCAGGCCGGACAGGATCGCCCGGTGCAACTGCTCGTACGTGGCCGGCGTCTGATTGCAGCGCCAGCCGGATTCGGACACCAGAGCGTGCAGTTGGCCGTGCAGATCGCGCCACTCGCGCAGTCGCACGTAGGACAGGAAGTTGTCGTGGCACAGCTGGGCCAGCTTGCGGTTGGACTTCCTGTGCGTCAGCGCATCGTCGAAGAATTTCCACAACTCCAGCAGTCCGAGGAACTCCGATCGCTCGTTGGCGAACTGCGCATGCGCGGCATCGGCCGCCTCGGCCTTCTCCATCGGCCGGTCGCGCGGATCCTGGATCGCCAGACCGGCCGCGATCACCAGCATCTCGGTGAGGCAATTCCCGTCGCGGGCGGCCACGATCATGCGGCCCAGGCCGGGGTCGATGGGCAGCTCGGCGAGCTTCGCGCCGACCGGCGTCAGGCGGCGCTGCTCGTCCACCGCGCCCAGTTCCTGGAGCAGGCTGTAACCGTCGGCGATGGCGCGCGAGGACGGCGCCTCGACGAACGGGAAGTCCTCCACCTCGCCTAGCCGCAGCGCCTTCATGCGCAGGATCACCGAGGCCAACGACGAGCGCAGGATCTCGGGATCGATGAACGGCGCTCGCGCCTGGAAGTCCTCCTCGCCGTAGAGGCGTACGCACACGCCGCTCATCACCCGGCCGCAGCGGCCGGCGCGCTGATCCGCCGAGGCACGCGAGATCTTCTCGATCTGCAGCATCTCGTGCTTGTTGCGATAGCTGTAGCGGTTCACCCGGGCA
>CAZNBS010000056.1:15114-22347 GCA_964570955.1 uncultured Burkholderiales bacterium | reverse complement strand
ACGGAAGCGCCGAGAAGCAGCTCAACTTCCTACACCACGTCCTGGGACACAACCCGGGGGCCTGCGCCAGTACGATGGGGTCGCCTGGACATGCCGACTCTGCACCGGCAGACGCCCGTGGCGTGGATCAAGGGAAACGCAGATCGTAGGGCGCGTCGTAGGTGATATACATGAGGCAGGCGTCCTCGCAGCGCGCCCAGTGCACCGAATTGCCCGCAAAGTCGATGTACATACCGGGCTGCACCATCACTTCAGGGCCCCCGTCCACCGACCCGGTCATGCGTCCGCGCAGCAGCACGATGCGCTCGGGCGAGGTGTGCGCGTGCCGGGCAAAGACATGGCCTTTCGGAGCGCGTACCCAGAATCCGCTCGTGCCGCCTTGCCAGTCCCCCCACACCCGGGCGGCCTCGCAACCCTTCTGGGGCCACGCGCCGCCGCATTCCGCCCACTTGACACTGCTGTCGTCCGGCGCCTGCAGCACCGATCCACCTGCTTCGACGGCCGCTATGCACTGCATCATCGCGGCGCAGCCGATCGCCACCCACAAGCTTCGGCCAGCTCCTGGTAGTTATCGAGCACGACGACCGCGCCCTCGGGCAGGCGTGAGAACAGCTACCGAAAGAAGCGCCGCGTGAAACCGGCGAGGTCGGAAAGATATTCGGGTGTCAGCGAGGGTAAGGCGCGCTGGCGGCGCCTAGAAAAGCGCGAAGCGCCCTGTGCCATGTAGTGGAAGAACGTGGGAAGGTCGTCGTCACCGGCATCTACCTGATACCAGATCCCCTCGATGGTGCGAGCGTCCCCCAACTCGCCACCAACGTGGTCTTGCCAGCACTAGGCGGCCCAGAAACGAGCACGGCACTCGCCTCAGCACGTGCATCATCCAACTTAGCAAACAAGCGGTTTCGCGGGACGCTTCGGTGCAGGCGAGGTCGCGCCAGCTTTACGAGGCAGGGTTGTTTCCGCGCCACGTTCTTCTCCCCGAGGGCACATAGAGGCGCGTCTGCGACGGGCTCACCTCGTTGTCTATTCTGCGCCTTTGTGGGTAGCCGTGGCAGTGGCATAGGATCGAGTTCTAGCGCAATAAACGGAGTGCGGTTCGAAATGGGACGCTGCATGCTCTGGCTCGGATACACTTGATCTCGAGGATGAGATGGAATTGGACATGCCCGACCCCGATGCCGAACGCCCGCTTCTGCTGACCGACGAGTTATGGAATGCGATCGTCCGTCGAGATGCCGTGGCGGACGCTCGTTTCGTATATGCGGTCATCACCACCGGCGTGTACTGTCGGCCCTCCTGCACGGCGCGACGTCCGAAGAAGGAGAACGTCGTTCACTACGAGACAGCAGACGACGCGAGGCGCGCAGGCTTCCGCCCATGCAAACGCTGCCGACCGGACGATGTGAGTCGCGAGAACGGCAGCGGACAGGCAATCGCTCGCGCCTGCCGGCTGATCGAGTGCGCCGCGCAGCCGCTGTCCCTGCAACAACTCGCGGACGCCGCGGGCCTGAGCGCGACGCACTTCCACCGCACGTTTAAGGCTGTCACTGGGGTGACGCCGAAGGCCTACGCGGAGCAGCAGCGCATGCGCCGGGCGCAGCGCGCGCTGCAGGATTCGAACCGCGTTACCGACGCGATCTACGATGCCGGATACAACTCGAACAGTCGTTTCTACGAACGCGCAAGCGGAATGCTTGGCATGACTCCCACTCAGTACCGGAATGGAGGTGCGGCCACGCGCATCAGATTCGCGCTCGGCCAGTGTTCACTTGGCGCCATTCTGGTCGCGGCGACGGACCGCGGCCTATGTGCGATCCTCCTCGGCGACGACCCGGAGGCACTTCTGCGGAACCTCCAGGAGCGCTTCCCGAAGGCCGATCTGCTCGGCGGCGAGGGCGCGTTCGAGCAGCTGGTCGCGCGCGTGGTCGCTTTGGTCGAACAGCCACGCCTGCCGCAGGACCTGCCGCTGGACATTCGCGGCACCGCTTTTCAGCGGCGCGTGTGGGAAGCGCTTCGAGCCATCCCGGCTGGCGCCACCGCGACGTACACGGAGATCGCGGAACGAATTGGCGCACCGAAGGCGGTCAGGGCGGTGGCGGCCGCCTGCGCGGCGAATCCACTCGCAGTCGCCGTACCCTGTCACCGCGTGGTGCGGCTGGACGGTGATCTGGCCGGGTATCGATGGGGACTGGCGCGCAAGCAGGAGCTGCTGGAACGGGAAAGGAAGGATGCAGGCACTGTCGGCAAGTCCGGGCTCGGCCCTTCGCGGGACGGCGCGGTCCCGGAAACGGCGAGCCGACGCAGGTCTCGGGGGACGACCGGACAGGCGTGACGGCGCAGGACTGCGATCAGCCCATGAGGCGGGCGAATGCGGCCAGCTCGACGCGCACGCTCTCGGCGGCCTTGGCTTCCATCTCGACGTAACGGCGCAACACGTCCTGCCCCAGTTCCGTCACGCGTGCGCCACCTCCGTGTTGACCGCCGGTGAGCGTTTCGACCAGCGGCGACTTGAAGCACTGGTTCATGGTGTCGACCAGCAGCCACGCCCGGCGATAGGACATGCCGAGCTCGCGCGCGGCCGCGGAGATGGAGCCGGTGGCCTCGATCGCACGCAGGAGATCGGCCTTGCCTGGTCCCATTGCGATCGCCTTGCGGAACATGATGCGAATCTGCGGGCCGTCCGGCTTGCGCGCGGAGGCCATTGCGCCCTTGGCGGGAACCTTACCGCTGCGCGCGCGCTTTCCGGGTCGGGGGTCGAGGGCCATCGACGGGGCTACTGCTGCCAGCGCTGCGCGGCTGCGTCGTCGCTGTCGCGCGCGTCCACCCAACGGCCTCCGGTCGGGGTCTGTTCCTTCTTCCAGAACGGAGCCTGAGTCTTCAGGTAGTCCATCACGAACTCGCAGGCGGAGAACGCTTCGCCACGATGCGCGCCAGTGACGATCACCAGCACGATCTGATCGAGCGGCCGCAACGTTCCCACCCGGTGCACCACCAGCACGTCGACGATGTCCCAGCGCGCCTTCGCGTCATCGACGATGCGTTCGAGCGCGCGCTCCGTCATCCCCGGGTAGTGCTCGAGGGTCATTTCGGCCACGCGATCGCCCTCGTTGACGTCGCGCACGAGCCCGATGAAGCTGGCGATCGCCCCGATGCGAGGATTGCCCGCACGCATCGCTGCCATCTCCCGCGCGATGTCGAAGTCGTCCGTCTGAACGCGTACGGGCATGCTCAGCCTCCCGTCACCGGCGGAAAGATGGCGACCTCGTCGCCGCTGTGCAGCACGGTATCCTCGCGCGCCATGTCCTGGTTCACGGCCACGCGCACGGGCTTCCCGGCTGCGAGTTCCTTCTCCCAGACCCCACCTCGCGCGACGAGTGCCTGGCGCAGCGTTGCCACACTTGGCGCGGCACCGGGCATCGCCAACTCTTCGCGCTCGGTTCCCAGCGCTTCGCGCAGCCGCGCGAAGTACAGCACCGTGACCTTCACGCCCGCCTGGGCCGCAAGCCCCTTGAACACGTCCGAGTTGTCCATGTCTGCTGGTGATCCCGTTGTATACGGCATTATACGGCTGAGTCCCGGCGCGGGCGCGCCCGGCACGCTTGCCGATCCTGCGTAATCACGCGTCCACGACAGGGACAAGTACGCCTCGTGCGAGGCGGTGCACCCCGGTATAATCGTTATTCCTCAACGGGATCAGCGGTTCGACGATGAGCACGACCGATACCCCCACTCCTGACCGGGCCCGGCCCGAGCGCGGGCCCGTGCCGCCGCGCAAGGGCTCGCAGGCCCTGCTCGACACGCGCGCGCGGCCGCTGCGCGACCTGCGCATCTCGGTGACGGATCGCTGCAACTTCCGCTGCACCTACTGCATGCCGAAGGAGGTATTCGGCAAGGATTTCCAGTTTCTCGAACGCGATCAACTGCTGAGCTTCGGCGAGATCCACCGCATGGTGCGCCTCTTTCGCGACCAAGGCGTGGAGAAGATCCGCATCACGGGCGGTGAGCCCCTTGTGCGGCGCAAGCTCGAACGCCTGATCGAGATGCTCGCGTACTGGGAGGACCTCGACCTCACGCTGACCACCAACGGATCGCTGCTCAAGCAGAAGGCGCGCGAGCTCAAGGATGCCGGTCTGCGGCGCGTCACGGTCAGCCTCGATTCGCTTGACGACGCGGTGTTCCGCAGCATGAACGACGTCGACTTTCCGGTCGAGAAGGTGCTCGAGGGCATGGAGGAGGCCGAGCACGTCGGCCTGCTTCCGATCAAGGTCAACATGGTGGTCAAGCGCGGCGTCAACGACCACACCGTGGTGGACATGGCGAAGTACTTCCGCGCCAAGGGCCCGAACTACATCCTGCGCTTCATCGAGTTCATGGACGTGGGCGCGACCAACGGTTGGACGATGGAACACGTGGTGCCGTCGCGCGAACTGGTCGAGTGCATTCACGCGGCTCTGCCGATCGAATCGGCCGAGGCGAATTACCGGGGCGAGGTCGCCGAGCGTTGGCGCTATCGCGACGGTTCCGGCGAGATCGGGTTCATCTCTTCGGTCACGCAGGCCTTCTGCCGCGACTGCACGCGCGCACGCCTGTCGGCCGAGGGGCAGCTGTTCACCTGCCTGTTCGCGACCCAGGGCACCGACTTTCGGCAATTGCTGCGCGGCGGCGCGGACGATGCCGAGATCGCGCGGCGCATCCAGGACGTGTGGGGCCGGCGTGCGGACCGCTACTCGGAGATCCGCACGGCCGAGACGGCCAAGCTGCGCAAGGTGGAAATGTCTTATATCGGGGGCTAGCCGGCCCCAGAGGTTCAGTCGCCGCCATGCCCAACACGCTCTCCGTCCTCACCCAGGACTCCGACTACGATCCGAACTCGATGCCGGTGGCGAAGGCACGCGAGTACATCCGCGCATTCCTCACGCCGGTGAGCGGCACGGAGCGTCTGCACGTCCGCTCCTGCCTCGGACGGGTGCTCGCCGAGGACGTCGTCTCGGGCCTCGACGTGCCGGCGCACGACAATTCGGCGATGGATGGCTACGCCTTCCGCCACGCGGATCTCGGCCAAGATGGCGCGAGCCTCGCGGTGATCGGCACCTCGTTCGCCGGCCGTCCGTTCCCGGAGCAGGTGCAGGCAGGACAGGCGGTACGAATCATGACTGGCGGAGTGATGCCGGCAGGTGCCGATACCGTGGTCATGCAAGAACGCGTCTCCGCCGCCGACGGCAAGGTGATCGTCCCAGGTGGTCAGCAGAAGGGTCAGAACGTGCGCCGCGCCGGTGGCGACATCCGCAAGGGTGGGGTCGTATTTGCGCGTGGGCAACTCTTGCGGCCAGCCGAGATCGGCATGCTCGCCTCGCTGGGCATCGGCGAGGTCGGTGTCTACCGCCGTCTGCGCGTGGCCTTCTTCTCCACCGGCGACGAGCTGGTCGGCATCGGCCAGCCCCTCGGCCCAGGCCAGATCTACGACAGCAATCGCTACACGATTCACGCCATGCTCAGCCGACTGGGAATCGATGCGCTCGATTTCGGTGTGGTGCCCGACGACCCTGCCCTGATCCGCCGTACCTTCGCGGAGGCGGCGCAGGTGGCCGACGTCGTCATCACCAGTGGTGGCGTCTCCGTGGGCGAAGCCGACTTCGTCAAGCAGATCCTGAACGAATTGGGTGAGGTCCTGTTCTGGAAGATCGCCATGCGCCCAGGGCGACCGCTCGCCTATGGGAAACTCGGCACGGCCCACTTCTTCGGCCTACCGGGCAATCCGGTGTCGGCGATGGTCACGTTCTACCAGTTCGTGCGCGATGCGCTGCTGGTGCTGATGGGCGTCCCGCAACCTGCGCCGATTCCCACCCTGCGCGTGGTGTGTACCTCGCCGATCAAGAAGGCGCCAGGACGCACCGAGTTCCAGCGCGGCATCCTGAGCCGTGGCGAGGACGGGCGCTGGAGCGTGCGCACCACCGGCGACCAGGGCTCCCAGATCCTGTCGTCCATGGGTCAGGCGAACTGCTTCATCGTCCTCTCCGATGAGCAGGGCAACATGGACCCCGGATCCGAAGTCGACGTCCAAGTCCTGGAAGGCATTATCTGACCCGCCCGGCGATCACCGGCCTGATCCTCGCGGGCGGACGCGGACGTCGCATGGGCGGCATCGACAAGGGCTGGATCCAGTTCGAGGGCAGCACGTTGATCGAGCGTGTCATCGAGCGTTTCGCCCCGCAGGTCGATCGTCTGCTCATCAGCGCGAATCGTCATGCCGAACGCTATGCCGCACTGGGCCATCCCGTCGTCGGCGACGTCCTGCCGGATTTCCCCGGTCCCCTGGCAGGCCTCCACGCCGCCTTCGACGCGACACCTCACGACTGGCTCGCCACCTGTCCGTGCGATTCGCCCTGGCTGCCGCTCGACCTGGTCGATCGGCTCTGGAAGGGATGTGCCCGGGCGCAGGCGCAGGCCGCGATCGCGCGGACGAAGGACGGCTCCCATCCGGTCTTCGCGCTCGTGCAACGCGGCGCGAGCACCAGTCTCGATGCCTATCTACGCGGCGGTGGCCGGCGCGTGGGCGATTGGTATCGCACGCTGTGCTGCGTGGAGGTGGAGTTCCCGGACGGGGAGGCGTTTCGCAATCTCAATGCCCCCGGGGACTTGCCAACCTAGCGTCAGGCGGCGGTGCCGGAGCGGATCAGCACGTCCATGCCCTGGCGCCCCGGGCCCATCAGGGCGGGCGGGGCCAGCACCATGTGCGTGGACGGATCAGCGGGAGATCGCCGCCTGGCGAGCGGGTTCGATCAACTGATAGAAGACCTCGTCCTGCTTGATCATCCCCAGCTCGCTGCGGGCGCGCTCCTCGACCGCCTCGTGGCCGGTCCTGAGGTCGCGCACCTCGGCCTCGAGTGCGGCATTGCGCTCCCGCAACTGCTCGTTGTGCGTCTGTGCGATCTGAACTTCCTGACGCAACTGCCACACGCGCAGCCATCCGCCTTTGCCGAACCAGAGCGGCGTCTGGATCGCGGCGATCAGCAGGACGAGGGCGATGGCAAGGATGCGCATGCTTCTCTGTTGGAAAACCACTTGGACGCGCTCGACACAGCGGCCACCGAGGAATACAGAGGAGCGCGCAAACTCGGCGTTGCTACAGGACACCTCATCCTATATGGCCTCCGTGTCCTCTGTGTTAATTGTGGTCTGTCCCCTCAACTCAATACAACTGATAGAACGCGTCGCGGCCGGGATAGCTGGCCG
>CAZNBS010000056.1:13703-15014 GCA_964570955.1 uncultured Burkholderiales bacterium | reverse complement strand
GTCCCCTCAACTCAATACAACTGATAGAACGCGTCGCGGCCGGGATAGCTGGCCGATTCGCCGAGATCCTCCTCGATGCGCAGCAGCTGATTGTACTTGGCCGTTCGATCGGCGCGGGACAGCGAGCCGGTCTTGATCTGCAGCGCGTTGCTGGCCACGGCGATGTCCGCGATCACGGTGTCCTCGGTTTCGCCCGATCGGTGCGAGACGACCGAGGTGTAGCCGGCGCGCTTGGCCATCTCGATCGCTGCGAAGGTCTCGGTCAGGGTGCCGATCTGGTTGATCTTGATCAGGATCGAGTTGGCCACGCCGCGCCGAATGCCCTCGGACAGGATGCGCGTGTTGGTGACGAACAGATCGTCCCCGACCAGTTGCACGTTCTCGCCCAGGCGATCGGTCAGCAACTCCCAGCCGTCCCAGTCATCTTCCGCCATGCCGTCCTCGATGCTGAGGATGGGATACTTGTCGACCCACGCGGCGAGGTAGTCGGCGAACTGCGTGGGTTCCAGCGCCAGCCCTTCGGATTCGATCCGGTAGCGCCCCTCCTTGAAGAACTCCGAGCTGGCGCAGTCCAGGCCGATCGCGACGTGCGTCCCGGGCGTATACCCCGCCTTGTCGATGGCCTCCATGATGAGCTGCAGCGCGGACTCGTTGTTCGGCAGGTTGGGCGCGAAGCCGCCCTCGTCGCCGACGGTGGTGGGCATGCCCTTCGCGTTGATCAGCTGCTTGAGCGTGTGGAAGACCTCTGCGCCGCATCGCAGGGCATCCCGGAAAGAGCCCATGCCGACCGGAATGACCATGAACTCCTGCAGATCGAGGCTGTTGTTCGCATGCGCCCCGCCGTTGATCACGTTCATCATAGGCACTGGGAGCTGCATGCGACCCGCTCCGCCCAGGTAACGATACAACGGCAGTCCGGATTCCTCGGCTGCAGCCTTTGCCACGGCAAGCGATACGGCCAGCGTCGCGTTGGCTCCCAAGCGCTCCTTGTTCTCCGTGCCATCCAGCTCGATCAGGGTCTGGTCGATCAGAGACTGCTCGACCGCATCCAGTCCGATGATGGCTTCGCAGATCTCGGTGTTGACGTTTTCCACTGCACGCAGCACCCCCTTACCCAGGTAGCGGGCCGAATCGCCGTCGCGCAGTTCGATTGCCTCCTTGGTGCCGGTCGAAGCTCCTGACGGCACGGCGGCACGGCCCATGATGCCCGACTCGAGCAGCACGTCGGCTTCGACGGTGGGATTGCCGCGCGAATCGAGAATCTCGCGGGCGACGACGTCAACGATTGAACTCATCGGTCATGTTCCTGTT
>CAZNBS010000056.1:0-13693 GCA_964570955.1 uncultured Burkholderiales bacterium | reverse complement strand
GTTGTTCAGCACCATCACTACGTCAAACGCAAAGGGCGCAAAGAGCGTCAAGGAAAACTGAGCCGCTCCAGTGAATTCTCCCGTCCTCTTTGCGACCTTGGCGTTCTTTGCGTTCTTTGCGTTCGGGCGTTCAAGAATCTAACGATCGAGCGCGTCTTCGACGAAGCGCCGGCGCTTCACCAGCACATCCAGCTCCTTCAAGGTCTCGAGCAACTCGCGCATGTGCTTCAGAGGCCACGCGTTCGGGCCGTCCGACAGGGCCTTGGCGGGGTCTGGATGTGTTTCCATGAACACGCCTGCCACGCCGGCGGCGACCGCCGCACGCGCCAGCACCGGTACGAATTCGCGCTGCCCGCCGCTCGCCGTGCCTTGCCCGCCGGGCAGCTGCACCGAGTGCGTCGCATCGAACACCACCGGGCATCCGGTGCCGCGCATCACCGCCAGGGAGCGCATGTCCGAGACGAGGTTGTTGTAGCCGAAGGAGGCGCCTCGCTCGCAGACCATGATATTGTCCTGGCCGCTCGCCTCGCGGGCCTTGTCCACCACGTTCTTCATGTCCCAGGGAGACAGGAACTGGCCCTTCTTGATGTTCACGGGCCGACCGGCGCGGCAGACGGCGCGGATGAAATCGGTCTGCCGACACAGGAACGCCGGGGTCTGCAGCACGTCCACGACTTCAGCCACAGGTGATATTTCCTGCTCGGTGTGCACGTCGGTGAGGACCGGCACACCCAGACTCGCACGCACCTTGGCCAGCACACGCAGGCCTTCTTCCATGCCCGGGCCCCGGAACGACTTCCCGGAGCTGCGGTTGGCCTTGTCGTAGGAGGATTTGAAGATGAACGGAATCGCGAGCGCCTCGCACATCTCCTTCAGTGTGCCAGCGGTGTCCATCTGCAGCTGCTCGGACTCGACCACGCAGGGACCGGCAATCACGAAGAGCGGTCTGTCCGACCCGGCCTCGAAGTGGCAGAGCTTCATCGTCGATGGACGCTCAGGATCGCCGCCGGGTACGCCGTCTCAGGCGCGCGAGGCGTGCAGCTGCCGGACGGTTTCGTCACGCTCGTCACGATTCGCATACTGGATGGCCGCACGGATGAACGACGAGAACAGAGGATGTCCCTGGCGCGGCGTCGAGGTGAACTCCGGATGGAACTGGCAGCCCAGGAACCACGGGTGATCGGGCATCTCGATCACCTCGGTCAGATCCTCGGTCGCCGACATCCCTGAGACGCGCATCCCGCCGTTCATGAGGTGGGGGATGTAGCGGTTGTTGACTTCGTAGCGGTGCCGGTGGCGCTCGACGATGCGCTCCTCGCCGTAGATCTGGCGCGCGAGACTTCCCGGCAGGAGCATGCACTGCTGGGCACCCAGGCGCATGGTGCCGCCCATGTTCGAGGCTTGGTCGCGCTGCTCGATCCGGCCTTGGCTGTGCCACTCGGTGATCAGCGCGATCACCGGGTGCGGTGTGTCGGGATCGAACTCGGTGCTGTGCGCGTCGGGCAGTCCCGCACAATGCCGGGCGAATTCGATCACGGCCAGCTGCATACCGAGACAGATGCCGAGATAGGGCACTTTGTTCTCGCGTGCGTACTGGATCGCCTTGATCTTGCCCTCGACACCGCGCTTGCCGAACCCCCCCGGCACCAGGACCGCGTCCTTGTCGCGCAGGCACTCCACCCCTTCGCGTTCGATGTTCTCCGAATCGATGTAGTGAACGTTGATCTTCGACTCGGTATGGATGCCTGCGTGGGTGAGCGCTTCGGTCAGGGATTTGTACGACTCCGTCAGGTCGACGTACTTGCCCACCAGGGCGATGTTCACCTCGGTGCGCGGATGCTCCAGCGCGAACACCAGCTCTTCCCAGGCCGTGAGATTGGCGGGTGGCGCCTGGATCTCCAGTTTCCGGCATACGATCTCGTCGAGATTCTGCGCGTGGAGCAATCCCGGGATCTTGTAGATGCAATCGGTGTCCACGGCGGAAATGACCGCGCGCTCTTCCAAGTTGGTGAACAGCGCGATCTTGCGCCGCTCGTCCTCGGGGATCTCGCGGTCCGCGCGGCACAATATGATGTCGGGCTGGATGCCGATCTCGCGCAATTCCTTGACCGAGTGCTGAGTCGGCTTGGTCTTGATCTCTCCGGCGGAGGGAATGAACGGTACCAGGGTCAGGTGGATGAAGCAGGTGTTGTTGCGGCCCAGCTGCAGGCTCATCTGACGGATGGCCTCGAGGAAGGGCAGCGATTCGATGTCGCCCACCGTCCCACCGATCTCGACGATCGCCACGTCGGCATCGCCGGCGCCCATCCGGATGAAGTGCTTGATCTCGTCAGTGATGTGCGGAATCACCTGCACGGTGCCGCCGAGGTAGTCGCCACGGCGCTCCTTGCGGATGACGCTCTCGTAGATCTGCCCCGTGGTGAAGTTGTTGCGCTTCGTCATTCGCATGTTGACGAAGCGCTCGTAGTGACCGAGGTCCAGGTCGGTCTCGGCGCCATCTTCGGTGACGAAGACTTCGCCGTGCTGGAAGGGGCTCATCGTGCCCGGATCCACGTTGATGTACGGATCGAGCTTGAGGAGCGTGAGATTGATGCCGCGGGATTCTAGGATGGTGCCGAGGGACGCGGCGGCGATCCCCTTGCCAAGGGAGGAAACGACCCCGCCGGTGACAAAGACGAATTTGGTCATGCTCGCCCTTGGGCCAGAAAGCAGGATGATACCACAGCGCTTTTCCGGACCGCGCTGCACGCGCGTCGCGACGCTGCGCGCGCGACGAAGCTCACGCGTGCGCGGCCGCCGCGCGCGCGAGGAACAGCCAGGTTTCGACCACCGTGTCGGGATTGAGCGAGATCGTATCGATTCCTTCATCCACGAGCCACTTTGCCAGGTCCGGATGATCCGACGGCCCTTGACCGCAGATCCCCACGTACTTGCCCTTGCGGCGGCATGCCTGGATGGCCAGGTGCAGCATGGCCTTCACCGCGGGATCGCGCTCGTCGAAGCTGCCGGCGACGATGCCCGAATCCCGGTCGACCCCGAGGGTCAGCTGCGTCATGTCGTTCGAGCCGATGGAGAAGCCGTCGAAGTGCTCGAGGAACTGCTCGGCCAGCAGCGCATTCGACGGGATCTCGCACATCATGACGATGCGCAGCCCGTTCTCGCCGCGCCGCAGGCCGTTCTCCGCCAGCAGGTCGATCACCTGCTTCGCCTCGTTCAACGTGCGCACGAAGGGGATCATGATCTCGATGTTGGTCAGCCCCATCTCGTCACGTACTTTCTTCAGCGCCTTGCACTCGAGCTCGAAGCAGTCGCGAAAGCTGGGGTCGATGTAGCGCGAGGCGCCGCGGAACCCGAGCATGGGGTTCTCCTCGTGCGGTTCGTAGCGCTGCCCGCCCACCAGACTGGAGTACTCGTTGGACTTGAAGTCCGACATGCGCACGATCACCGGCTTGGGTGCGAAGGCCGCACCGAGGGTGGCGATGCCCTCGGCCAGCTTCTCGCCGTAGAAGGTGCGGGGATCCGGGTAGGCAGCGCAGCGCTTCTGAATCTCCTTCTTGAGATCCGGTGGCACGTTCGGGTACGACAGCACCGCCTGGGGATGGATGCCGATCATGCGCGCAATGATGAACTCCAGGCGCGCCAGACCGACGCCTGCATTGGGCAGGCGCTGGAAGTCGAACGCCAGCTCGGGGTTGCCCACGTTCATGGCGATCTTGACCGGCGCCTTGGGCATGGCCTCGACGGACAGGTCGATCACCTCCACCTCGAGACGCCCGAGATAGACGTAGCCCGTATCGCCTTCCGCGCAGGAGACCGTGACCTCCTCGTCCTCGCGCAGGTTTTGCGTCGCATCGCCCGTCCCCACGACGGCCGGAATGCCCAGCTCGCGTGCGATGATGGCGGCATGGCAGGTCCGCCCGCCGCGATTGGTGACGATCGCCGCAGCGCGCTTCATCACCGGCTCCCAGTCGGGATCGGTCATGTCCGTCACCAGTACGTCTCCCGGCTGCACGCGCGACATCTCGCTGGCATCGGTGACCAGACGGACCGGTCCGATGCCGACGCGGTTGCCGATGGCCCGGCCCGAGGCGCGGATCTCGGAACGGGACTTGAGGCGGAAACGCTTCTGGGTATCCAACTTGGCGTTGGCCTTCACCGTCTCCGGCCGCGCCTGCAGGATGTAGAGCTTGCCGTCCACGCCGTCGCGTCCCCACTCGATGTCCATCGGACGGCCGTAGTGGCGCTCGATGATCACTGCGTAGCGCGCCAGTTCTTCCACCTCCGCATCGGTGATCGAGAACCGGTTGCGCTCCGGCTCGGGAACGTCGACGGTGTGCACCGAGCGGCCTGCCTCGCGCGTCTCGGAAAAACACATCTTGATGAGCTTGGATCCGACGGTGCGGCGCAGAATGGCCGGCCGGCCGGCTTCGAGCGCGGGCTTGTAGACGTAGAACTCATCGGGATTCACCGCGCCCTGCACCACCGTCTCGCCCAGTCCGTATGAGGCGGTGATGAAGACCACGCGGTCGAAGCCCGACTCGGTATCGAGTGAAAACATCACGCCGCTGGAACCGAGGTCGCTGCGCACCATGCGCTGGATGCCCGCCGACAACGCCACATCGGCGTGCGTGAATCCCTTGTGCACGCGATAGCTGATCGCGCGATCGTTGTACAGCGAGGCGAACACATGACGAATGGCGGCGAGCAGGTTGTCGACGCCGTGGATGTTCAGGTAGGTCTCCTGCTGGCCGGCGAAGGACGCATCGGGAAGGTCCTCGGCCGTCGCGGAGGAACGCACCGCGAACGACATTTCGTCGGCACTGCCGTCACCGAGTTCGGTATAGGCAGCGCGGATCTCCTGCTCCAACCGCGTCGGTAGCGGCTGCTCGACGATCCACTTGCGGATCGTCGCACCGACTTCGGCCAGCGCCTTGACGTCGTCGACGTCGAGCGTCGACAGGATGTGCTCGATCTTGCCGGCGAGGCCGTTGCTCGCAAGGAAATCCCGGTAAGCCGTGGCCGTCGTCGCGAAGCCACCCGGCACACGCACGCCAAGATGCTCGAGCTGGCTGATCATCTCGCCCAGAGAGGCGTTCTTGCCTCCTACCTGTCCAACGTCGTCCATTCGAAGCCGATCGAACGGCAGGACATACGCCTCACTGGTCATGTGATTCCCCATTAGTATGGTCGGTGTAATGCCGACTGAGTGTCTGCGAGGGACGGCCCGGCATGTGCTCGTATGCCGTCGGGTCGTGGTATTTTACCGGCCAGTATATTGCTTTGCACAAATTCGATGACTCCACGTCGCAGCGCCTTCTTCATATCCGACCGCACGGGCATCACCGCCGAGATGCTCGGGCATGGTCTGCTCACGCAGTTCGATCAGATCGAGTTCACCGAGACCACCCTGCCCTTCGTGGACAATGTGGACAAGGCCAGGGCGGCGGTCGAGGAGATCAACGGGGCCGGACGCCGCGACGGTCTGCGGCCGCTCGTGTTCAGCACCCTGGTCGACCCGGCAGTCATCGACGTGGTGGCACGGGCCGAAGCGCTCGTCCTGGACTGCTTCCAGATCTTCATCGCACCGATGGAGGCGGAACTGGGCGTTCGCTCCTCGCACGCAGTCGGACGTTCCCACAGCGTCGCGAACGGCGCCGGCTACTTCCGTCGAATCGATGCCGTGAATTACGCCCTGAGCTATGACGACGGGCAGTCCACCAAGGAACTGGACAACGCCGACGTGATCCTGGTCGGCGTATCGCGCAGCGGCAAGACGCCGACCTGCCTGTACCTCGCGCTGCAGTACGGCGTAAAAGCAGCCAATTATCCTCTCATCCCCGAGGACTTTGGAAACATGAAGCTGCCGGGCGTGCTAACGCGCATGCGCGACAAGCTCTTTGGCCTCACCATCCTGCCCGATCGCCTCCACCAGATTCGCAGCGAGCGGCGGCCCGGCAGCCAGTACGCGGCCCTGCCCAATTGCGTGGCTGAGGTGCGCGAAGCCGAAGCGCTGATGCGCAACGAGAGCATCCCCTACCTCGACACCACCACCCGCTCGATCGAGGAACTGGCCTCGACCATCATGCACCAGGCCAGCCTGCAGCGGCACATCTACTGATTCCAGACCGGGCGGGCCCGCCGCGCGCCCGCTGCCGAACGAGCGCCGTCGACAGATTTCTCCGCGAGACTAGGCCAGCAACCGCCCTGCCGTCCCCACCGCGACGACGATCAATCCCAGTGCCAGGTTGATGCCGACCAGCCGGCGGATCCGACCGAGGGCGGTCGCGGCCGCCGGCCAGTCCTGCGCCTCGACGAGGTGCGTCATGCGCCGGAACGGCGCGAAGAAGATGTAGGCGAAGATCAGCATCATGACGATGCCCATGGCGAACATGACGTGCACGGTCGGCGCCACGGTGGCAAAGCCGCCCAACTCCCCGAGCATCCACAGGCCGCTTGCCAGGATCCCGGCCACCGCGAGCCAGACCCAGGGAAAGAAGCGCCGGAAGGCCGCCTGCCACAGGCGCAGCCGGTCCGGCGGCTGCAGCACCGCCGCAGCGGCGGGGCGCAGGGCCACGTAGGCGAAGAACATGCCGCCCACCCATACCACCGTGCCGAGTACGTGGATGAACCGTGCGAGATCCATATCAGAACAGTTTGCCCTGACACAGCAGTTCGCGCACCGGTGCGAAGCTGCGTCGGTGATGCGCACTCGGTCCATGCTGGCGCAATGCCTGCAGGTGCTCGCTCGTTCCGTACCCCTTGTGCCGGTCGAAACCGTAATGCGGGCAGCGTTCGTGCAGGGCGACCATCGCTGCATCGCGCGCGCATTTTGCCAGGATGGACGCGGCCGAGATCGCCGGGACAGTGGCATCCCCTTGCACCACCGCGCGCGCTCCGGGCGGCGCATTCCTGGGTACGTACAGCCCGTCCACGAGGACCAGATGGGCCTCGATGCACAGGCTGTCCAGGGCACGCTGCATCGCCAGCAGCGACGCCTGGAGGATGTTGAGGCGGTCGATCTCCTCGACCGTCGCGCTTGCCACCGCCCATCCCAGGGCATCGGCCCGAATGCGTTGCGCGAGCGCCTCGCGCTGCCCGCTGCTGAGCTGCTTGGAATCGGCCAGGCCGTCGATCGGACGGCGCGGATCGAGCACCACACAGGCCGCCACGACCTCTCCGGCCAGCGGCCCCCTGCCGGCCTCGTCCACCCCGCATACCAGCGCGCGCGCGTTCATGCGATGAGCGGTGCCTCCGCTCGGGCATGGGTCCGGGCTCCGAGCATGGGAAGCAGCGCCTCGACCAGCCGAACCCGCGTGTCCTGACGCAGCTGGCGGTGCAGGTCGAGGAACACGTTCTCCTGGCGCGCGCGCACCAGCTTGTCGGCCAGGACATTGAGCAGCGCCTGGCCGAGATTCTCCGGCGTGGCGTCCTCTTGCAGGATCTCGGGCACGACGAAGCGACCGGCCAGGATGTTGGGCAGGGACACGTACGGCAGTCGATGCCCCTTGCGCTTGACCGCGGCGAACGTTGCCGGAGACAGACGGTAGGTCACCACCATGCTGCGTTTGAGCAGCGCGGCTTCCAGGGTCGCCGTCCCGGAGGCGAGCAGCACGACGTCGGCCGCCGTCATTGCCATCTGCGCGTGCCCGAACAGGATAGTGAGCGACAGCTCCTGCGCCCCGTGCCGATACAGCGCCGCCTCGAACAGCGTTCGCGTCTCGCGGCTCTGCAGTGGCACCAGGAAGTGGACGGCACCGGCGAGCTGGCGGTGAATGCGCTGCGCGGTCCGCACGAACAGATCGGCCATGTATTCCAGTTCGCTCTGCCGGCTCCCAGGCAGCAACGCGATCACGTGCGGCACCGTGGTGAGGCCGAATTGCTCGCGTGCGAGATCGCGATTCGGGATCTCGGGAATGTGGTCGGCCAGCGGGTGGCCGACGAAGCACGCCGATACGCCGTGCTGCTCGAGAAAGGGCACCTCGAAGGGGAAAAGGCACAGGACGCAGTCAGTGCTGCGACGCAGGTGAGGAATGCGGCTCGCCCGCCATGCCCACACCTGCGGCGATACATACTGGACGGTGCGGATGCCGCGCGCCTTCAACTGCCCCTCCAGGCCGAGGTTGAAATCGGGTGCGTCGACGCCGATGAACAGGTCGGGCGGCTCGGCGAGAAGACGGCGGCGCAGGTCGTTGCGGATTCCCAGGATGCGCGGCAGGTGCTTGAGGACTTCGACGTATCCTCGCACCGCCAGTGCCTCGGCAGGATGCCAGGCCTCGAAGCCGACCGCGCGCATGCGGGGCCCGCCGATCCCCACGAAACGCGCGTGCGGCAACGCCGCCTTCACCGCGCTGACGAGGTGCGCCCCGAGCAGGTCGCCGGAAGCCTCGCCCGCGACCATGGCGATGCGCGGCGCGGCAGGTGTATCCATGGGCGATCAGCGGATGATGCCGCGCTCGGTGGTGGCGAGGAACTCCGAGAGGATGCGCAGTTGTGCGTTCGACTGCGCCTGCTCGGCAATTGCCGCCCTCGCCTCCTGGAAGCCGAGCTGGCTCCGGTAGAGGGTCTTGTAGGCGCGGCGGATGCTCTCGATGTCCTCGCTGCTGAATCCGCGCCGCTTCAGACCCTCGCTGTTGATGCCGTGCGGCTGGGCGGAATTGCCCCCGGCCATGACGTAGGGCGGCACGTCGCGCAGGACGACGGAGCCTCCCGCCGTGAACGCGTGTGCACCGATGCGGCAGAACTGGTGCACCAGCGTGCCGCCGCCCAGAATGACGTAATCTCCGATGACGACGTGACCCGCCAGCTGGGACGAATTGGCCAGCACCACGTTGCTGCCGATCTGGCAGTCGTGCGCCACGTGCGCATAGGCCATGATCCAGTTGTTGTCTCCCAGCCGCGTGATGCCGACGTCCTGGGCAGTGCCGAGATTGAGGGTGCAATACTCGCGGATCGTGTTGTTGTCTCCGATCTCGAGCCGGGTCGGTTCCCCCCGATATTTCTTGTCCTGAGGCGGCTCGCCCAGGCAGGCGAAGGAATGAATGCGATTGTTGCGACCCAGTCGCGTATGGCCGCGCACGACGACGTGATGACCGAGGACCGTGCCGTCGCCGATCTCGACGTTCTCTTCGACGATGCAGAAGGCCCCGATCTCCACCTGCCGCCCCAGGCGCGCATTCGGATGAATCAGCGAGGTGGCGTGCACCAGCGTCGTCACGCTGACTGCTCCTTGATCGTGCACATGAGCTCGGCCTCGGTCACCACCGTGTCGCCCACCCTCGCCACGGCCTCGAACTTGCCGATTCCCCGCACCTGCCTGCCCATCTTCACCTCGAGGATGAGCTGGTCGCCCGGCGTGACCGGTTTCTTGAAGCGTGCATTGTCGATGCCCACGAAGTAGTAGAGCACCTTGCGATGCTCCAGGCCGCCGAGCGTCTTGTACGACAGGATGCCGGCGGCCTGCGCCATCGCCTCCAGGATCATCACACCCGGCATGATCGGGACATCGGGGAAATGGCCCTGGAAGAACGGTTCGTTGATGGCCACGTTCTTCACCGCCACGATGCTCTTGCCAGGTTCGCAGTGCAGGACACGATCGACCAGGAGAAACGGGAATCGATGTGGAAGGCACTCCAGGATTTCCTTGATCTCCATGCTGTTCAAGTCGATTTCCTCTCCATGTCTGCAAGGCGGGATTCGAGTTCCCGCACACGGTTGGCAAGCGCGTCCAGGTGCCGGATGTGGGCGGCATTCCTTAGCCAGTCCTGATGCTGCGAAATCGGAAACAAGCCGCTGTATGTGCCGGGCTTGAGGATCGACTTGGGTACCGCGGTGGCGCCGCCGATCTCGACGTTGTCCACGATTTGCAGATGCCCCCCGATCATGGCGCTGCCGCCGATGCGGCAATAGCGGCCGATTCGCGTGCTGCCGGCGATGCCCACGCAACCGGCAATCGCGGTGTGTGCGCCGATGTGGCAGTTGTGACCGATCTGAATCTGATTGTCCAGCTTCACCCCGTCTTCGATGACCGTGTCGTCGAGGGCGCCGCGGTCGATGGTGGTATTCGCCCCGATCTCGACGTCATCGCCGATGATCACCCGCCCGATCTGCGGAATCTTGCGCCAGGCCCCGGCGTCCATGGCGAGACCGAAGCCGTCGGCGCCGATCACCGCCCCAGCGTGCACGATTACCCGGCTGCCCAGAACGCAGTCGTGATAGATCGTCACGTTGGCCATCAGCCGGCAGTCCTCGCCCAACTGGGCGCCGCGTGCGACTTGGGTACCGGGTCCCACGACGCAACGCTCGCCGACGCGCACGCCGGGGCCGATGCTGGCGTGAGCCCCCACGTGCGCAGAGGCGGCGACGCTGGCTGTGGGATCGACGGCGGCCATGGGGTGCACGCCGGGTGCGAAGGCCTCGGAGGGATTGAAGTGTGCCGACAGGCGCGCAAACAACGCGTAAGGATTGTCGCTCACGATCAGGGGCCATCCCGTGAGCGTGCTGTCGTTCGGGCCGACGATGAGGGCGCTCGCCTGGCACCGGTCCAGGGTCTTGCGGTACCGCTCCTGTGCAAAGAAGGAGATCTGCCCCGGGCGGGCATTCTCCAGCGTTCCCACCTGATCGACTACGGTACTGCCATCACCGACCACCGTTCCGCCGAATCGACGCGCGATCTCGTCGAGGGTGAGCACGGGCGTCCGGCTCATCGCTGAGCCCCCCGGCTGGGGAAGTAATCGGTCGCGGCGTCGGTCAAGGTCGCAGTGGGCTCCAGGCGATGCCGGACTACTTGTCCGCCAGCGCCTTCAGCACCTTGTCGGTGATGTCGATCCGGGGGCTGCGATACACCGCCTCCTGCAGGATCAGGTCGAACTTGTCGGCCTCCGCGATCTGCTGGATGACCTTGTTGGCCCGCTCCAGCACCTGTGCCAACTCCTCGTTCTTGCGCAGATTCAGATCCTCGCGCAGTTCACGCTGCGTGCGCTGGAGGTCGCGGTTGAGCCGTGCGAGCTCCTGCTCCTTGTTGCGGCGCTCGCTTTCGCTGAGTGTGACACCCTCCTTCTCGAGCTGGCTCTGCAGGTCCTTGGCCTGCCGGGCGAGCTTCTGCAGCTCGGCGTCACGTGGCGCGAATTCCTTCTCGAGCTTCTTCAGGGCACGTACCGCGGGAGCCGCTTCGCGAAACAGCCGCTCGGTACTGACGAATCCGATCTTGACGTCGTTCGCCTGGGCCCATCCGGCTGCGCACAGCAGCAGGACGGCGCACACCATCCGCATTCTGTTCAAGGCATGTCTCCTGTGGCCATGCCGGGCAGCCACCCGGCCGGACCGAAACTGGTGGACCGGCGCATATCTTAAAACACCGTGCCGATCGAGAACTGAAACGGCTGCTCCTCGTCGCCGTCCTTCGCATTGAGCGGGTAACCGATGGAGATCTTCAGCGGACCCATGGGTGAGAACCAGCTCAGGGCCAGGCCGGCCGACGCGCGGGTCTCGGCGAAATCGAATGTGTCGCCCACGGTTCCCGCGTCGACGAAGGCCGACAGGCGGACAGAGCGGTCCTTCTCCAGGCCGGGGAAGGGGAAGTAGAACTCGGCAGAAACGAGCGCCATCCGGCTGCCGCCGATGCTGTCACCATTCTCGTCCTCGGGACCGATCGAGGCCGTCTCATACCCGCGCACCGTTCCCACGCCGCCCAGATAGAAGTTCTTGTAGAACGGCAGCGGCTTGTCGCCGTAGCCATCGGCGTAGCCGATCCGTCCGGTGAGCTGCAGCACGTTCTCCCTTCCCACCGGCAAGAACCACTGCATCTCGTACTGCCCACGGTAGTAGCGCAATTCCCCTGGGGGCACGGCGAGCTCCAGCGACGCCTTCTGGAAGGTGCCGCTGCGCGTGTAGATCGCGCTGTCGCGCTTGTCGCGAGACCACCCGGCGGTGGCGAGCAGCGCCGTATTCTCCGGACCGAACTCGTCCACGAAGTCGCGATAGCGCTGCGAGCTCTCCTCGAACAGGTCGATCTTGGTGCGTTCGGCCGCCAGACCGTAGTTGATCGTGTCGGTCTCGTTGATCGGCACCGACAAGCGCCCCCCCGCGCCGATCGTGTCTGTCGCATAGTTCGACACGGCCAGGGTGGAGGCGTCCACCTCGCGCTTGTACAGGTCGATGCCCAGTCCCACCCCGTTGTCGGTGAAGTACGGACGGGTGAAGGACACCGCGTACACGGTATTGACCTTGCCCGTGTTGAGCTGCAGGGCCATTGCGTTGCCGGTTCCGAACAGGTTGTTCTGGGATACCGAGCCGCTGAAAATCACGCCTTCGGCAGTGGAGTAGCCTACGCCGAACAGCAGGTTCCCGGTCGGCCGCTCGACCACGTTCACGCTCACGTCCACCTGGTCCGGCACCCCCGGGACGGCGACGGTGTCCACCGTCACCTCCGAGAAGTAGCCTAGCTTGTCCACCCGCTGCTTTGAGCGCTGCAGCAGCGCCGCGGAGTACCAGGCGCCCTCGAGCTGGCGCAACTCGCGCCGGATCACCTCGTCACGCGTGGTGGAATTGCCGGCTATGTTGATGCGGCGTACGTATACCCGCCGTCCTGGATCGACGTACAGCGTGAATGCCACCTGCCCGGTTTCGCGATCGATATCTGGCACCGGGTTGATGTTGGCAAAGGCATAGCCGTCGTCGCCCAGGCGGTCGGCCATCAGCTTGGTCGACTCGGTCAGTTTCTCGCGCGAAAACTGGTCTCCCGGATCGAGCTTGAGGAGCTTGCGCAGCTCCGCCTCCGGCACGATGAGATTGCCGGCGAAGCGAAACTCCGAGACCTGGTACCTGCGCCCCTCGGTGAGGTTGATCGTGAGGAAGATGTCCTTCTTGTCCGGGGAGATCGACACCTGCGTGGAGTCGATGGTGAACTCCAGGAATCCCTCGTTGAGATAGAACGAGCGCAGGGTTTCCAGATCGGCCTCGAGTTTCTGCCGCGAGTACTGGTCGTTCTTGCTATACCAGGTGAGTACACCCGGTGTACGCAGCACGAACAGGTTGCGCAGCGTCTTTTCCTTGTACGCCTGATTGCCGACGAAGTTGATCTGGCGGATCTTCGCGACGCCGCCTTCTACGATGTTGAACTGAATGGCGACACGGTTGCGCTCGAGCGGGGTGACCGTGGTGTTCACCTCCGCGGCGTACTTGCCGCGGCTCAAATACTGGGTCTTCAGCTCCTGTTCGGCGCGCTCGAGGAGCGCGCGATCGAGGATGCGTCCCTCGGACAGGCCGATGTCCTTGAGCGCCAGCTTCAGCACATCCTTGGTGAATTCCTTCTGGCCCGTGAAGGTGATCTGATCGATGGCAGGCCGCTCCTCGACCATCACCACCAGCACGCCGTCCTCGACTTCGAGGCGCACGTCCTTGAAGAACCCGGTGGCGAACAGGGAACGCACTGCCGCCGAGGCCTTCTGCTCGGTGAGCGTGTCGCCCACCCGCACCGGCAGGTAGCTGAAGATGGTTCCCGCTTCGGTGCGTTGAATCCCTTCTACACGAATGTCCTTGACGACGAAGGGTTCGAAGGCGGCGGCACTGAGAGAGGTGATTCCGGAGAGGAGTAGCAGCAGCCTCGACAGCTTCATTCGCAGTCTGTTTTATCCGCCGACGAGGCGGTTGATGTCGTTGTAGATCGCGAAGGCCATCAGCGTGAAGAGCAGCACCA
>CAZNBS010000055.1:0-22967 GCA_964570955.1 uncultured Burkholderiales bacterium | reverse complement strand
CGCGGATTCCAGCGGAACCGGCTGCCCGTTGATGGACAGCCGCTTGTCCCGGTAGACGACGACATCGCCCGGGATCCCAACCACGCGCTTGATGTAGTCGAGCGAGGGGTCGTCCGGATAGCGGAATACCATGACCTCGCCGCGCTTCGGTTGGTTGATTTCCAGCACCTTTGCGTTGATGACCGGCAGTCGGATCCCGTAGGTGAACTTGTTCACCAGGATGAAGTCCCCCACCAGCAAGGTCGGGATCATCGAGCCCGACGGTATCTTGAAGGGCTCCACCAGGAACGACCGCAGCACGAACACCAGCAGGATCACGGGGAAGAAGCTCTTCGAGTACTCCACCCACCAGGGCTCGCGCCCCACGGTCTGGTGAACCTCCGCCAGGACCGCATCCTGCCTGGCTTGGTAATCGGCTTGGGTCTCTCCAGGCTTTAGGGCGAGCTTGGGTTCGGCGCGGCGCAACGCCTCCTTGACGCGCGCCTGGCGGGCAGGGGCAAGAAGGAACCGGTCCAGCAGCCACACGCCGCCGGTCACGAGCAGGAGGATCAACATCCCCAGGGCAAAGTTCATGGGCTTGCCTTTCTTCTATTTGCCTTCGACCTGCAGGATCGCCAGGAAGGCCTCCTGCGGAATCTCCACGGTCCCGATCTGCTTCATGCGCTTCTTGCCGGCCTTCTGCTTCTCCAGCAGCTTGCGCTTGCGCGTGATGTCGCCACCGTAGCACTTCGCCAGCACGTTCTTGCGCAACGCCTTCACCGTCTCGCGAGCGATGATGTGCGACCCGATGGCCGCCTGCACGGCCACATCGAACATCTGGCGCGGGATGAGCTCTCGCATCTTGTCGACCAGTTCCCGGCCGCGGAACTGGGAGGTGGCACGGTGAACGATCAGGGACAATGCGTCGACCCGCTCGCCGTTGATCAGGATGTCCAGCTTGACCAGGTCGGCAGCCCTGAACTCCTTGAACTCGTAGTCCAGCGAGGCATAGCCGCGGCTCACCGACTTCAGCTTGTCGAAGAAGTCCATGACTACTTCGTTGAGCGGCAGTTCGTAGGTCAGCATCACCTGGCGGCCCATGTACTGCATGTTCTTCTGCACGCCGCGCTTGTTGTTGCACAGGGTCATCACCGGTCCCACGTAGTCGCTGGGCAGCAGGATGGTGGCGGTGATGATCGGCTCCCGGATCTCGTCGACCTTGGACAGGTCCGGCAGACGCGAGGGATTCTCGACCTCGATTACGGTGCCGTCGCGCAACTGCACCTGGTACACCACCGTCGGTGCGGTGGTGATGAGGTCCATGTCGTATTCGCGCTCGAGCCGTTCCTGCACGATGTCCATGTGCAGCAGCCCGAGGAAGCCGCAGCGAAAGCCGAATCCCAGTGCCTGCGAAGTCTCCGGCTCGAACCGCAGCGAGGCGTCGTTCAGCCGCAGTTTCTCGAGCGCATCGCGCAGCGCATCGTACTGGTTCGCCTCGACCGGATACAGACCGGCGAACACCTGCGGCTTGATCTCCTTGAAGCCCGGAAGGGGCTCGTCTGCGCGGCGTGAAGCGAGAGTGATGGTGTCGCCCACGCGGGCGTTGCCCAGTTCCTTGACACCCGCGACGACGAAGCCCACCTCCCCCGCCGACAGCGACTCGCGCTGGACCGCCTTGGGCGTGAAGACGCCGACCTGCTCGCACAGGTACTGTGCCTGCGTGGACATGAGCAGAAGCTTGTCCTTCGGCGCGAGCACGCCGTCCACCACGCGCACGAGCATGATGACGCCGACGTAGTTGTCGAACCAGGAATCGATGATGAGCGCCTTCAGGGGCGCCTCAGGGTCGCCCCGAGGGGGCGGCATGCGCGTGACCACGCCCTCGATCACGTCGATCACGCCATCGCCCGTCTTGGCGCTGCAGCGGATGGCGTCGTCGGCCTCGATGCCGATGATGTCCTCGATCTCCTCGATGACGCGCTCCGGTTCCGCGGACGGGAGATCGATCTTGTTCAGCACGGGCACCACTTCGACGCCTTGCTCGATGGCGGTGTAGCAGTTCGCGACCGTCTGCGCTTCCACACCCTGCGAGGCGTCCACCACCAGCAGTGCACCTTCGCACGCCGACAGGGAGCGCGACACCTCGTAGGAAAAGTCGACGTGCCCGGGCGTGTCGATCAGATTGAGCAGATAGACCTTGCCGTCGCGCGCCGTGTAGCGCAGCGCCGCCGTCTGCGCCTTGATCGTGATGCCGCGTTCCCGCTCCAGCGCCATGGAGTCGAGCACCTGCGTCTCCATCTCCCGATCGGAGAGCCCGCCGCACAGCTGTATGAACCGGTCGGCCAGCGTGGATTTCCCGTGGTCGATGTGGGCAATGATCGAGAAGTTGCGGATGTGCTCCATGGGGGTCGCTGGGAGGTCAGGCTCCCGCGGTTCGCAGGACAGGAGCGAGGGGCGCCGGGAGGCGCGAAGTGCGGGATGCAGTTCGGTGCAAGGGACGCTGCCGCGCGAGCAGGCGAAGGCAAAGCGCGGATTCTAACGAATTTTGCTGTGCAGCGCGCCGCGTGCGGCGCCGCGGCGATCCACCCGCGCGATCGGATGGCCGCCGGACCGGCCCTGCGCCCGGTCCGGCGCGTCCCGGCGAAGCCGGTCCGTGCGCTCGTGTCAGTTGCCGTTGAGCTTGAGCGGGATGTAGATCGAGCCTTGTCCGCGCTTGACGAGCAGCGCCACGGTGCGACCTTTCTCCCCGCCCGTGAGCAGCTTGGTCAGCTCCGCCACCGACTTGACCTCGACGTTGTTGACCGCCAGGATCACGTCGCCGCGACGGATGCCCGCACGGGCAGCCACACCCTCGGCATTCTCGACCAGCACGCCGCCGGAGACGTTCAGTTCCTTCCTGGCCTCCGCCGGCAGCTCGGCCAGACTGAGACCCAGCTTGCCGATCTGCTCCGTCGACGGCCGGCTGCCCTGCTGTGGCTGGCGGTTGCCGCGCTCGTCGGGCGTTTCCCCTACTTCGACGGTCAGGGCCTTCGGCGCGCCTTTACGCCAGACCTGTACCGGAACCTTGGTTCCCGGCCTGACGCTCGCCACGATGCGGGGCAGTTCGTTGGAACTCACCACTTCCTTGTCGTTGAAGGTCAAGATGACGTCGCTGGCCTGGATGCCGGCCCGGTCCGCCGGCCCGTCCTTTTCGACGGAGTTCACCAGCGCCCCCACCGGCCGTGGCAACCCGAAGGAATCCGCCAACTCCTTGGTCACTTCCTGAATCACCACCCCGATCCGACCCCGGCTCACGCGGCCGCCGGTCTGCAGCTGCTGCGCCACGTCCACGGCGACGTCGATGGGAATGGCGAAGGACACGCCCATGAATCCGCCGGTCCGGCTGAAGATCATGCTGTTGATGCCCACCACTTCGCCGCGCATGTTGAACAGGGGCCCGCCGGAATTGCCGGGATTGATCGCCACGTCGGTCTGGATGAAGGGCACGAAGTTTTCCTGCGGCAGCGAACGGCCCTTCGCACTCACGATCCCCGCCGTGACCGTGTTGTCGAAGCCGAAGGGCGAGCCGATCGCGACCACCCATTCGCCCACCCGCAAGGCGGCCGGATCGCCGATCTTGACCACCGGGAGTGCAGTGGCCTCGATCTTGAGCACGGCGACGTCGGTGCGCTTGTCGGTGCCGACCACTTTCGCGCGAAACTCGCGCTTGTCGGTCAGACGTACCGTGATCTCCTCGGCTGCTTCCACCACATGCGTATTGGTCAGGATGTGACCGTCGGCACTGATGATGAAGCCCGAGCCCAGCGAGCGCGCCTCATAATCGCGCGGTTGCGGCGGGCCGAAGCGGCGGAAGAAGTCGAAGAACGGGTCCTCCTCGGCGCCCGGCGGAAGGTTGTCTTCCGCCTGCGGGCTGGAGGTCGTGCTGATGTTCACCACGGCCGGCCCCTGCTGATCCGCCAGATCCGCGAAGTCGGGCAGGTTGCGTCCTTGCGCGAGCAACCCGAGCGGCGCCCACAGCATTGCCAGGAGCAGGAGTCTTCTTAGCATGTTCAAGCGTCCTCGATTGAAAAAGGCGCGACCGGGATCGCGCCTCCATAGACCGCATGCCGGCGGAATGCGCCGGCGCACGTCACGCCTGGGTCGACCTCACCGCGCCTTGGGCGAGACCGAGTTGGCGATCTGCATCACCGTCACGGGGGGCGTTTCGCCCAGAACGGTGATGAGCTTATCCGAAAGCGGCCGCGTGTAGATGCTCACGGCCCCCTGATGCGTCAGACCGGGAACGATCCCGGTCGCCGGCATCGGCTCGATGAACACCGATACCGCCGCGAGGCCATCGGAGAACACCAGGTGCGAGACCAGGCCGCCGCCGCTCTGCTTCTGACGCTGCATCTCCATGATCTTCTTGAAGCCGGCCGGCTGATTCTGCACCAACCAACCCGTGTCTGTCGGTATCTGGGCCGTCTCGCGCTGCGGTGAGGCGGGCATGGCGAAGCGCGGGGTCACCGCATCCTTGGTCAGCGGCACCCCGATCGCGACTTCGGTGAAATGGAACTGCTCCATCACCTCGCCACGCTCGTTCAACATGCGCGCCTTGAGCAACAGGCCGGTCTTCAGCTCGGCCCACAGCTTGTGGCCGTATCTGAAGCGGTCGCGCGGCTCGAGGATGAGGGCCTGTGCGTCGTGACCCGCGATGCGGTCCTCGCCGAGCTTGCGCAGCTGGTAATACTGCGTCAGCACCGAGAGCTGGTCAGGCAACAGCGCCGGAAAGACTTTGCGCGCGGTGCGGCGCTCGCGCTTCACGACGCCGCTGTCGGCATAGAACGTGACGATCTCGGCGCTGTTACGAATGATCTCCCGGCGCGGCCCGTCGAGCGTCTCGAGCTTCTCGAACTCGCCGGACCCGTCGACGAAATGGGTGATGCGCGAGGTCTCGGCGTGGTTGCCGTGCTGATAGACGAAGGTGCCGCGGTAGTTCAATTCGCGCGCTGCCTGCGCGATCCGTTGCAGCAGTGCAAGCGCCTCGGCGTCTCCGAGGGCGTCCGCCCGGGCGGTGCCGACGAACAGGATCTGCGACAGCAGCAACAGGGGCAGAACGGTCTTACCGAACGCTTTCATCGGGTCTGGGCCGGTTCCTCGGTGGACACCGTGCGCACGTACGACGCGACGCCCTGCATCGCGGTACTCGGCGAGAATTCTTGGTGGGCGACGAGATATTCGGGAATACCCGCGTGCCGGGAGCCTGCGGGGATCTGCGCCGTGCCCTGCTGCGCGTCGGGCGCCGTGCGTACCTGCGCGTCGGGCGCCGTGCGTACCTGCGCGACCAGTGGCGCCGGACCCGTGGTCACGGGAGAGGACAGCGCCAGCCAGGCCACGACGGCCACCCCCGCGACACTGGCGGCGATCGGCAGGGCGTGCCGGACGATCGGCTGGGGGACCAGGCGCCTCGGCGCAAGAACCGTAGGTTCCTGCACCAGGCGCTCGTGGAATCTGTGGGAAAAGACGGGGTTCAGGTTCAGATCGTCGCGCAGCGCATCGCGGATCAGATGGTAGGTCTGCCACCCCGTGGCGAGATCGGGGTCGTTCTCCAGCCGCTCGATTTGACGTTTGCTGTCGGCCGGTTCAAGTTCGCCGTCCATCAGCGCAGAGAGCTTGTCCATCTCACCACCTCTTGTCCTTGCTGGTTTCCAACAACGGGCGCAGGCGCTCGGCAATCGTCTCCCGGGCCCGGAATATCCTCGACCGCACCGTCCCGATCGGGCAGTCCATCACAGTCGCGATCTCTTCGTAGCTCAGCCCGTCGATCTCGCGCAGGACGATCGCCGTGCGCAGCTCCTCGGGCAATTGCTCCATCGTGTCATTGACCGTTTTGGCGATCTGTTTGCTCATTAGTTCATTTTCCGGGGTGTTCACGTCCCGGAGATAATCGCCGTCCTCGAAATTCTCGGCATCCTCGCTGTCGAATTCAGTGGTCGTGGGCGCGCGCCGGCCCATCGCCACGAGGTAGTTCTTGGCGGTGTTGATTCCGATCCGGTACAGCCAGGTGTAGAAGGCGCTCTCGCCGCGGAAGGATGGCAGTGCCCGATAGGCCTTGATGAAGGCCTCCTGCGCCACGTCCTCTACCTCTGCGGGATCGCGGATGAAACGCGAGAGAAGGCGCCCCAGCTTGCGCTGGTACTTCGACACCAGCAGCTCGAATGCGTGCTTGTCCCCTCGCTGGGCGCGTTCGACCAGCTGCTGGTCGATCTCACGGTCGCTCATGCGGTCGTGTTCGGATGGGCCTTGGGCGCAACAAAAAACGCGCGAACGGGGTCGCGCGACGAGGCCCCAGTATAGCGCCCGCCGAACCGATCCGGAATGTTGTACTTATCATCGTCTGGCCAGTGGGACCGGGCCGGACGGATTTGGTTCGTCCGGCGCCTTTGCCGGGCGCCGCGGAGAGGGCATCGCCGACCAGCGCAACCACACGCGCAGCCGGCGATGGATCTCCCCGCCCGCCTGCGCGCGCGATATCGCGATGCTCGCGCAACGCCAGGCGCCAGGGGCGCGGATGCGCAGGATCACCAGAC
The DNA here is from genome assembly GCA_964570955.1 of uncultured Burkholderiales bacterium. Taxonomy (GTDB): domain Bacteria; phylum Pseudomonadota; class Gammaproteobacteria; order Burkholderiales; family SHXO01; genus SHXO01. The sequence continues at coordinate 16,419 of CAZNBS010000055.1, read as the reverse complement.
GGGCGGACACGAGGGTACTCCCGTGCAGCATCCCCTCGCACACGCGCCCGTCCGCACCCTCGACGTGCACACGGGCAGGTCCGGATTCCGTGGCCGTCAGCCGGATCCGCCACGCTGCGCGCGCGGCGCGGAGATGGCCCGCCAGGCTCAGTCCGATGAGCAGCGTCAGGACCGCGCCCGCGGGGGGCCACGGCGACATGCTCCACACCGGCACGAGAGCCGCCGCGTGGAGGCCGGCGAGCATCCACCCCATGGGCGCGGAGGGATGGAGCACGAACTCGAACCCGCTGCGTTTCATGGCAAAGACGGTCGGCACGCTCGACCGGCGCGCTTCACTATAATCGCTGCTGTCGGCTGTCCTGCCGCCGGCCGTCGAATCCTCGCTCGCCATGACGTTCGCCCTCGATCCTGCTCATCCGCTCGCCGATCGTCTCGACGCGCTGGGCCTTTACGGCCCTGCCGTGCACGCGGGCGAGTCCAGCGAGCGCGCTGCCCTCATGCAGGCTGCGACGCTCCATGCCCTGCGCGACGAGTCGCTCGTGTACGTCCATGGCGCCGATGCGACCGCCTTTCTGCAGGGCCAGTTCAGCAACGACATCGGTCTGCTCGGTCCCGACAACGCGCAGTGGACGAGCTACTGTACTCCGCAGGGGCGCGTGCTTGCAATTCCATTGGCATGGAAGACCGCGCACGGCGTTCTCCTGGCGATGCCCGGCGACATCGTGGAGCCGGTGGTCACCCGCTTGCGCCGCTACGTCCTGCGTGCGCGCGTGGAACTCGAGGACGTGACGGCGCAGCACGTGCTCCTGGGTGTGGGCGGCGCCGAGGCCGCTTCCGCCGTGGCGGCGGTGACCGGCGCCGCGCCGCACCGCGATCTCGGCCGGACAGACGGCCGGCAGGCGCAGACCTGCCTGCGGCTGCACGCCAGGCTGTTTCTCCTGGCGGCGCCCATCGCGCAGGCGCCCACGCTCTGGGACGAACTCGCACAGCGCTGCGTACCGGCGTCCGAACGGGCCTGGCACTGGCACCTGCTGCAGGCGCGCATCCCGCGGCTGGGTCGGGTGCTGCAGGACCGCTTCGTGCCGCAGATGCTCGATCTCGAGCGACTCGGCGCAATCAGCTTCGACAAGGGCTGCTATCCCGGCCAGGAAATCGTCGCGCGCGCGCAGTACCGGGGGCAGGTCAAGCGCCGTCTGGCCGCGCTGCACGCCCCCGATGGCCCTCTGCTGCCGGGGCAGGACCTCCTGCGTGCGGACGGCAGCGGTGCAGGCACGCTGGTGGACGCCGCGCCCGCGCCCGGGGGCGGATGGGACGCCCTGGCGGTGGTGCAGACCGATGGGCTCGACGAGCCCGGCTTGCATGTGGCCGGCGCGAACGCGACGCTGACGGTCGTCCGGTAAGCGCGTGCACAGCGTCTACGTCTACTACCGCGTGCAGCCAGCGCTGGCGGGCGAGGCGCGCCACGCGATCGAGAGCATGCTGGCCGCGATCCGCGCCGAGACCGGGATTGCGGGCCGCCTGCTGTGCAAGCGCGATGAGCCGACGCTGTGGATGGAGGTCTACGACCCGGTGCCCGACGCGACCGGGTTCGAGCGCACCCTGGCCCAGGCGGTGACGCGCGCGGGTGCAACCCGCTTTCTCGTCCACGGGCAGGCACGCTCGCTCGAATGCTTCCTGGCGCCGGACGCATGTGCCTGATCGTCGTCGCGGTCGACCTGCGCGCGGACTACCCGCTCATGATCGCGGCCAATCGCGACGAGTACTTTGCGCGTGCCAGTGCGCCGGCCGCTTACTGGCCGGATCTGCCCCAGGTCCTCGGCGGACGAGATCTGGAGCAGGGCGGCACCTGGATGGGGATCACCCCTGCAGGGCGATTCGCCGCGGTCACCAATGTTCGCGATGGCGGCCGGCGTGCCGGACGCAAGTCCCGCGGCTGGCTGGTTCGCGATTTCCTCGCCGGCGACGCCTCTCCCGAGGCCTACCTGGAAGAGGTTGCAGCCGAGCGCGCGCATTACGATGGCTTCAATTTGATCGTAGGTAGCGGCACCCGGCTGCTGCACTACTCCAATCGCAGCGACCGGATCACGGCGCTGGGGACGGGCGTGTACGGCGTATCCAATCATCTGCTCGACACCCCCTGGCCCAAGGTCGAGCGCGCCAAGCAGGCGATGAGCATGCTGGCGCACGCGTCAGCCGGTTCTCTGGAAGCGGGCCTCGTGCACCTCCTGGCGGACGATGCGCGCGCGCCGGACGAGGACTTGCCGAGCACGGGCGTGCCGCTCGAGTGGGAACGCGTCCTGTCCAGTGCCTTCATCCGCACCGCGGGGTACGGCACGCGCGCCTCGACGCTCGTCCTGCGCGCCCACGATGGACGCACACTGTTCCGGGAAACGGGATTCGGCGCCGACGGCCAGACACTGGAGACGCGCCGCTTCGTGGTCGACGCGTAGCCGCTAGAGGTCGCGGCGCATGAGGCAATGCGGGATGCCAGCCTCGATGAACGGTTCCCCGATGCGTACGAACCGGTGTCGCGCATAGAACGGCGCGGCGTGCGTCTGGGCATGCAGGAGCAGTTCACGCATGTCGCGACGGCGGGCCTGCTCGACGAGCCAGGTCAGCATCGCATCGCCGACGCCCTTCCCGCGCCAGCCGGCAAGCACCGCCATGCGCCCGATGTGCCCATCGGGAAGCAACCTGCCGGTGCCGATCGGATGGCCTGCCGTATCCTCGGCGAGCACATGCTCGCTGGAGGCGTCGAACTCGTCCCATTCGAGTTCCTCCGGCACGCCCTGCTCCTGCACGAACACCGCCAGCCGCACCGACCGCAGGGCGTCGCGGTCGCGCTCCCAGTCGGCCTGACGCAGTCTGAACGATGGCATGCGCCGATTATAATCAGAGCGTCCCCCCTGCCCCGATCCCCTCATGCATTCGCGCTGGAACGATGCCGAGGCCGCGCACCTCGCCGCGCAGTCCCCGAATCCCCCACTCGCCGCCCGCGCGTACACCTCGCGCCTGCTGGGGGCGGAGCACAGCCTGGTCCTGCACGGGGGCGGCAACACGTCGATGAAGCACGACGGCGTCCTGTACGTCAAAGGCAGCGGCCGCGATCTCGCCCAGGCTCGCGAAGAGGATTTTGCCGCCGTCGATCTGGCGGCGGCGGCCGCCCTCGCCTCGGGCGGCGAACTGGACAACCAGGCATTGCGCACTGCGCTCGCGGAGCGGACGGTTCGCCCCGGTCCCGGCGCGTCGATCGAAACGCTCATGCATGCGCTGCTGCCCTGGCCGTTCGTCGAACACACGCATGCCGACACGGTTCTCGCCGTGGTCGATACCCGCGGCGGCGAGCGCATCGCGGCGCACGTATTCGGCGAACTCGCTCCTCTCGTGCCCTTCCATCCGTCGGGCTTCTCGCTGGCCGCAGCCTGCGACGCGGTGTATCGCCAGCATGCCACGCGCCGCACCATCGGGCTGGTCCTGCTCCATCATGGCGTGGTTGCCTTCGGGCGCGATCCGCGCGAGAGCTACGAGAACATGCTGGCGCTGGTCACCCGTGCCGAGGACTACCTGCGCGCGCGCGACGCGTGGGATCTGCCCGAGGATCCGCGACCCTTTTCGTGGGAGCCAGTGCGTATCGCGCAGCTGCGCGCGCGCCTGTGCCGGGCTGCGGGACATCCGATGCTGCTCGCCGCTCTCGACAATCCGCACTGGCGCTCATTCGCCCGACGCTCCGACCTGCCCGAGCTGTGCAATGCAGGGCCCGCCACCCCGCAGCACGCCGTTTTTCTGCGTGCGCGGGCCCTGGTGGGCACGGACCTCGACGCGTTCGCGCACGCGTACGCGCAGGCGGTCCATGCCACGCATCCGGACATTGCCGAGGAGGTATCCGGATTCGATTTTGCCCCTCGCTTGCTGCTGGATCCGGAACTGGGCGCCTGGGTGGCCGCCGTCGACCCGGACCATCTGCGCATGGCGCAGGATGTCGCCCGGCAGGATCGGGAGATCAAGACGCGCGCCGCCGCGCACGATCGCTATGCGGGACTGCCCGTATCCGAGAACATCGAGGCCGAGATCCAGTACGGTGCGGCGGAGCGGCGCTTGCGCATCGAGGGAAGAGCGTCCAGGCCCCTGCTGGGGCAGTCCGTGTTGATGCGCATGCGACGCAATCGTGGCCGCCTGGAAGCCGACTGCGTCCGAAGAGGCGCGGCAGTGTTCGGCAGCGACGTCCTCCCGCCGGTCGACGCGGTACGGGCGTGCATGCGCCAGTTCGGCGCGATCGATCTCCTGGTCACGGACGAAGCGGACGCCGGACGGCGGTCGCGTCGTGGTGCTCGGGGACGCGAAACCGGCGCCCTCGTTCCTGGAACGATGCACCGCCCTCGGAATTGCCGTCGAACGGTCGCTACGGGAGGCGGCGTGAGCGCCAGAGGCAACGTGGCCACGCTTCGCTGGGATGGCCAGCGTCTGCAGTTGATCGATCAGCGCGTGCTGCCGATGCAGACCCGCTACGTCGCGTGCACCAGCGCGGACGAGGTCGCCGCAGCGATCCGAGACATGGTGGTCCGCGGCGCACCGGCAATCGGTTGCGCGGCGGCCTACGGCGTCGCCCTGGAAGCCCGTCGGCTGGCTGCCACGCGAACGGATCGCTTCGCCGAGGCGTTGGACGTGGCGATCGACCGTCTGGCCGAGAGCCGGCCGACCGCTGTGAACCTCACATGGGCGCTCGCCCGGATGCGCGCGGTCCTGGACGCCTCGTCGGCATCCGATGCGGCGCAGGCAGCGCGCAGGCTGCTCGACGAAGCGCACGCGATCGCCGACGAGGATGTCGCCGCCAACGGGCGCATGGGAGAGCTGGGTGCGGCGCTGATCCCTGACGGAGCACGGGTCCTCACCCACTGCAATGCCGGTGCCCTCGCCACCGCCGGTCACGGCACGGCGCTTGGCGTGATCCGATCCGCGGTGGCTGCAGGCAAACGCGTGCACGTGTTCGCCGACGAGACCCGGCCGTTCCTCCAGGGCGCGCGCCTCACCGCATGGGAACTGCAACAGGATGGCATCGACGTCACCCTGATTGCGGACGTCGCCGCCGGTCATCTGATCGCCTGCGGGGAGATCGACGCGGTGATCGTCGGGGCCGACCGCATCGTTGCCAATGGCGACACTGCGAACAAGATCGGCACCTATGCGCTTGCGGTGCTTGCGCACCGACATGCGATCCCGTTCTACGTGGCGGCGCCGGTGTCCACCATCGATCTGGCGCTGCCCTCAGGACAGCACATCCCCATTGAGGAGCGCGATGGCGATGAAGTGCGCGGCTTTCGCGCGACACGCTGGGCGCCGGCGGGAGTTCGCGTGCGCAATCCCGCCTTCGACGTGACGCCGGCGGAACTGATCACCGCGATCGTCACCGAACGCGGCGTCGTGCAACCGGTAAACGCATGCGAACTGCGACGCGTGGCCGGCGGCTAGCGCTGCGCCGCTAGATGGTGGCGCCGCCGCCCACTTCGATCACGGCGCCGTTCATGTAGCTCGCCTCGTCGGATGCCAGGAACGCATAGACATTGGCGATCTCCTCCGGCTTGGCCAGTCGCCCGAGCGGAACACGGCTCTTCATCGCCTCGATGACTTTGTCGGGAATGCTGCTCAGGATGGTGGTCTCGACGAAGCCGGGACACACCGCGTTGGCGCGTACGCCCTTGCGTCCCAGTTCGCGCGCCCAGGTCTTCACCATGCCGATCACGCCGAACTTGCTGGCGGCATAGTTGGTCTGGCCGAAGTTTCCGTACAAGCCCACCACCGAGGAGGCGTTCAGAATCACGCCCGCCCCCTGCTGCACCATGATGTCGGCGACTGCCTTGGCGCAGTTGTACGTACCCTTGAGATTCACGTCGATCACCTTGTCGAACTGGATCTCGCTCATCTTCAACAGCTGTGCGTCCTGAACGATGCCGGCGTTGTTGACGAGCACGTCGATCCGCCCATACTTCGCCATGACCGCGTCGACCATCGCGCGAATGGTCGTCGGCTTGGTGACGTCGACCACGAAGCCGAGTGACTCGCCTTTCCCGGCACGCACCCGGGTGACGGCCTCGTCGACGCCCGCCTGATCGATATCGCACACGACGGCGATCGCGCCCTCGTGTGCGAACTTGATGGCGGTCGCCAGCCCGATGCCGCGCGCCGCTCCGGTGATGATCGATACCTTGCCCGACAGCCGCATTGTCTTGTCCCTTCCCATATCACGGGATTTGTAGGTCGCGGCACTCTAAACCAATCTTCTGCAATGCACAATGAACGTGCCGGCTTTATCCGTGTTCCAGCACGTCGACGCGGGTCCCTACCGGAACCCGGTCGAACAGGTCGAGCAGATCGGGATTGTGCATGCGCACACAGCCGATCGAGCCGGGAATCCCCATCGGGGCGCTGTCCGGGCAGCCGTGGATGTAGATGAACCGACGCATGGTGTCCACGTCGCCCAAGCGATTGAAACCGGGTTCGCATCCGGAGAGCCACAGGATGCGCGTCAGGATCCAGTCGCGCCCCGGAAAGCGGGCAGCCAGTTCCGGGGACCAGATTTCGCCGGTGGGGCGCCTGCGCACCAGCACGCTGTTGACCGGGAGCCCGGCGCCGATCTTGGCGCGGACGACATGGCGTCCGCGCGGCGTCTTGAAGCTGCCGAACTGCTCTCCCACACCCTTCGCCGATGTGGATACCGGGTAGCGCTTCGCCACGCTGCCATCGTCGGCCAGGAGTACCAGCGTCTGGCTGGGAATCAGGATGCGGATGGCGCTCAAGCGTTATCCCGCCGCTGCCTGAAGAACTCCCGCAGCACTTCTCCGCACTCGTGCGCGAGCACGCCGCCCTGCACTGTCGCGTGGTGATTGATCTGCTCGAGGGCGAACAGATCGAGGACGCTGCCCGCGGCACCGGTCTTGGGATCGGCAGCGCCGTACACCACGCGCGCCACGCGCGCGTGCAGCATGGCGCCGACACACATGACACACGGCTCGAGCGTCACGTACAGCGTGGCGCCGGGCAGGCGGTAGTTCCCCATGCGCGCCGCAGCTGCGCGCAGCGCGCGGATCTCCGCGTGCGCGGTCGGATCGGCACTGGAGATCGGCGCGTTGAAGCCCTCGCCGATCACCGCGCCGCCGTGGACGACGACGGCACCCACGGGAACCTCTCCCGCAGCGCACGCCTGCAGGGCAAGGCTCAGCGCCTGGCGCATGAAGACCTCGTCCGCTGGCGCGGTCCCTGCCTCGGGATCGATCATGTCCGCACTGGTGGTCAAGGATTGGATTGGGCTGCCCGCTCCTGTTGAACCAGCACGCGGCGAAGAATCTTGCCGGACGGGGATTTGGGGATGGTGTCGACGACACTGATGCGGCGGATCTTCTTGTAGGGCGCGACGTGCTGGGCGACGAAATCGAGGATCGCCTCTGGCTCGACGGGCGCCTTCAGCACGACGAAGGCCTTCGGCACCTCCCCGGACTCCTCGTCGGGGCTCGGAATCACCGCGGCATCGGCCACGGCGGGATGGCGCAGGAGAACCGCCTCGAGTTCCGCGGGCGCGATCTGATAAGCGTTGTGCTTGATGAGTTCCTTGACGCGATCGACGATGTAGAAATGTCCGTCTTCGTCGACGTAGGCGATGTCGCCTGTGTGCAGCCATCCGTCCACCAGGGTTTCCGCGGTGGCGTCGGCCCGCTCGAAGTAACCGCGCATGACGTTGGGGCCGCGCATGAGCAGTTCGCCGGTCCCGCCCGCCTCCACGGCCGTGCCGGTCTCGACGTCGACGATACGCGCCTGCATGCTTGGCCAGCATTTGCCGACGGAACCGGTCCTGGGCGCCGCTTCGGCCGCGGCATTGGACAGCGAGGCGCCCGCAAACTCGGTCATCCCGTAGCCCTGCATGACGCGGCATCCGAGTCGCTGCGCGCACGCCTGCTCCACCTCTGCACCGAGCGGTGCCGCGCCGCTGAATATCGATTGGATGCTCGACAGGTCGTACTGGTCGACGGCCGGATGCTTGGCCAGGCCGAGGACGATGGGAGGCACCAGCGGCGCAACCGTCACGCGATGCCGCTGCACGCTCTCGAGGAACTGCACGAAATCGAACCGCACCATGCTCACCAGGGTGGCCCCGTGCCGCAGACCGTCGAGCAGGATGAGCATCAGGCCATAGATGTGGAAGAAGGGCAGTGCGGCGAGCACGACGTCCTCGCGCCTGCGCGCGAGCATCACCGTCGCCTGCTGCAGCTGTGCCACCATGTTGTACTCGGTGAGCATCACGCCCTTGGGCACGCCGCTCGTGCCACTGGAATACGGCATGGCCGCGACGTGCGTGTGCACGTCCACGCGGACTTCCGGCAACGCACCCGAGCCGGAGAACAGGCTGGCGAAGTCGACTGCACCGGGCGATGCGCCGACGCTCAATACCTGGCGCACCGACGTGCCCGCGCTCGCTTCCACGCAGCGCTGCGCAAGGGCCGGCACCGTCAGGAGGAAGCAAGCGCGCGTCTCGCGCAGCTGCCGGGCGATCTCCTCCTCGGTATAGAGCGGGTTCATGGTAGTCGCCACGCCGCCCAGGCGATTCACCGCAAGCAGCGCAACGGCATACTCGGGAACATTCGGGCAGCAGAAGGCGAATACGTCGCCCTTGCCGAATCCGACGGCAGCCAGGCCTCGCGCCACGTGCTCCACGTCCTGTGTCAGTCGCGCGTAGGTGATACCCCGTCCGGTCGGCCCGTCGACGATGGCCGGACGCTCGCCATAGTCCGCAAAACGCTCCATGACGAGCTTCCAGACGGGAATCTCGGGAACCTCGACGTCGGGGTACGGGCTTCGATGTATCACGGTTCTGACGCGCATGGCATGATCGGGCCTGCTAGATTACACCGGCTTGGAGGTGATGCGCGTATGCCGGTGGCCCGACGCAGCCAATGCCGCTTGCCGTTGCTGCCCCTACCGCCTGCGCGCGCGTTCGGCCTCGTCCCAGGCGGTGAGCGCCTGGTAGTCGGGCACCCATCCCAGGCCCTTGCCGGCATCCGAGGACAGGGCATCCTGCGTCACGACGACGTCGATCAAGGCGGGCGCGGCGTCGAAGGCGTCACGTAGGGCCTCTTCGAGACGGGCGGGATCGGTGACGCGTTCGGCGTGCAATCCGAACGCGCGGGCCATGCCGGCGTAGTCGCTCCACGCCAGACAGGTCCCGACCACGCGGCCGCCATAGTTCATCTGCTGATCCAGCCGCTCGATGTTCCAGGCCGCGTTGTTGGCGATGACGAACACTGGCCTGGCCCCATGCCGCTTGGCACTGTCGATTTCCATGGCATTGATGCCGAAGGCCCCGTCACCGCTGATCACCACGACCTGCCGGTCCGGATGCAGCAGACTCGCCGCAATGCCGAACGGCGTTCCGACGCCCAGGCAGCCGAACGTACCGGGATCGAGATAAGTCTGCGGTGCTTCCAGACCGAGCCGGGCGAAACTCAGGATGTCGCCGCCGTCTGCGATGGTGATGGCACCGGGCTTCAGCACCTTGCGCAGTGCGTCGAAGATCCTGTTCGGGTGCATGTGACCATCCGTGCCCGCCGGCGATTGCGCGAGGCCGTCGGCATACCTGGCCGCACGCCGCACATGCTCCGCCCGCAACGCCTCGCTCCATGCCGCGTCGCGCTTGCGCGCCGCCGGCATGGCAGCGCTCAATGCATCGAGTGCGAGTCCGGCGTCGGCGAACAGCTCCACCTGGCCGCGGCGGTTCTCCCGCAACTCCTCGGCGTTGTCGCCGATTCGGATCCAGCGCGCATTCGGGAACGCCACCGGTGACCCATAGGCGACCTGGTAATCGAGCTTGCGGCCCACGCTGATGACGAGGTCTGCGTCGCGCATCGCCTGCGCCCGCACCGCGCCGACGAAAGACGGATGCGATGCGGGGACGAGCCCCCGGCTTTCCTGGGTGTCCAGGTACACCGCACCGCTGGCGTCGAGGAATCTTTGCAGCGCCAGGGAGGCGTTCAGGGCGCCGCGGCCGGTCAGCACGAGCGGGCGTGCTGCATCGGCAACCAGCGCCGCCGCGCGTGCCACGTCGGCTGAATCGGGCGGGATGCGGCGCGGCGGCCTGCTCACCAGATACTCCTCGAGCACCACGCCCGGTGGCACGCCCTGCCGCAGTACGTCGGTCGGGAACTCGAGGTAGACGGGGCCAGGCGGATTGCCGTCGCCCATCGCCGTCGACCATGCCTTGTCCAGATCGCGCAATAGGTTGTCGGCCACGCGCAGCGTTCGTGCGCTGCGCGTGATCGGCTTCATGATCGCCACGTGGTCGATGCCTTGCAGAGGTCCCAGGTCGTCCTGAGGTACCGGCGCGCACCCACCGATCAGCAATACCGGCACGCGCTCGAGCTGCGCATTGGCAACCGCGGTCACGCAATTGGTCACCCCGGGACCGGCCGTGGCGAGAGCGACACCGACCTGACCGGTCAGGATCGCGTGGCAGTGCGCCATGTGTACCGCGGCGCCCTCGTCGCGCACATCGACGATTCGCACGCCGCGCTGTGCGAGCTGATCCCAGATCGGCTGGATGTGGCCGCCTTGCAGGCCATAGACGCGATCCACCCCCTTTGCGACGAGAAACTCGACGACCCACTCGGCGCTCGTCCGTGGCATGACTTTCATGCTGCTCCTCGCAGGCTCGCGTGCCAAGGACGATACGAGGCACGCTCCCAAAGATGGAAGAAGCATCAATGCTCACATGGTGGTCAGGGGACCGCTTGACCTAGGTCAAGGGCCACCTTACTGGCAGCCGCGCACGCAAGTGCGCTGAGCGTGCCGGTCCGATCACTGGCGCCGCGCGCTGCCGTCAAGCGGAGGCGGCAACGCATCGCCGGCCAGGCGGCGCCGAAACAGGGCCGCGCGGGCCAGCACGATCGTCGTCACGGGTACGGTAATCGATAGCACGATGATGATCAGCCACGTGTGCAGCGAGAGGCCGCCGCCACGGCTGCTGAAGTGCAGGATCGACGCCAGTGTCACGATCCAGGCAGCGAGCGTCGAGGCGAGCGCCGGGGCATGCATTCGCAGGAAGAAATCCGACAGGCGCAGCAATCCAAGCGCCGCTAGCAGCACGACGCCGCCACTGGCCAGCAGCAGCAGCGCGACGACGACCTCGGTCCAGGGCACGGGCAGCATGCTCATTCGATGGCCTCGCCGCGGAGCAGGAACTTGGCCAGCGCCACCGAGCCGACGAAACCGAACAACACCATCAGCAGTGCCCCCTCGAAATACATCTCGCTGTCATAGCGGATCGCCAGCAGCAGCATCACCAGCATCCCGACCACGTAGAGGAAATCGACCGCCAGTATGCGGTCCTGTGCGGTCGGTCCTCGCATGAGGCGCACCAGGCCGATGCCCATCGCCACTGCGTAGAGCATTAGGGTGACGGTGATCGCCAGGGACAGCAGCGGACTCATTCGAAGATCTCCTTCAACGGAAGCTCGTAGTCGCGTTTGTAGCGAGCAATGAAGGCGGCCTCGTCATCGAGGTCGAACACGTGGATCAGCAGGGCATGACGATCGCTGGCCAGCTCCGTCCAAACGGTCCCGGGGATGACCGCCGTGATCATCGACAGTGCCGCGAGGCCGTGCACGTCGCGCAGGTCCAGCGGGACGACGACGAAGCTGCCTCGCGGCGGCCTGCGGCCGACGCGGGCGATCCCGATGGCCACGTCCACCGCCGAGCGCACGACCTCGACCCCGACCCGCGCGATGAGCCGCATCAATAGACCCCAGCGACGCAGTGGCGGCGCTTGCGGACGCAACGGGGCCGCCAGCAGCGGCGCCACCACTGCCACCACCAGCCCCAGCAGCACCTGGCCGATACTCCCGCTGCGCGTGAGCAGCAGCCAGCCGCCGAAGATCCCGAGCGACAACCAGGGCGAGGGTAGCCAGCGCCTCATCGCGGTACCTCCAGACGCTGAGTCGGGTGCGCACTGAGCACGGCTTCGATGTAGCGCTCCGGCGCCTGCAGTGTCTCGGCCGTGGCCCGCATATGGCTCAGCACCGGCTCGGCCCGGGCTACGAGTACCAGCGCGGCGACCAGCAGTCCGGCAATGGGCAGCGCTTCGACGACGCGAAGGCGTGGTGCAGGCCGCTGCTGGGGCGTCCAGAAGTGGCGCATTCCCGCCCGCATGAAGGCGATCGCGGCCAGCAGCCCCGTCGCAATCAGCAATCCAAACAAGGCCCAGGCCGCCGGGGTGCCGATCTGCAGTAGCGGGCGCAGCATCGCCAGCTTGGCAACGAAGCCGGTGAGCGGCGGCAGCCCGGCAATCACCATGGCACAGACGGTGAAGGCCACGCCCAGAAAAGCCAGTGTGGCGGGCAGCGCACGGCCGATCAGCGCCTCCTCGTCGTCATCGAGATTGATGCCGCCCGGGAGCTCGGCATCGCGGAAGGCGGGCAGCACGTACATGCCGTCGTCGACGTGGGCGGGCCCCAGTTCAATCTGGCGCGCACGCTCGAGCAGTTCTACCAGCAGGAAGAGTGCACAACCGATCAGCGTGGAACTCGCCAGATAGAAAAGGGCGCCGCCACTGAGTGCCGGTGCATCGAAGCCGACTGCCGCCACCAGGGTGCCCGAGGAGGCGATCACGCTGTAGCCTGCCAGTCGCGCCAGCTTCAGCGAGGCCAGCATGCCGATGGCGCCGAATGCCAGCGTGGCCAGGCCACCCCATATCAGCACGTCGCCGCCGAACCCAGCGGAGGCGCCCGCGTCCGGCGGAAAGCACAGTGTCCACAGCCGCAACACGGCGTATACGCCGACTTTCGTGAGGATCGCGAACAGCGCTGCCGCCGGCGCGCTCGCGGCAGCATAGGCGGCCGGAAGCCAGAAGTTCAGCGGCCACACCGCAGCCTTGACCAGGAAGGCAATCGCGAGGATGGCGGCGCCGGCATGCAGCAGACCGCGATCGCCCGGGGGGATCATGACCACCCGGCGGGCGATGTCGGCCATGTTGAGCGTCCCTGTCACGCCGTACAGCACCGCCACGCCGATGAGGAACAGCAGCGACGCGAAGAGGTTGATCGCGATGTAGTGCAGCCCCGCACGTACACGTTCGCTTCCGCCGCCATGCAGCAGCAAGCCGTAGCTGCTCGCCAGCAGCACCTCGAAGAAGACGAACAGATTGAACAGGTCCGCCGTGAGAAAGGCCCCGTACAATCCCATGAGCTGCAACTGAAACAGCACGTGAAAGTACACGCCCGCGTGCTGCCAGCGCGGCAGCGCATACAGCAGCGCTGCCAAGCCCACGGTGCCGGCCAGTACCGCCATCAGCGCCGACAGACGGTCGGCCACCAGCACGATCCCGTAGGGCACGACCCAGTTGCCCGGCAGGTAGATGCCGAAGGCCGCCGGACCCTCGGTCTGCGCGCGCAGCAGAAGCGCCACCGCCACGCCCAGCCCGAGCAGCGTCGACGCGACGTTGACCAGCGACTTCAGCCCACGTCGCTTATCGCCCATCAGCAGCATCACTGCGGCCGTTGCCAGCGGCAGCAACACCGGCAGAGCGACCAGGTGGTCCGGTACCGTGCTCACGGACGCTCCTCCCGCCCGTCGACGTGGTCGCCGCCGCTCAAGCCGCGCAATGCGAGCAGAACGACGAGGAACAGCGCCGTGGTCGCGAACCCGATCACGATCGCCGTCAGCACCAGCGACTGCGGCACCGGGTCGGTGTAATGCGCCAGGTCGGCCGGCACGCCCGCCCGCAGGATTGGTTCGGCGTCCACCGCCAGGCTGCCGACGCTGAAGATGAACAGGTTGACCGCATACGACAGCAGCGACAGCCCGATCAGCACCTGAAACGTACGCGGCCGCAACACCAGCCACACTCCGGCGCCGGCCATCACGCCGATGGCGATCGAGATCACCATCTCCATCAGCGCGCCTCCCCGTCGAACGCGTCCTGACGACGGCGGGCACGCAGCGACTGGTGCGCGATCGCCGTCAACATCAGCAGCGTGGCACCTACCACGACCGCGAACACACCAAGGTCGAAGACCGCAGCGCTGGGCAGATGCACCTCGCCGACCAGCGGCCAGCGCACGTGGGCCGTGTGCGACGTCAGGAACGGGAAGCCCAGTACCACAGCCCCGACGCCGGTGACCAGCGCGAGCAGAATGCCGATGGCAATCCAGCGCGGCGGCAACAGGTGCATGCGATCCTCGACCCATCGCGTGCCGCTGACCATGTACTGGGCGATGAAGGCGATCGCCACCACCAGCCCGGCAACGAATCCGCCGCCCGGTTCGTTGTGACCGCGCATGAACAGGTGAAAGGCAAACACCATCGCCAACGGCAGTAGCAGCCGCACGAGCACCGCCGGCACTTCCAGATAGCGCTGCGGCGTGCTGCCATCCTCGCGCGTGACGAGATCGCCGCCGGCGGCACCTTCCGCGGCCTGCTGCGCGGGCCGGTCGATCACCTCGGCCGGTGGCCGAAAGCGCCGCAGCAGCGCATACACCGTGATGCCCACGACGCCCAGCACGGTGATCTCCCCCAGTGTGTCGAACGCACGGAAGTCCACCAGCATCACGTTGACCACGTTGGTGCCGCCCCCAGCCGGTAGTGCATTCTCGAGAAAGTACGGCGCGATCGACATCGGTGCCTGGCGGGTGAGCAGCGCGTAGGCGAGAGCCGCGAGGCCGCCGCCCATGCCCACCGCGATGACCAGGTCGCGCCGGCGGCGCCACCAGGCGCGCGCCGCGATGCGTGAATCATCCATCTCCACGCGTTTGGGCATCCAGCGCAGCCCCAGGAGGAACAGCACCAGCGTGACGACCTCGACGGCGAGTTGCGTCAGCGCCAGGTCGGGCGCCGAGAACCAGGCGAAGGTGATGCACAGCACCAGCCCCACCACGCCCAGCATGGTGAGCGCGGCCAGGCGGTGGAATTTCGCCTGCCACGCCGCGCCCAGCGCGCAGGCGCCACCTACTGCCCACAGCAGCACGAACTCCGGCGCCGCCGGCACGCGCGGGCGATCGCCCCAGGCCAGCGGCACGATCAGCGCCGAACCCAGCCCGGCAAGACCGGCAATCAGCACCAGCCAGAGCAGCTGCGGCTGCAGACGCCGCGTGCCCAGCGATCGCAGCGCCACGCGTGCGGCGCCCGACAGCCACGCCATCATGCCCTCGAATACACGTCGGCCGTCGAGTCCGAGCAGGCCCGGCGCAGCCCGCCGACTGCGGCGCTTGAACGCCCCGGCAAAGCGCAGGTAGAGCAACAGCCCGCCACCGGTGGCCGCGGCGCTCATCACGAGCGGCGTGCTGAAGCCGTGCCAGACCGCAAGGCTGTACTCGGGCAGCGTGCCGCCCACCACGGGCTTGGCTGCGGTGGCCAGCAGCGGACCCACCGACCAGGCCGGCAGCGTACCCACCACGATGCAGGCCAGCACCAGCAGTTCCACCGGCACGCGCATCCAGTGCACCGGTTCGTGCGGCTGGCGCGGACAATCCGGCGCGTCGCCGAAGAAGACGTCGTGCCCGAAGCGCAGCGAATAGACGACAGCGAACACGCCGGCCAGCGTGGCCAGCGCGGGCAGGCCGAACTCGACCGCCGGGCTCGCGCTGACGAACACCGTCTCGGCGAAGAACATCTCCTTGGACAGAAAGCCGTTGAGCAGCGGGACACCCGCCATCGCTGCGCAGGCCACGATGGCCAGCGTGCCGGTGATGGGCATGTAGCGGAACAGGCCGTCGAGCCGCCGCATGTCGCGCGTGCCGGTCTCATGGTCGATGATGCCCACCGACATGAACAGCGAGGCCTTGAAGGTCGCATGGTTCATCATGTGGAACACCGCCGCGACCGCGGCCAGCGGACTGTTCAGACCCAGCAGCAGCGTGATCAAGCCGAGGTGGCTGATCGTCGAGTACGCCAGCAGGCCCTTGAGGTCATTCTGGAACATGGCCGCGTAGGCGCCCAGCACCAGCGTCGCGAGGCCGGCGCTGCCGACGATCCAGAACCAGGCGTCAGTGCCCGCGAGCACCGGCCACAGGCGAGCCAGCAGGAACACTCCCGCCTTGACCATCGTCGCCGAATGCAGGTAGGCCGACACCGGCGTAGGCGCGGCCATCGCATGCGGGAGCCAGAAGTGGAACGGCACCTGCGCGCTCTTGGTGAGCGCACCCAGCAGGATGAGTCCGAGCGCCACAGGGTACAGCGCATGGCCGCGGACCTGCTCACCGGCGGCCAGCACGACGTCGAGTTCGAGACTGCCGACGATGTGGCCGACGATCAGGATCCCCGCCAGCAGCGCCAGCCCGCCGGTCGCAGTGACGGTGAAGGCCATGCGCGCACCACGCCGCGCATCCTTGCGGTGCGTCCAGTAGCCGATCAGCAGGAAGCTGAAAACGCTGGTGAGTTCCCAGAACA
>CAZNBS010000054.1:17980-23030 GCA_964570955.1 uncultured Burkholderiales bacterium | reverse complement strand
CGCCGACGCCGATTTGGCCAGCGCCCGCCTGGCCGCGTCCATCGCGCCGCCCATGAGCAGGAAGCCGTGGATCATGCCCTCGTAGTTGACCAGCGTCACCCGATTCCCCGCCTCGATCAACCGCTTGGCATAGTCCACGCCCTCGTCGCGCAGCGGATCGTAGCCGGCCACCAGCACGAACGCTGGCGGCAGATTCGAGAGGTCCTCCGCCGCCAGCGGTGCGAAGCGGAAGTCGTAGAACTCCTTCGGGCTGCGCACGTACTGCTTGTAGAACCATGTGATGGTGTTGCGCGTGAGCAGATGCCCCTCGGCGAACTTCCGATGCGATGGCGTTTCCGGCTCCGGAGCAGTACACGGATAGATCAGCAGCTGTACTGCAAGCTTCGGATGGCCCTCGTTGCGCGCGAGGATCGCGCATACCGCGGCAAGGTTGCCGCCGGCGCTATCCCCGCCCACCGCGATGCGCGTCGGATCTCCGCCGAGCTCGGCCGCGTGCAGCGCCAGCCACCGCACCACCGCGAGGCAATCGTCCACGGCAGCCGGAAACTTGAACTCCGGTGCCAGTCGGTAGTCGACCGCGACCACCATGCAATCGGCCTGCGTGGCCAGCACCCGGCAAGCGTGGTCGTGCGTGTCCAGGTTGCCGATGACGAAGCCGCCGCCGTGGAACCACACCAGGATCGGGAAGCGCTCGCCTGGCCCGGCCGCGCGCGGCTCGTACACGCGTAGCGGGATGTCCTGTCCTGGCCCCGGTATGCGGCGGTCGTGGACACGATGGATGTCTTCCTTCGTGGCCAGCTTGGCGACGCGCATCGCGTACTGCTCGCGCGCCTGTTGCGGGGTGAGCTGCCAGAGTTCCGGCAACCCGGCTTGCCTGACGAGGCCGAGCACGTGCTCGGCCTGCGGATCGAGTGGCATGTCCGTTCGCTCCTGTCTAATGTGGTCTAGCGCGTGAGGCAGGCATCGCGGGTGGGCGGCAGCAGCAGGAGCACGAGCACACCGATCAGGAGCGCACCGATGATCCATGTGAGCACGCCCGTCCGATCTCCGCTCGCGACGACCACCATGAGCGTGAGCACGTAGGAAGCGGTCGTCCACCCGAAGGCAATCAGGCTCACCCACCAACCCCAGCGGCTGCGCAGCCACAGGCCGATCGCGCACACGAGCACGAGGGGCGTGAGGAAAGCCGCCCCCGTCCCGCTCATGGCGTGTCCCATCAAAATCTGCCCATCCGGGAGATTGTCACGCAGGTACATGCCGCCCCAAATCACTGCCAGCAGCAGCAACGCCAGCAACGCCACCCAGCGCGGCAGGCTGGAGCGCGCACGCGCCCCGGTGCGCAGCTGCGCCGCGTTCACGGCACCTCCTGCGCATAGACGAGCTTGAACGTGCCGCTCGCCTTGGCGAGCAAGGTTCCGGCCGCGTCGCGGATCTCCCCCTCAGCGTAGATCAGCGAACGGCCCACACGCTGCGCATGTCCCTCGCCGGTCACGGTGCCGCGTGCCGCGGCCAGGAAGTTGGTCTTCAGCTCCACCGTCGTCGCGCCGACGCAGGTTGGATCGAGCGTGCGCGAAGCGCTGCCGAGCGCGGTATCGAGCAGAGTCATCACCACGCCGCCGTGGATGCCATTCCAGCTGTTCAGATGCTCCGGCCGGGGCGAGAAAGCAATGCGCACCCTGCCCTCGGTCCTCTCCAGCAGTTTCACGCCGAGGTGATCGACGAAGGGAATGCGGATATCGAAGCGCTTGTCGTGCATGCTCAAATCGCGCTCATCCCGCCGTCCACGGCGACGATCTGGCCGGTGATGTAGGCCGAGGCATCGGAGGCGAGCAGCGCGGCAACGCCTTTCAGGTCCTCCTCACCGCCGAATCGCCGCAGCGGCGTGAGCTGCATGATCGTGTCCCGGTGTGTATCGGCCATCACCTTCGCCATCTTCGTGGGAAAAACGCCGGGCGCGATCGCGTTCACCGTGATGCCGTACTGAGCCCATTCCGCGGCCAGCGAGCGCGTGAAGTTGACCACGCCACCCTTGCTCGTGTTGTAGGCAATGGTGCGCATGAAGTCCGGGTGCGTGCCGGACAGCCCTGCGACCGAGGCAATGTTGACGATGCGGCCGTAGTGAGCCGGGATCATCGCCAGGTTCGCGGCGGCCTGACTGAGCGCAAACACCGCGGTGAGGTTCAGGTTGATGACCTTGTTCCATGCGTCCAGCGGGTGCTGCTCGGCCGGCGCACCCCATGTCGTACCGGCATTGTTGAACAGGATGTCGAGCCGGCCGTAGTGCCCGTGAACCTGCTCCACCAGCGGCCGCGCAGCGTGCGCGTCCTGCAGATCGCAGGCAATCGTGAGCACGTCCACCCCGAGGCCGCGCAGGTGCGCCGCCGCCGCATCCAGCTCCGCCTGCTTGCGGGCGGTGATCGCGACGCGCGCGCCGAGTTCCCCCAAGGCCTCGCAGATCTGCAGGCCCAGCCCGCGCGAGCCGCCGGTGACGAGCGCCACCCGCCCGGTGAGATCGAAGAGGTTGCGCAGGCTCATGGGTCCACTCCATTCCTGGATCCGGGCTCGTGCCCGGATGACGCCCGGGTGCATGACGCCGGAAGTTCAGAACCACGCATCCTGCATCTCCAGGCAGGTGCGGTCGAGATCGTTCAGCAGGTCGAACTGATGGTGTGTCTTCGGCAGTTCCCAGCGATAGAAGTATTGGCACGTCTGCAGCTTGCCCTGGTAGAACTCGCGATCGCCCGGTCCCGCAGTCCCGACGCGCTCGACGGCGAGCAGGGCCTGTTTCAGCCACAGCCACGCGACCACGACGTGGCCGCATGCCTCGAGATACAGGCTGGCATTGGCGAGCGCAAGCTCGATCTCGCCGTTGCGCATCGTGCACAGCGCGTTGCGGGTGGTCTCCATCACCCGGTCCACGGCGCGCATCAGGTCGTCCGCACAACGCTTGAGTTCGGCCGAATCGCTCGAGCGCGCCGTTCTCGCCGTGGTCTGCATCTCGCGCATGAGCAGCTGCAGCGCCGCCCCGTCCTGCATGCCGGCTTTGCGCCCGAGCAGATCGAGCGCCTGGATGCCGTGCGTGCCCTCGTGGATCGGGTTGAGGCGATTGTCGCGGTAGAACTGCTCGACCGGATACTCGCGCGTGTAACCGTAACCCCCATGCACCTGGATCGCCAGATCATTGGCCTGGAGGCACCACTGCGACGGCCAGGATTTCGCGATGGGAGTGAGCACCTCCAGCAGCAGCGCCGCTTCACGGCGCTCGCGCTCCCCGGAGGCGGTATGCGCGTCGTCGGCGAGGCGAGCGCAGGTCAGGCACAGCGCCAGACCGCCTTCGACGTAGGCCTTCTGCGCGAGCAGCATGCGGCGCACGTCGGCGTGCTCGATGATGGGCACCGGCGGTTGCGTCGGATCCTTGCCGGCAACGGGGCGTCCCTGCACGCGCTCCCGGGCGTAGGCGAGCGCATGCAGATACCCCGCATAGCCGAGCATGACCGCACCCAGCCCCACGCCGATGCGCGCCTCGTTCATCATCTGGAACATGTAGGACAGGCCCTTGTGCGGCTCGCCCACGAGGTAGGCCACCGCACCGCCGCGCTCGCCGAAGTTGAGCACGCAGTTGGTCGCTCCGCGGTATCCCATCTTGTGGTTGAGCCCGGCCAGCGCGACGTCGTTGCGGGCACCGATCGACCCGTCCTCGTTCAGCAGGTACTTCGGCACGATGAACAGGGAAATGCCTTTCACCCCCGGTGGTCCACCGGGGATCTTCGCCAGCACCAGGTGCACGATGTTCTCGGACAACTCGTGCTCGCCGGCGGAGATCCACATCTTGTTGCCGAAGATTCTATAGCTGCCGTCGGCCGCGGGCTCGGCCCGCGTGCGCACGTCCGAAAGCGAGGAACCGGCCTGAGGCTCGGACAGGCACATGGTGCCGAAGAAGCGGCCGCTGAACAGATGGGGCAGCCAGATGCGCTTCTGTTCCTCCGATCCGAACGTTTCGATCAGGTTGGCATTGGCGATGGTCAGGAATGGATAGACCGCGGTCGACACGTTGGCGGCGTTGAAGATCGCCATGCACGACTGCGCGATGGTGATCGGCAACTGCATCCCGCCCTGCTCGTAGTCTTGCGAAGCCGCCATCAGCCCCGCACGGCAGAACACCTCGAGCGCCTGTCGTACCTCCGGGATCATGTGTACGCGCTCGCCGTCGAAGGTCGGCTCGTTCGAGTCCGCCTTGCGGTTGTGCGTGGCGAAGTGTTCGGCGGCGATGCGCTGGGCGATGTCGAGCGCCGCCTCGAAGGTGTCGCGGCTGTGGTCGGCATAGCGCGGACGCGCGTTCAGTCGTTCGACCTCGAGCAATTCGTAGAGGACGAACGCGAGGTCGCGGCGGTTCACCAGTCGGTCTTGCATGAGGACGGCGCTGCCCCGGAACGGCAGGGCGCGAGGAGGTCACGTGGCCGTCGATGCTATCACGCCGCCGCTCGCCGGCGGCGTGACTGGATTCCGGGATGACGGGCACGCACCCGGCGACGTGCCGGGACACGCCATCCCTCAGTTGGATTCCTTGATGAGCCGGCCGTGGGAGGGCTGGATCGGGCGGGCGTTCATGCTGTAGAGCTTGGAGAACACCGCCACCTGATCGAAGGACACCTCGACCGGTGTCTTCAGCACGATCCAGCGCACGCCTTCGGTACATGGCGGCGTGGTGAGGGAACCGATGTAGGTGAAGTAGGTGCGCGTCTCGGGCAGCAGCGCGGAGGCGTCGATCATCACGTCGTGCATTCGCACCTCCCTGCCCGGCTCGAGCGGCAGGTGCGGCCAGACCGTACGGAGAAAGGCGTTGGGCTGATCGCGCATCTCGTAGAGCACGGCGACCACGGCGAGCCGGCCATCCAGGCTCTGGTGCACGAGGTGCGCCACCATGTCGAACCAGCGTCCGTTGACGCGCTCCTCGGCAGGCTTGTGGAAGTGGAACTGCTTGAGTTCGAAGCGCTCCCCCGCGACCATGATGGTGCTGCCCTCTTCGTAGTTGACCTGAATCGTGTGGCCG
>CAZNBS010000054.1:4085-17970 GCA_964570955.1 uncultured Burkholderiales bacterium | reverse complement strand
TCGACGATGCGCAGCGGCGTCGGACGGTAGTCGAACCGGACGGGCTCGAGATCGAGCCGGGCGCCTTCGCGGATGTCGATCGGCGATTGCCGCGTGCCTGCGCTGCATAGCGCGTAGTCGGGAGCGAGCTTCGCCCAGTTCTCCGGCCCACCGGCGCCGGTATAGCTCCAGTGCACCTCGGCGCCCCCGTCCTTGTCCTGCACGGCGCGCTCGGGTGTCGGCCTGACCTTCGCCTTGCGCGGCCGCGGCGATGCCGTGTTGACGGGCGCCACGTAACCGTGTGCGCGCGCCCGTGCAAGGGCGATGGACGAGCGGTGCACCGTGCCGGCCTGGGAACTGTCCCCCGGCGCAACCCGCGGCATGGCCGCGGGATTGCGCACGACGGCGGCGGACGACGCTTTGTCGGGGGTGACTTGCGGCGCCCGTTCGGCTTCCTTGGGGTCGACCTGAGCCGCCTGCTTCGGATCATCCTTCTCAGGCCGCGCAGCGGTTCGTGCAGCGCCGGCCTGCTCGGCCTTGCCGGGGGCGCGCGTGGCCTGCGCGGATCCGGCCGCGGCCGGCTGGACGGTTACCGGCGCAGTGGCGCCGGCAGGCTTTGCCGCCGCCTGAGCGGTGGCGGCCGGCTTGCTTCGGGCCGCGGCCTGGCGGTCCGCCGCTTCGCACGCCTTGTCCAGGAGTTGTTCGTTGATCGAGCCCGGCAGGACCAGGGCCGGGACTTCCACCGCATCCAGCTTGATCCGACGCAACTCCATCGCATCGCTGCCGTAAAAGACTCTGAACAGCGGGGCAAAGGTACGCTGGGCGCAGTCGTAGTTGGTCAGCGTGTTCGTGCTGTAGTAGAGAACCCCGGCCTGGTCGGAGCGCTGTTCCTGGGTGTGAACCTCCCGCACCCAGGCACGTGTCTGGGAACCTTCGCGCTGGACGCCTGCGGTGTCGAGGTGAATGGCGCGCGTGCTGCCATCGGCGATCGTGACCCAGCGGCCCGCCATCGCCGGGGTGGCCGTACTCAGGGCAAGGAGGAGGACGAGTATCGTGCTGCGCATGCGCTGCTCCGGGGATGCAGGCCATATCGGCCCCGTGGCATCTGCCTTGAGCGCAGCCCCAGGTACCCGGAGAAGCGCATTGGCCCGGGGTGCAGGCTTGCGTAGAATGACGGGTCGAAGCGAAGCACCAACCTTTCTATTGATTTGATTGGGCAAACTGCCTCGGCACAGACGGGGGCGATCGACGCCCTGGCGGCACTGCCCACAGGAACATCGAGATGGATGAGAAACTGGTCTACAACGTCAACGTCGCGGCGCAGGATGTCCTGCTGACCCCGGAAGGGGTCAAGCAGGCCGTGCCGCTCTCCCAACGCGCCGAGGAAACGGTCCTGCGCGGCCGCAACACGGTGGAGCGGATCCTGGACCGCCGCGACCATCGCCTGATGGTGGTGGTGGGGCCCTGCTCGGTACACGATCCCGATGCCGCGCTGGACTACGCGACCCGCCTCAAGAGGCTCGCCGACGAGGTCTCGGACACCCTATACATCGTCATGCGGGTGTACTTCGAGAAGCCGCGCACCACGACCGGCTGGAAGGGTCTGATCAACGACCCGCACATGAACGACAGTTTCGACATCGAAGAGGGTCTCAAGCGTGCCCGGCGCGTGCTGCGCGAAGTCAATGAACTGGGGCTGCCGGCGGGCACCGAGGCGCTCGATCCCATCAGTCCGCAGTATCTGGGCGACCTGGTGACGTGGAGCGCGATCGGCGCGCGCACGACCGAATCGCAGACGCACCGCGAGATGGCCAGCGGCCTGTCCACACCCGTGGGATTCAAGAACGGCACCGATGGCGGCCTGCAGGTCGCGATCAATGCACTGCTGTCGGTGTCGAGTCCGCACAGCTTTCTCGGGATCAATCAGTCGGGTCAGGTGGCCGTGATCCGCACCCGCGGCAACCGCTACGGTCACATCGTGCTGCGCGGGGGCAGCAAGGGACCGAACTACGACTCGGTGACCATCGCGCTCGTCGAGAAGGATCTGGCCAAGCACAAGCTCCCGGCCAACATCGTGGTGGACTGCAGTCACGCCAACTCGAACAAGGATCCGTCCCTGCAGCCGCTGGTGCTGACCGACGTCGCCAACCAGATCGTCGAAGGGAACAAGTCGATCGTGGGGGTCATGCTGGAGAGCAACCTGGTCGCCGGCAATCAACCGATTCCGTCCGACCTGTCGCAACTAAAGTACGGGCAATCGGTCACCGACGGCTGCATCGGCTGGGATACGACCGAGCAGGCGCTGCGCGACGCGCGCGCACGGCTCAAGGACGTCCTGCCCGATCGCCTGCCTCGCATCGCGGAAGTGCGCAGCCTGCGCGCCTGAGGAGCAACCGTCCGGATCGAACGGGCGGCTCCAGGGCCGCCCGTTTTCGTTCGTGTGGCGGCCTGCGACCGGCGCCTACAATCCGTCCATCAGCTGGGAGGAACTCGAATGCATCCGTTCTCACTCGAAGGCAAGGTCGCTGTCATCACCGGCTCCAGTCGTGGCATCGGTCGGTCGATCGCCGAGCACATGGCAGCGGCAGGCGCAAAGGTGGTCATCTCCAGTCGCAAACTGCCGGCATGCGAGGAAGCGGCCGCCGCGATCCGCGCCGCCGGAGGCGAGGCGATCGCGGTGGCGGCGAACATCGGCGAGAAAGCACAACTGCAGGAACTGGTCGCTCGCACACGTGCGCAATGGGGCCGCATCGACGTGCTGGTATGCAATGCCGCGTCCAATCCCTATTACGGACCGATGGCATCCCTGCCCGACGAAGCGTTCCAGAAGGTGCTTCAGAACAACATCGTCAGCAATCTGTGGCTCGCCAACCTGGTACTGCCTGAGATGGCGCAGCGGCGCGAAGGCGCCGTGATCATCGTCTCCTCGATCGGAGGCATCAAGGGCAGTGCGACGCTGGGCGCCTACTGTGTGTCAAAGGCAGCGGACATGCAGCTCGCGCGCAACCTCGCCGTGGAATGGGGCCCGCACAACGTGCGCGTCAACTGCATCGCCCCGGGGCTGGTGCGCACGGACTTCGCGCGTGCGCTGTGGGACAACCCCGAACTGCTGGCGCATACCGAATCGACCACGCCGCTGCGGCGCATCGGCGAACCGGACGACATCGGCGGCATCGCCGTGTTCCTGGCTTCGCGCGCGGGCGCCTTCGTCACCGGCCAGACCATCGTGGCCGATGGCGGGATCACGATCACGGGAGGCTAGGAGCTATCTGATGGCCACCGGCGCGACCGTCGACCCGGTTCCCCCTTTGACCTTGAGCGGCTGCACGACGAACGCGAACTCGTAGGCCTGCGCCGCGGCGAGTTCCTCCAGCTTTACGTTCTCGAGCAGGAAGATGCCGTTGATCACCAGCGCGATCTGGTGCACCGGCAAGCTCACGTTCTTGTCGGGATTGGGCGCGACTTCCACACCGAAGGTGTCGGCGCCAATCAGCATCACGTCCTGCTTCGCGAGCCATTCCGCAGCCGGCGCACCGATGCCGGGGGTATCCTTGTTGTAGGTGACGTTGTCCACCCCCCACAGTTCGCCGTAGCCGGAGCGGATCAGCACTGCGTCGCCCGGCTGGATGCTCACCCTCTGCTTCTGCAAGGCACCCTGCAAATCGTCGACGGTGATCTCGTAGCGCGCAGGCAGACGCTCCACGCCCTTGTAACCGGCGACGTCGACGAGCACGCCGCGCGTGTACAGCATGCCGATCTTCTCGATCCCCAGTTTGTTGAAGCCGCTGCGCGTGGCGATCTCGTTGGTGTCCACACAGTTGTAGTGCTGGTTGCCGATGGTCTGGTGCGAGAACATGTCGAACTGCGTGCCGACCTGCCCGAGCTCAGTGACGACCAGTTCCTCGTTGCTGCGGCGCTTGTTGCTTCCGAGCTCTGGCCCGGTGCGCTTGGTGTGGATGTCGAAGCGCCGGGTCCCGAACGTGGGAATGCCGGGCTCCAGCACGCGCCCAAGCTCGAACACCTCGCCGGTGCGGATGTAGCGCGCGGCGCGCAGCACGTTCTGCGGGGTCATGTGATTGGCTGCGCCACGCTCGTCCTGCGCGCCCCACTTCGACGGGCAGCGCTGCTCCGCGGATGGCGGTTGCCACGACGCGTCCTCGGCAAATGCCGATGCAGCAGACACGGCGCACAGCAGTCCTGCGATGGCAGCCTTCATTTCCGTCTCCCCCGGGGTTAATTAGTCGTTTGGGGAGTGTACCGTGCAGGCGCCGCGCACGCTTCGTGGCGTTATCTGCCGAGCATCAGGTTGAGTATGAAGCTGAAGATGGAGATGAACAGCGCCACGCCGATGGCCGGAACCAGTTCGATGGTGCCGAATCCGGGCACCACCCAGGCGACGAGCATCAGGATGGCGGCATTGATGATCAGCAGGAACAGGCCCAGTGTGATCACCGTGATGGGGAGGGTGAGCACGACGAGGATGGGCTTGAGCACGGTCTGCGCGATGCCGAAGACGAGGCCGGCCACGATGATCGTGGACAACTGGTCGAAGCGCACGCTCGCGAAGAGATAGTCGGCGACCCAGAGCGTCAGCGCGTTGACTAACCAGAACAGCAGGAAGCGGATCAGCAGGCCCATGGGCCGCAGTGTAGCACCGCCCTCCTCGCCTTCGATATCATCGGGCTCACACCTGCGCACCTTCCACTTCCTCGTACACCTCCTCGGGCTTCGTGACGGCTGACCAGCACACGCTTCCGCGCTCGACCTGGCTGCTGCTGGCTGCGCTCACGCTCGGGTGGGGGTTCAATTGGCCCACGATGAAGATCGCGCTCGCGGAAATCCCGGTGTGGACCTTCCGCGCAATCTGCGTCGCGGGCGGGTGCCTGGGGCTGTTCCTCATCGCCTGGCGCAGTGGTCTGCGCGTCTGGCCACCTGCCGGAAGCTGGCCGCGGCTCACCGTGACTGCGCTATGCAACGTCACGCTCTGGAACGTGCTCATCGGGCAGGGGCTCACCCACCTGCCAGCGGGGCGGAGCGTGATCCTCGCCTACACCATGCCGCTATGGGTCGTGGTGTTGTCCCACTTGATCCTCGGGGAGAGGATGACGCGGCGCCGGCTGGCCGGCCTCGGGCTGGGGATGGCCGGCATGCTCGTCCTGGTCGGCAACGAGCTCGCGGTGCTGCGCTCGGCACCCGTCGGCGCGCTGCTGGTGTTGAGCGCCGCCTTGTCCTGGGCGATGGGCACCGTTCTGATGAAGCGCTTTCCCACCGACTTGCCGACCACCTCCTTCACCGGCTGGCAGATGCTGCTCGGGGGCGTACCGCTCGCCATCGGCGCGCTGTTCGTCGACTCGGGGCGCTGGGAACCGGTGGGTTGGCAGGCGCTCGCCGCCGTGCTGTACAACGTGTTCGTCGCCTTCATCTTCTGCCACTGGGCCTGGTTCAAGATCGTGCGCCTGTCCTCGGCTGGGGTCTCGGCGCTGGGAACACTGCTCATCCCCATCGTCGGTGTATTCAGCAGCATGTTGCTCCTGGGAGAGCGGCCGGCATGGCCTGATTACGCCGCCATGGTCCTGGTGTTCGGCGCCCTCGGCACCGTCCTCGTCCCACGACGCTGAGCGATCCGTCGGGCCCGTCCGGTTGGGCCCTCGCGCAGCCGCTGGCCAATCCGCCCCGCGCGAATCCGGCGGCATATGCCTTGCTTTTTTTCGCCCACGACCGCTTCAGCCGGCCTGGCGGCGGCCGTAACAAGGTCATCCAAAGGTCAAATGCGCTGCCCGATGCAATCCCCCTTGCTTCGTCTATCCTTCGCGCTCGCCCTCGCCGTCCCGGCGTCGCCTGCGCTCGCCGACATCTACCGGTACGTGGACGAACATGGCACCACGCACTTCACCAACATGCCGGACGATCCGCGCTTCAAGCTGTACATGAAGACGCAGAAGGATCCCAGCCCGGTGACGCAGACGATGGCCCAGCGCAATGCTCCGCTGCCGCGCGGCGCGCGCGACAAGTATCACGGGCACGTGGTCGCGGCGGCCAAGACCTACTCCCTGGAGCCGGCGCTGATCCACGCGGTCATCACCGCAGAGTCGGCGTACAACCCGCTCGCCAGATCGCCCAAGGGCGCCAAGGGGCTGATGCAGCTCATGCCCGGAACCGCGCAGCGTTACGGCGTGAAGAACCCGCTCGATCCGAAGCAGAACATCCTCGGCGGCGCGGCCTACCTGCGCGATCTGCTCACCCTGTTCGGCGACGACCTCCAACTCGCCCTGGCGGCCTACAACGCGGGCGAAGGGGCGGTGACCCGACATGGCGGCCGGATCCCGCCGTACCGCGAGACGCTGGAATACGTGCCGAAGGTGCTGTCGTACTACAAGCGCTACAAGTCGAGCATGTGATCCCGTCGACGGACGCCGACGGCTCGGCGTGCCCGAAGACGCGCGCCCGAGGCACGATCAGGCCAGCGGTCCCAGTGCCCGCGCATAGCGCTGCACGCAAGCCATCCCGAACGGTTCCGGCGTCATGGCGGGCTGCCGGTCGAATACCTCGCCCAGCCCCAGCCGCACGGCGGCCAGACGCTTGCCATAGCAGGTCAGGGTGTCCAGGGACTGCATGACGAACACGATCGCCGGCAGCACGGTCCGGTAGATCTCCTCTGCACGAGCCGCATCCGCTTCGTCATGCGTGCGCATCAGATCGAAGATGCGCACCTGGTAGTCGAAGCTGTCGGTCGCCGGAATCATTCCGGCGCAACCGGCGCGCAGATTGTCGGGAAGTTCCAGGCCGCCGCGGCCATTGAACACGCGCAAGCGGCCGTGCACCGCTTCGATCGTGCGGCGGATCGTCAGGGCCGGCCCTTCGCCCTTGAGCAGGGTGAAATTCGGATGGGCATCCACCAGCCGGGCGAGCGAGGCGTCGCCCAGTCCGATGCCGGTGTACTCGGGCGCATTCTGGATGGCAACCGGGATGTCCACGGCACGCATCACCTCGGCAAAGAACGCCTCGTAGTCGGACTCGGGTCGGCCTCGCTGCGGTGGCGGTTGCAGGATCAGCCACGAGGCGCCCGCGCGCTGCGCGTGGCGCGCGAGATCCACTTGCGCAGCCACGCTTGCACCGGTCACCGTTGCCGCCACCGGCACGCGTCCGCCGACCTCCTCCAGCACCCAGTCGAGCAGGGTGCGCCGCTCGGTGTCGGACAGCTTGTGGACCTCGGTGGCCAGGCCGAGCACCGCCACCCCGTGCGCGCCGTTTCGGACCGCCGCGGCGGCCTGGCGGCGCATGGCGGCGCGATCGAGCGCTCCGCTCGCATCGAAGAACGCGTACTGCATGGGATAGATCCCGGCCGGCGCCGCTCCGCTCATGCGCCACCCTCCGGGCAACCGCCGGAGCATCCGGCCACTTGCGCTACCATCGCGTCATCCCACCGTACCGGAGCCTCGGTCATGCGTCGCGCCCTGTCCTTGTCGTCCCTGATCGCATTGCTGTTCGCCGTTTGTCCGGCTGCGGCGCAGACCGCCCTCACGCCGGAGGAGATCGTAGCCGCCTTCCGGGAGCCGACCGCCAGCACCGGCAACATCGCCGATGCCGTCGAGGAGGCCACCGGTGCACGCGGCTTCATGTACCACGACATGAAGCCGATCTTCAAGGCGAAGATCGTGGGTCGCGCAGCCACGGCGCTGCTGCGGCCGGTGCTCAAGCACGACTCGCGCACCTATCCGAACTACGCGCTGCAGATCCTGGACGAGGCGCCTCCGGGAAGCGTCCTGGTGTACGTGCTCGAGAACGGGCTGGAGATCGCTGGGATGGGCAACCTGATGGCGACCACGGCGAAGGTGCGCGGCCTCGAGGGTGCGGTGATCGACGGCGCGGCGCGCGACGTGGAGGAAGTCACGCGCATCGGCTTTCCCATCTTCAGCCGCGCGATCAGCCCCGCCACCTCGGTTGGCCGCTATGTCAGCGTGGCCAAGCAGATCCCGGTCACCTGCGGCGGCATTCTGGTCCGCCCGGGCGATTACATCGTTGGCGACTCCGACGGCGTGGTGGTGGTCCCTCAGGAGGCCGCCGCCCGCGTGGTGGAACTGATCCACGAGTACGACGACAAAGAGAGCAGGATGCTGCCCATCATCGAACGGGAGAAGTCGATCTTGCGCGCGCTGGAGCTGTACAACCGCTACTAGCGCTCACGCGCCGCTGTCGCAAGGAGAGTCCGATGCATGTAATCAGGCGCAGGCTGCTCGGCGCGCTGGGGGGCGGTGCCGCCCTGGCGGGCATGTCGCCCGTACTCGGCGCCGATCTCCTGGTCACGCCCCGCCAGGCGAAGGGGCCCTTCTACCCGATCGAGCTGCCGCTCGACCAGGACAATGACCTAACCCACGTGGCGGGCCGGACCGGCGTTGCGCGCGGCGAGATTCTCGATGTGGCGGGAACGCTCGTCGACGAGCGCGGCACCCCGCTGCGCGGCGTGAAGATCGAGATCTGGCAGGTCAATGCATTCGGCCGCTATCACCATCCGCACGACGCGCAGGACAAGCCCTGGGATCCCGATTTCCAGGGTTTCGGCCGCACGCTGACGGACGATCAGGGCCGCTACCGCTTTCGCACGGTCCGTCCCGTGGCCTACCCCGGCCGGGCACCGCACATCCACTTCGCGCTGAGCGACAGGCGGTTCGCCACGTTCTATACTCAAATGTACATTGCGGGTGCACCGGAGAACGCTGGCGACTTCCTGCTGAGCAGGATCGACCGGCGCGAGGCCCGGGACAGCCTGATCGTGGAGCTCGTGCCCGCTGCTACCGATGGTGCCCGCCTGCAGGGGCAGTTCGATATCGTGCTCGGCCGGACGGTGCTCTCGCGCGAGGCGGGTTGAGCGCGCGGGACAGCGTGCAGTATCGAGCTTCCCGCATCCCCGGCCAGGGAGGAAGCGACGATGTCGCAGCAGGACAACGAGAATGAAGGCGGAGCGATCCTCGAGCGCATCGAGCAGCTGAAGATCGAGCATCGCGACCTGGATCGTGTGATCGCGCGCCTGTTGGAAGACGCCAGCCACGACGAACTGCAGATCCGCAGGCTCAAGCGACGCAAGCTTCTGCTCAAGGATCAGATCGCGCTGCTGGAGCGTCAGCTCAACCCGGATATCCCCGCCTGAGTTTTACCGCGATTCGCCCGGAAGCGGGTACTTGTAATAGCGTCGCGAGACGTAGGCCGTGACCGCATCGATGTCGGTCTCGCTCCAGCCCAGCCCGGTGTTGGTCTGCCAGCGGGTGACCTGCGCGCGCACTTCCGCATAGTTCTTGGCGATGCGTTCGCCGCGCTTGTAGGCGATCGAATCATGGCACATGCGGCAGTGGTTCTCGTGCAGCAGACGCCCGCGCTCCAGATCCTGCGCCGCTGCCAAACCTGGAGTCAAGCTGCACACGAGTGCGCCCGCGATCAGTGTCCTGCGTTTCATCCGACCTCCGAATTACGAATGTTGACCTTAGTGAGGAGCATGCGCATCCGCTCGATCCACGTCAACCGTCGCCCCGTGCCGAACCCCCGGATCACGGCATAGTCTCACCTTGGATCCATCTTGGAAGGCCTGCCATGTCGCGTCCATCCTCCCGTGTTCTGTCCACCCTGCTGCTGTGCGGCGCGCTCGTCCTGGGCGGCTGCGCGACGCGCGAGCCCCTCCCCATCGAGCGGGTGATCGAGAGCGCTCGCGGAGGC
Organism: uncultured Burkholderiales bacterium; assembly: GCA_964570955.1. Taxonomy (GTDB): domain Bacteria; phylum Pseudomonadota; class Gammaproteobacteria; order Burkholderiales; family SHXO01; genus SHXO01. The sequence continues at coordinate 8,286 of CAZNBS010000054.1, read as the reverse complement.
GAGAGCGCCAACAGCATCGTCCACACGCTCAAATCCAGCAAGACGACGTATGCACTGCGCGGGTCGGCCTTCGGCAAGCTGCGAGACGCGGGCGTCTCCGACGCCGTGCTCGATCATGTGCAGCAGCAGTTCATCGACGACGTCGACCTGCTCACCCGTTACTGGGTGCTCGGCGAATCGGTCGGCGGATGCGCGCGCTGCGTGCCCCTGGAAGTCGATCTGCGCGATATCGATGCGCCACGCATGCAGCCGACCAGCACCTCCCTGCGGCCCGACCGACCCCAGGGGATGCCCTCCTGGTACCGGCCGTACACGCCCAAGCGCAGCGCACTCAACCTTGCCCGCATCGAAGACATGGTCCGCAGTGGTATGAGCGACGACGAACTGATCGCCACCATCCGTGACAGCCGGCTCGACGGCGTCGCGGGCGTGGGCGGCATTGGCACCATTCGCACCCATCCCGTTGCAGGCATATCCGGGTCGGCGCTCGCGGACCTGCACAGCGCAGGGCTTGCGGACGCGGTGATCGACGAAGTCCAGAGGCTGTTCCTGGCACAGTTCGTCGAGATCGCGCGGCTGCGCTACCAGAACCTCGGCAAGGGTCCGGCGGGGCCGAACAGATGAGGCTCGAGACCAGGGCCACGCCGGGCACCGGAACGAATCCGATCCGGCGCGGCCCCCACCCGTTCAGGCGTCGGGAACGTCGGTGACGGCACCCCTGCTCGCCGTCGACACCAGGCGCATGTACTTGGACAGAAGCCCGCGCCGGTAACGCGGTGCAGGCTGTTTCCACTGCGCCTTGCGACGGGCCAGTTCCTCGTCCGAGACGTTGAGCTGGATGAGCAGCTTGTGGGCGTCGATGGTGATGGAATCGCCTTCCTCCACCAGTCCGATCGGACCGCCCAGGTAGGCTTCGGGCGCCACGTGCCCGACCACCATGCCCCACGTACCGCCCGAGAATCGTCCATCGGTGATCAACCCGACCGATTCACCCAGACCCTGACCGATCAGCGCCGAGGTGGGGGCGAGCATCTCCTGCATGCCCGGACCGCCCTTCGGACCTTCGTAGCGGATCACGACCACGTCGCCCGCCTTGATCTTGCCGCCCATGATCGCCTCCATCGTTTCGTTCTCGGAGTCGAACACACGCGCAGGCCCGGTGATGACGGGACTCTTCAGACCGGTAATCTTGGCCACGCATCCCTCGGGCGCCAGGTTGCCCTTGAGAATCGCGAGGTGTCCCTGCTTGTAGATCGGCGCGTCGAAGGGCCGGATGACGTCCTGATCCGCCTTGGGCTGGGCCGGCACGTTCTCGAGTTCCTCGGCGATGGTCTTGCCGGTGATGGTCATGCAATCGCCGTGCAGCAGGCCATTGACCAACAGCATCTTCAGCACCTGGGGCACGCCGCCGGCGCGGTGGAAATCCACCGCAACGTACTTGCCCGAGGGCTTGAGGTCGCACAAGACCGGTACCTTCTGTCGGATGCGCTCGAAGTCTTCGATGGTCCACTCGACTTCGGCGGCCGAGGCGATCGCAAGATAGTGCAGCACCGCGTTGGTCGATCCGCCGGTGGCCATCACCAGCGCGATGGCGTTCTCGATCGACTTGCGCGTGATGATGTCGCGAGGGCGAATGCCCTTGCGGATCGCGTTCACCAGCGCGCGCGCGGACTGCGACGCCGAATCCGCCTTTTCGGGGTCGGGCGAGGCGAGCTGCGAGGAGCCCATCAGGCTCATGCCCAGCGCCTCGAACGACGAGGACATGGTATTCGCCGTGTACATGCCGCCACACGCACCGACCGAGGGGCAGGCGTTTCGCTCGATGCCGTCGAAGTCTTCCTTCGACATCTTGCCTGCAGTGAACGCGCCCACCGCCTCGAACGGGCTGACGATGGTGAGCGCCTGACCCTTCCAGTTGCCGGGCTTGATCGTTCCGGCGTAGACGTAGATCGCCGGCACGTTCATCCGGGCGATCGCCATCATTCCCCCAGGCATGTTCTTGTCGCAGCCGCCGACCACCAGTGCACCGTCCATCATCTGGCCATTCACCGACGTCTCGATGGCGTCCGCGATGACCTCGCGCGAGACGAGCGAGTACTTCATGCCCTCGGTGCCCATGCCGATGCCATCGGTCACCGTGGGCACCCCGAACATCTGGGGCATGGCACCGGCGTCCTTCAGCGCCGCGATGGCGCGATCCACCAGCGGCTGGATGCCCGCATTGCAGGGATTGAGCGTCGAGTGCCCGTTGGCCACTCCGACGATCGGCTTGTCGAAATCGGTGTCGGTGAAACCCACCGCGCGCAGCATCGCGCGGTTCGGAGAGCGGGCGACGCCGCCGGTGATCAGCCTGGAACGCCAGTTGTCGGCCATGGTTTGTCTCCTCGTGGTGTTCGAAGGGCGCCGAGAATCGGCGCGTGAATCATCAGGGAGCGCAGTGTGCTGCAGACGGGTGAATGCCGTCTAGTATATTGTAGGGATCGGCTTGATATCTTCCGCGAATCATGGAGCTTCGCCATCTGCGCTACTTCGTCACGGTCGCGGAGGAATTGCACTTCGGACGTGCCGCGCGCCGGCTCCACCTGTCGCAGCCGCCCCTGTCGATGCAGATCAAGGCGCTCGAGGAGGAGATCGGTGTCACGCTGCTCGACCGTAACCAGCGCCGCGTCGAACTGACAGCGGCCGGGGAAGTATTTCTGAAGGAAGCGCGCGACATCCTTGCGCGCACCGCCGCTGCGACCGAAGCGGCGCGGCGCGCGGCGCGCGGGGAGACCGGCGACCTGCGCGTGGGCTTCATCACCATCGCCGACTACAGCATCCTGCCGCCGGTACTGCAGCGATTTCGCCGCGCCAGCCCCGACATCCGCCTGGTGCTGCAGGAGGCCACCACCGACGTCCAGCTGCGCGAGCTGGCCGAGGAGCGCATCGACATCGGCTTCGTCCTCCCTCCGGTGGAGGACGACCGGCTACGGACCCTGCCGCTGCTGCACGAGCCGTTGCTTGCGGCACTTCCCGATGCGCATCCGGCGGCGCGCGCCCGCGGCCCCATCTCCCTCAAGCGCCTGGCGGACTCGCCGTTCATTCTCTTTCCTCGTCACATGGCCACCGGGCTGTATGACGACACCATCCGATTCTGCAGGCAGGCAGGGTTCAGCCCGCGCGTGGAGCAGGAAGCGGTGCAGATGCAGACCATCGTGAGCCTCGTCTCGGTCGGCTTGGGCGTGGCGTTGATTCCGGCGTCGTTGCGCCATCTGGGGCGGACCGGCGTCACCTACAAGGCGCTGCGCGAACGCAGCCCGCTGATCGCCGCGGTGCTCGCCTGGCGCAAGGCGGACGTGCGCCCGACCACCGCACGCTTCATCGATGCGGTCCGTCACGCGCTGCTGGAAGAAGCGTGACCGTTGAGCGCGTCGTGATATTGGCGGATGAACAGGCGACGCTTGCCCTCGGCGCCGGGCTGGCCGCCGTACTCGAGCCTGGGTTGAAACTCTACCTGTCCGGCGAACTCGGGGCGGGCAAGACGACGCTGGTTAGGGGACTGCTGCGGGCGCTTGGCTATACCGGCCCGGTGAAGAGTCCGACGTACACCCTGCTTGAAACTTACAATGTTTCGAGCTTATACTTGTATCACTTTGATTTCTATCGCTTCGGCATCGGCGAGGACTGGCGGGATGCGGGATTCGTTGACGAGTTCGGTGGAGATGGCGTGTGCCTGGTCGAATGGCCGGAGCATGCTGGTTCTCCCTTGCCACCGCCGGACATCGCGATCGGACTGGACATCGACGATGACGCCATCCGGCGCGCACGACTGTGCGCCGTTTCTTCGCGAGGAACGGCGTGTCTCGCGCGACTGAGGCTCGCCGGGCCGCCCTGCGCGACCTAGCCGCCGGCGCACGCGGCATCGGCCGCCTGTGGGTTTTGTGGCTGCTCCTGCTGCTGTGCCTGATCCCAGTCGTCGGATACGGCGCGGCGACGACGCAGGTCACGGCACTACGCGTATGGAGCGCGACCGAGTACACCCGCGTGGCCATCGAATCACCTCGACCGTTGTCCTTTTCGCTGGAGTCGGGGCCGGATCGCCGCCGGGTAGCGGTGGTCCTCGAGGGCGTTGAACCGAACGAAGTGCTCCAATCCCTGCCGGGCCGGGTCGCGGCCAGCGACCCGCTCATCGAGAAAGCGGCCCTGGAGCGTGTCGGCCCGG
>CAZNBS010000054.1:0-4075 GCA_964570955.1 uncultured Burkholderiales bacterium | reverse complement strand
GCTGCGGCAGGACGGTCGGCCGCATGCCTTCACGCTGCCGCCTGCCGCTGCCTATCAGCATCGGCTCGTCCTCGACGTCTATCCGGCCGCCGAGCCCGATCCCCTGCAGGCGCTGCTCGAGGAACTCGAGCGCGAGGAGCGAGATCAGGCGCCGGCGCCGGCCCGGGTGACGGCTGCGCCGGAGACCGCGCGTGCCACACCGCCGGCGCAGCGCCCGGCCAGGCTCGCCGTCGACCGACTGGTGACCGTGGCCATCGACGCGGGGCATGGCGGCGAGGATCCGGGGGCCATCGGCGCAAGCGGCCTGCGGGAAAAGGAAGTCACGCTGGCCATTGCGCGCCGCCTGAAGTCCCTGGTGGACGCCCAGCCGGGCATGCGAGCCGTACTTGTACGCGATGGCGACTATTTCGTGCCACTGCATGAGCGCGTCAACAAGGCGCGCAAGCTGCACGCAGACTTGTTCGTATCGATCCACGCGGACGCCTTCGTCAAGCCCCATGCCCGCGGCTCGTCGGTCTACGCGCTTTCAGCCAAGGGTGCGACGTCGGCTGCCGCGCGCTGGCTCGCCAAGAAGGAGAACGAGGCGGATCTGCTCGGGGGCGTGAGCCTGGATGTGGCCGATCCCTACCTCAAGCAAACGCTGCTCGACCTTTCACAGGATGGGAACATTCGGCATAGCGTGAAACTGGGACAGGCGGTACTCGCGCGCCTCGGCCAACTCAATACGCTCCACAAGCCCCATGTCGAGCAGGCTGGTTTCGCCGTCCTGAAAGCGCCCGACATCCCCTCCATCCTGGTCGAGACGGCTTTCCTGAGCAATCCCGGCGAGGAGAAGAAGCTCAGGCAGGTCTCCTATCAGCAGAAGATGGCCGAAGCGATCTTTGCCGGGATCCGCGAATACTTCGCGGCGCATCCGCCCCAGACCCGCGACAAAATCGCCCTGCAATAGGCACTTCGTCCGCGCACGCCCGTGTTGCGCGGCCACGGGCCACGCTTTAGCATGACGGTCAAACTGCGGCGTGCCGATGCGCGTCCGCGCCTCAGCAAGGAATGGCCATGGAACAACTCAGGCTCGGCTTTCCCCCGCGCGACCCCTCCAATCCGCTCGGACGTTTGCTGTTCGGCCTTGCCGCCCTCTTATTGGGGATTGCGGCAGCGGCGCTCGTCATTTTCGTCGTGCTGCCGCTTCTCGGCATCATCGTCTCGGCCGCCGTGGGCGGCATGATCCTGGCCCTCGCCGGAGTCGTGATGATGATTCCCTTCATGCTCGTCGCCGCGACCGTGCTCGCCTTCATGGCGAGAGCCGAAACGCGCCGGCCGGGAGCCTTGCGCGCGCGCACACACTGGCGCTGATTCCGGTTGCATGCGCGCCGACAAGTAGCTCATGGTGGCCGGGATCCTGCTCGCGGCCGGAGCCGGCTCCCGCTTCGGCGGCGGCAAGCTCGTGCATCGGCTGCCCGACGGTGAGGCGCTCGGTTTGCGCGCGTGGCGCAATCTGTGCGCGGCGTTGCCACACGTCACCGTGGCCGTGCGCGCCGGTGACCGGGACGTGGAACAGCTGTTCAGATCAGCGGGTGCACACGTCGCGATCTGCGCCGATGCGCATCTGGGCATGGGCCACACGCTTGCCTGCGCCGTCCATGCGACGCCTGAGACGCAGGGATGGGTGATCGCGCTCGCGGACATGCCGTGCGTCGATCCGGCGACCATTCGCACTCTCGCCGTGCGGCTCGCTGCGGGGGCGGGCATTGTCGTGCCGGTCTATCTCGGGCAGCGAGGGCACCCGGTGGGCTTCGCAGCCCGTTTCGGCGACGCGCTTACGCGGCTGTCGGGAGACGCCGGCGCGCGCTCCGTGCTGCGCGACCATCCGGAATCGATCGAGCGCGTGGAGGTGGACGATCCTGGCGTGCTGCAGGATGTCGACACGCCTGAGGATGCGCACCGCCTGCAATGCGGCGGCGCGCCGGCCTGACGACTCAGTGGCGCAGCAGCATGGCTTGGGTCGTTCCGCCGATCCTGAAGTGGCTTCGGATCGTCCCGGCCGTTGAACGCAGTTCCACGTAGGCGCGCCCCGTCACCGCATTGCTCGGTGCGATCTCCATCTGTCCGGTCGCGTTCATCGCACCGGCCTTGACTCGAACTCCGGTGTACTGGTATCGCCCGTTGACCATCGACAGCTTGCCCGCGAGTTCCTCGAACGTCGTCTTGCCACCCTGAACCCCGGCGCGCGAGGGAGACTGCAGCGCCCGTACGAGATCCAGTCCGGATAGATTCCCCTGAGTGACGACGAAGCTGGCCTGGAGACGCGGATCGTTGTCGAACAACGCCGACAAGTCGGCCGACTGCATGGCGTACTGCCCCTCGGCGGCCAGCATCCCGTCCGAGGTCAGTTCCACACCCAGCGCCTTCATGGCGCTCTCGAGTTCGACGCGCTGCATGTCGAAGGTGCCCTCGACCGTCCAGGGGCCCGCCCAGGTCATCGAGAACTCGCCCCTGCCCTGGCCGCCGTAGACCGAGTAGTCCAGTCCGGAGACGTGCAGGCGCTGGCCCGATAGCAATCCCTTACCGCTGAACTGCGCAATCTCGAGTTTGGGGCCGAACGGCAAGGTGAAATTCTGGCCGCGACCCGAGATGTCGATACCCTGCTCCGTCGGCAGGATGTCGGCAACGTAGTGCGCTTCGTTCGTTTCCACGCGCGCGGCGGCAACCGTTCGCATCGGCGTGAGCGCCAGCGAAGCGTCGAACGTCGGCACTTCCATGCCGGCGATCTGCACCTGCGCACGCTTGAACTCGACACGCTCGACCTGCAGGTTCCCAGACTTGCCCTGTGGCGACAGCAGCCGCGGCAGCCGCGGCAGCGCATCCTGCGGCACCACGATGTTGTCGACGACCAGCCGGCTCACGCGTTTCTCTTCGCTCAGCAGGCTTCCCACGCCGATGAAGGCGACCACCTTGCCTGCCTTGATGTCCTCGAGATCGCCGACGCCGACGCCGTCGAGCTCGACGTGAAGACTGGGGAAGAGCGAGGCGCGCAGCCCTCCGATGGTCACCCGCTCTCCCAGGGCATCGGAGGCGATCTTCTCGACCGCGGGCGCATAGGCAGTGAAAGGCGTGAACTGGATCGCCACCACCAGCAGCGCAGCGACGATTCCGATGCCCACAGCGACCTTTTTTCCAGGACCGAAGGCGCGCTTGCGCGCTTCACGCTGCAGCAATTCGATCTCGGACTTGCGCCGGTCGGCCTCCTCCTGCTCCTTGCGGCGCCGCAGGAGTTCCTCCTCGCGCGCGCGTTGCTCGGCCAGATGACGCTCGCGTTCACGCTTCTTGCGCTGCTCCTCCGATTGCTTCTTGCGCTCGGCTTTCTCTCGCGCGCGGTCTTCGCGTTCCTGCTCGGCCCGCATCATGGCCTCTTCCCGCGCGCGCTGCTCCGCCTCCTTGCGCGCACGCTCGGCGGCCAGGGCCATCTCGCGCGCTTCCTTCTCGGCGCGCTCGCGCGCCTCACGCTCGGCTCTGTCCATTGCCGTGCGCGCCTCTTCCTCCATACGGAAGCGGCGTTCCTGTTCCTCGAGGGCCTTGCGAATCGCTTCCTCGCGCGCCGAGAACTCCTGCTCGACCTGGACCTCGGCAAGCGCCAGCGCTTCAGTGTCGCTGTCGCTCACGGAAACCTCCGGCAGTCCCGGCACGTCCACGGCGAGCAACTCGACGTCCGCGCTCACCTCGTCAATGACGTCGCCGCCATGCTCTGCGACAGCGGTGCTCGGTGACTCCTTGCGTTGCCGCGCCTGCTCCAACCGCCGACTCAACTCCTCCTGCTCGAGGCGGTGCTTGTCCTCCAGCTCCCGGAGGAGACGTTCCTCTTCCTCGCGGCGCGCGCGTTCCTCTTCTTCCCTGCGACGGCGCTCTTCTTCCTCGCGTTCGCGTGCTTCCTCTTCCTTGCGCCGGCGTTCCTCTTCCTCGCGGCGCCTGCGCTCCTCCTCTTCCCTGCGCTTGCGTTCCTCTTCCTCTTCCTTGCGCTTGCGCTCCTCTTCCTCGCGGCGCCTGCGCTCCTCCTCTTCCCTGCGCTTGCGTTCCTCTT
>CAZNBS010000053.1:0-23158 GCA_964570955.1 uncultured Burkholderiales bacterium | reverse complement strand
GCTCCGCCCGCGCCGCGAAATCCGCGACGCGCGCCCAGGCCGGCGAGGATGTCGAACAGATCGAGGTCGCCCGGATCCTCGAATCCGGCATTTCCGCCGAATCCGCCGGAGGCACCGAAGCGCTCGCCCCAGCCAGGCGGTGGCCGGAAATCCTGGCCGGGCTGATAGGCGCCCATCTGGTCGTAGGCGGCGCGCTTGTCCGGGTCCTGCAGGACCTCATAGGCCTCGCCCACCTCCTTGAACCTCTCCTCGGCGTTCTTCTCCTTGGAGACGTCCGGATGGTACTTGCGCGCGAGCTTGCGGTACGCCTTCTTGATCGCGTCTTCCGACGCACCGCGCTCGACCCCGAGGATCTTGTAGTAGTCCTTGTACTTCATCCGTCCTTCAGAGCATGCGATCGGCCGCCTTGAAGTACTTGCGCGCGTAGGCCAGCAACTGCCCGTCCGAGGGATGATCCACCGTCTCGACCGCCACCAGGCACGGGACCAGTTCGTGGTCGTGCCGGTGGATGTGCTTGACCAGATCGAGCTTGGCCGTACCGGGACCCGCCACCAGAATCTCCGTGGCGCCCTTCAACGCCTCGGCGATCTCGTGGTAGAAGCCCTTATCCTCGTGGTGCTTCTCGTGCAGGGTATGCTTCGCGTGCAGGTGCTTGTGCGGCTCCTTGGCGTGGATGTTGGTCTTGTCGACCTCGTCGGGCGTGAAGTGCATGACCCGGGCTTCGCTGTGGTCGAGCCAGACGATTGCATGAAAATGGGACACGTATCGATCCTCTCGTGGAGTGACTATCTGGGATCCCCGCGGCGAATTCAAGCGGGAACGAAGCGCGAGGCTAACCGGGGCGGAAGCGGTCGAACTTGACGCCGGTCAAGGCGACGACTCGGCTTCAGGCGCGATGCAGGCGGCTGTGGCGTGGCACGCGCGCCATCAGGTACTCCATCTGATCCTGCAGGATGCGCCGGTTCTGCAGGATCAGGTGCTCGTGCCGGTTCGGTACATATGGCGCATACAGCAGCGGCATGCGTGCCGCCTCCGGGTTGCGTCCGCCCTTGACGGTATTGCAGGACCGGCATGCAGTCACCACGTTCATCCAGCGGTCTCGGCCTCCCTGGTGGAGAGGCACGACGTGATCGCGCGACAGGTGATACTCCTTGAACTGCCCGCCGCAGTAAGCGCAGACGTGACGGTCGCGCCGGTACAGCGCGGCGTTGGTCAGGTGCGGTTCGAGCCGGTGTTCGCGGACGAACTCCGACGCGCCCTTGATGGCGATGATGCTCTTCGTCGACAGCGCCGAGCGCAGCCCGGTGATGCGCGATACCCCGCCGTGAAAGGTGCAGACGGTCTTGCCGAGCGACCAGGCGACCATGTCGCGTGCGTGATAGGTGATCGCCTGCTCGACGATCAGCCAGCGGTTGGGCATGCCCGCCATGTCCAACGCCAGAATCAGGGCCACTCACCGCTCCTTCTCGTCCAGGAATCGACCGGACCGACGCCCTCCCTGAGCTGGTTGCCGCATCCGAGCGCATGCGCATGCAAACGCCTTCCCGATTCTAGAAGAAAATCCATGCATTCGTGAATAGGGCCGCGAATCGGCGCTATCCTGATTCGATGGACTATTCTGCGGTGAAGATGGTGCACATGGGGGCCGTGGGGCTGAGCCTGTCGCTGTTCCTTCTGCGGGGAGGCTGGATGCTGCGCCGGGACGCACACCTCGCACAGGCGTGGGTGCGAATCGTGCCGCACGTGGTGGACACGATCCTGCTGGCCTCCGCGATCTGGCTCGCCGTGCAGCTGGGGCAGGCACCGCTGCGCGATGCCTGGCTCACGGCGAAGGTCGGCGGCCTGCTCGCCTACATCGTGCTGGGCAGCATCGCCCTCAAGCGCGGGCGCACGCCCGGGGTGCGACGCGCCGCCTTCGCTGCCGCGCTAGCGACCTTCGCCTACATCGTCGCCGTGGCGCTGACCAAGAACCCGCTTCCCTGGCGTTGAGCGGTCGCGCAGCGCCGCTTGCACGGGGCGGGTCTCGCCCCGGATCTGGTAAAACAGGCTCGACTCGCGCTTGTAGAACCCCTCGGTGTGGAAGGTCTCGGGCAGTCCGTACAGCTCGTAGTCGAGGTGGTGACAGAACTCGTGCAGTACGGTGCGCAGGAAGCTGCGGAAGGCAACCACCTGTCGGCGCGCCACCGTTCGCATCCACACCGTCAGCAGCGGCGGGCGTCCGTCCTCGAACGGTTCGTACAGACCGTGCAGCTCGCCCCAGTTGCCGCTCGGGCGCACGGTCAGGACGCGTACACGCAGACGCGGGACGCGCAGGCGCTCGGCGAGATCGTGGCAAAGCGCCTGGGCGTGCCGCTCGACCTGCGCCCGGTTCTCGGTACGCAGCGCCGTCTCCATGTCGTCGAGCAGCACGCGCAGGTCGGTGCCGTGCGGCAGGTCGACACGCTCGATCGCATCGCTGCGCAGGTAGACGGCCTTGCGTGCCGCAGACAACCGATCGAAATAGGCGAATGGCATGATACTGGGCGCCGTGCAGGAAGCGCGCCTCGGCGCGAATGGACCGGCACATCATAACGCGCGTGCGCGCCGGCGGTGGGCGCGGGGCGCCCCCGCGTGTATTCTTGCGGTGGCGCACACCGCCATGTGTAGGCGAACGGCGACATCGGCAACGACAGGAGGAACACATGCGACATTCCCTCATCGGCCTCGCGGCAGGTCTGCTCGGTGCAGGCGCGGTCACGGCCGCAGAGTTCGGTCCGGAGGTGGACCGCGCGATCAATCAGTGCCTGGACGCCGCCCGGCAGCAGCAGGTGGGCCAGGTCACGGAGTGGGATCTCGACTGGAACAACGGACTGGGCTTCGATGTCGAGCTGGTGGCCCCGGACAACCGCGTCTATCGCTTGCGCTGCGAAGGGGGCACCATCGTCAACTCGGAGCGCAAAGCGGGCAACAAGAAGTACGAGATGCTGAGCACGCGCCATCGGGTGGAGGAACCCGATGCGAGGCAACTCGCGGGTGCCGAGTACCGCGGCGGGGAACTGAACCGCATGAAGTACGAACTGTCCTGGCGCGGCAACCCTTATTACAGCTACGACTTCGCTCTGCCCGACGGGCGTACGGCGAACGTGATGGTCAATGCCGCCACCGGCAAGATCGACAAGTCCAGTTCCGAGCGCAAGTAGGCGCGCTCACGCCGGCGGCACACCCTCGACCAGCGCGTGTGCCCAGGCGAGCACAGGCTGCAGCCGCTCGGGCAGCAGCCGCTGCGCCTCGGCGTGTGCCACCCAGCGGAATTCGTGGTGCTCGGCGCGTCCCAGGGCCGCGTTGATGGGCAGCGAGACGATCTGGTCGACGCTCGAGGCCAGATAGTAGCGCGCCACCTTCCCCGCGCTGTAGGGAGCGGTTTCCAGGTAACGCTCGCCCCAGTCGAAACGCAGGTCGGTGAGTGCGGTCTCTTCGGCCACTTCGCGCCGTGCGGCCTGCATCGGCGTCTCGCCGACCTCGACGCCGCCCTTCGGGAAATCCCAGGTCCGGTAGACACGCAGCAGCAGGTAGCGCCAGCCCACGCGCGTGTGCCGGACCACCACCACGCCCGCACTGAAGCGCCTCGATGATCTGCTCGTCATGATTCGTTCCGCCGACCGCTCGGGACATTACCAGAGGCGACCCGAGTTCGGCCATAGGAAGGATCGAGGCCCCTTCAGCCGTTACCGTGCAGGCTCTCGTCCTCGTCCAGCGGCGCGAAGCGCACGTCGAGCACGGGCTGGGTGGTCAACCGGCCGTCGGTGCCGCGTCGAACGCGCACCAGCTGCTGGTGCCCGGCGATGCCGGTCGGCAGCACCATCGTCCCGTCGACCTTCAGCTGCGTCACCAGGGCGGCCGGGATGAGCTCGGCGGCAGCAGTCACCAGGATGCGATCGTACGGACCGTGCTCCGGCCAGCCCAGGCGGCCGTTACCCATGCGCACCGCGACGTTGTCATAGCCCAACCGTCCCAGCCGGCTGGCCGCCTGCGTGGCCAGTTCGGGAATGAGCTCCACGCTGTAGACGCTCGCGCCGAGTTCCCCCAGCAGCGCAGCCTGGTAGCCGGACCCGGTGCCGATCTCGAGCACCTTGTGCACGGCCTCGACCTCGAGCAGATCGGTCATGAGCGCCGCGGTGAACGGTTGGGATACGCTCTTTCCGAAGCCGATCGGCAGCGGCCGGTTGAGATAGGCGAACGGCCGCACGTCGGTCGGCACGAATTCGTGGCGCGGTACGCGCGCCACCGCAGCCATCACGCGATCGCTCAACGTGCGTCCGCCCAGCTGGTCGGCGAGCGCTTCCGCCTGTGCCTCGATCTCGGCGAGCAGCTGTTCGCGCAGCGCATCGAACAGGAGCTCCGCCTCGTCCGCATCGGGTATCCCCCTGTGTTCCAGGCGCCTGTGCCGCGGTCGGTTCTGCTGCTTGCCCACTCGCAATGTCTTCGTCATGCCGGCGTACGCCGGTGTCCCGCCCGCGCGCGCACCGCGCACCGTACGGCGGGATGCTTCGGCTTTGCAGGCGGCGTGCCTGGACACTGGCTCACCGGATGAGCCCCAATGCTGGCACAATCGATCGCATGTCCGACGTGCTCGATCAGTTCCATCCGGCGGTCGCGCGCTGGTTCCGCCGCGCGCATGCCGTGCCCACCGCACCCCAGGCGCAGGCCTGGCCACTTATCCAGTCCGGGCGCCACGTGCTCATTGCCGCGCCGACCGGCTCGGGGAAGACCCTCGCCGCATTCCTCGCCGCCATCGATGCGCTCGTGCGCCTGGGCGTGCGCGGGCAGCTCGGGGACGCGACGCGCGTGCTCTACGTCTCGCCCCTGAAGGCCTTGTCCAACGACATCGACCGCAATCTCGAGCTGCCGCTGGCCGGCATCCGCGAGGACCTCGCGGCACTCGGCTATCCCGACGTGGACATCCGCACGCTGGTGCGCACTGGCGACACGCCGCAGGCGGAGCGCAGTCGCATGCGCCGGCGCCCACCGCACATCGTGGTCACCACGCCGGAGTCACTGTACATCCTGCTCACCAGCGACTCGGGGCGCTCGATCCTGTCGAGCGTGCGCACGGTGATCGTCGACGAGATCCACGCCCTCGCTCCCAGCAAGCGTGGCGCGCACCTCGCGCTCACGCTGGAGCGGCTGGAGGAGCTAGCGGGCACGCGCTTGACCCGCGTGGGCCTGTCCGCGACGCAGAAGCCGATCGAGGAGGTGGCACGCTTCCTCGTCGGCAGCGCAAACCGGCCGGCCCACGGCCTTCTCGACGGGCTGGGTCCGCCCACCGACCTGTTCGACCTGGACGATCCCGCGCCGCGCCTGGACGCACGCTCCGATGTCCCGGTCGTGACCGTGGACGGATGCGCCATCGTCGACACCGGCCACACGCGCCGCCGCGACCTCGCGCTCGAGCTGCCCGAGTCGCCGCTCGAGGCGGTGATGTCCGCGGAAGTCTGGGAACAGGTCTACGGCCGCCTGACCGAACTCATCGAGGCGCACCGGTCCACGCTGGTGTTCGTGAATACGCGACGCCTCGCCGAGCGACTGGCGCGGGCGCTGTCCGAGCGGCTGGGCGACACTGCGGTCACCTCGCATCACGGCAGCCTCGCCCGCGAGCAGCGGCTCGATGCCGAGCAGCGCCTCAAGCGGGGAGAACTGCGTGCGCTGGTGGCCACCTCGTCGCTGGAACTGGGCATCGACATCGGTCACGTCGATCTCGTCTGTCAGATCTCCACGCCGCGCGCCATCGCCGCCCTGTTGCAGCGCGTCGGCCGCTCGGGCCACGCGGTGGGTGGCCTGCCCAAGGGCCGGCTGTTTCCGCTCACGCGCGACGATCTCGCCGAGTGCGTGGCCCTGCTCGACGCGGTGCGGCGCGGAGAACTGGACCGCCTGCGCATGCCGCACGAGCCGGTGGACGTTCTCGCCCAGCAGATCGCCGCGGAGGTGTCCTGCCGGGAGTGGCAGGAGGACGAGCTGTTCGCGCTGTGCACGCGCGCATGGCCGTACCGGGCGCTCACGCGCGAGCGCTTCGACGCCATCGTCGGCATGCTCGCGGAGGGTTTCTCCACCCGGCGTGGCCGCAGCCAGGTGCTGGTGCACCGCGATTCGGTGCAGGGCTCCCTGCGCGCACGCAAGGGGCTGCGCCTGATCGCGGTCACGTGTGGCGGCACCATTCCCGACACGGCGGACTACAACGTGGTGCTGGAACCGGCCGGCCAGATCGTCGGAACCGTGAACGAGGACTTCGCCATCGAGAGCATGGCCGGCGACGTCTTCCAGCTGGGCAACACCAGCTACCGCATCCTGCGCGTCGAAGGCGGACGCGTGCGTGTCGAGGATGCGCACGGTCAGCCGCCCACGATACCGTTCTGGATCGGCGAGGCGCCCGCGCGGTCGGACGAGGTATCGGCGGCGGTGTCGCGCCTGCGCGAGGAGATCGAGGCGCGCCTGCAGCCGGCGTCGCAAGCGGTGGACTGGCTGACCGGCGAGCTCCATCTGAGCCCGGCCGCGGCATCGCAGCTGGTCGATTACTACGCCGCGGCGCGCGCCGCCCTCACCCGCCTGCCCACCCAGTCGCACCTCGTGTTCGAGCGCTTCTTCGACGAGTCGGGTGGTACGCAGCTGATCGTCCATTCGCCCTTCGGCAGCCGGATCAACCGGGCCTGGGGCCTGAGCCTGCGCAAGCGCTTCTGCCGCAAGTTCAATTTCGAGCTGCAGGCGGCCGCCACCGAGGACGCGATCATCCTCTCGCTGACCGCCACGCACAGCTTTCCGCTGGACGAGCCTGCGCGCTACCTGCATTCGTCCAGCGTGCGCGAGATCCTCGTGCAGGCACTGCTCGACGCGCCGATGTTCATCACCCGGTGGCGCTGGAACGCCTCGATTGCACTGGCCCTGCTGCGCTTTCGCGGCGGCAGCAAGGTGCCCGCGCAACTGCAGCGCATGCAGGCCGAGGACCTGGTCGCCGCCGTGTTCCCCGACCAGCTCGCCTGTCTGGAGAACATCGCCGGCGACCGGGAGATCCCCGACCATCCCCTCGTGCAGCAGACCATCCACGACTGCCTGCACGATGCCATGGACATCGTGGGTCTGGAGCGGCTCCTGCGTGCGCTCGAAAGCGGACAGGTCCAGGTGACCGCGCGCGACCTCACCGAGCCGTCGATGCTGGCACTGGAGATCCTGGCGGCGCGTCCCTATGCCTTCCTCGACGATGCCCCGCTGGAGGAGCGGCGCACCCAGGCGGTCATGGCGCGCCGCTGGCTCGATCCCGAGCGCGCGGCCGACCTCGGCAGACTCGATCCCGAAGCCATCGCGCGCGTGCGCAACGAAGCCTGGCCGCAGCCGGAGAACGCCGACGAGATGCACGACGCACTCGTGCTGATGGGATTCGTCACCGACCGCGAGACACAGGCGAACCCGGGCTGGCCGACACTGCTGGATGCACTCGCCGGGCAGGGACGGGCCGCGCGGCTGCTGCTGGACGACGGCGCGCTGTGGATCGCACGCGATCGGGCAGCGGAGTTCGCCGCCGTCTTCGGCGGCCCACGACTGGTGCCGCCACTGCCGGGAATCGACATGCAAGGCGACCGCACACCCGAGGCGGCGCTGGTCGAGATCGTGCGGGGTCGACTCGAATCCCTCGGACCGACCACTGCCGAAGCATTGGCGAGGTCCCTCCAGCGCCCGCCGTCCGAACTCGTTGCCGCGCTGCTCGCGCTCGAGGCGGAGGGTTTCGTCATGCGTGGCACATTCACCGGGGATGCAGGCGGCGTCCAGGAATGGTGCGAGCGCCGGCTGCTCGCCCGCATCAACCGCTACACGGTGAAGCGACTGCGGCAGGAGATCGAGCCGGTGTCGGCCGCGCAGTTCATGCGCTTCCTGTTCGCCTGGCAGCACGCCGTGCCCGGCGAGCGCATGGAAGGCCCGGATGCGCTCGAAGCACTCGTCTCGCAGCTGGAAGGCTACGAGGCCGCCGCCGCAGCGTGGGAAGCGGACATCCTGCCGGCGCGCCTCGCACACTACGACCCGGCGTGGCTGGACGACGTATGCCTGGCCGGGCGCGTGCTGTGGACACGGCTCGAGGCACCGCGCGCCCAGCCCGATCGCGAACGTAGCGTCGGACCGGTGCGCGCAACGCCCATCTCCCTGCTCACCCGGCGCAACCTGGCGCTCTGGTCGTCGCTCAACGGGCAGGGCGACGCTACGCCGCCGCTGAGTGCGCGCGCCGCGCAGATCGCCGCGTTCCTGCGCGAGCAGGGCGCCTCCTTCTTCGACGACATCTGCCAGGGACTGGACCTGCCGAAGTCGTTCGTCGAGGAGGCTCTGGGTGAACTGGTGGCCGCTGGCCTGGTGAATTCGGACGCCTTCGGCGGCTTGCGTGCGCTGCTGCTGCCCGCGGATCGCCGCCGCCCCTTCGCCGGCTCACGGCGCCGCGCGAGCCTGCCCGGCGTCCGGGATGCCGGGCGCTGGGCACTGATCCGGCGCAAGCCACCCGCCCCCCTCACCCGCGAGGCGGCCGAACAGATTGCACGCGCCCTGCTCAAGCGCTACGGCGTCGTGTTCTGGCGCGTGCTGGCGCGCGAGCCGGATTGGCTGCCGTCGTGGCGCGAGCTGCTGCTTGCCTTGCGCCGCATGGAAACGCGCGGCGAGATCCGCGGCGGCCGCTTCGTGGCCGGCTTCTCGGGCGAGCAGTTCGCCCTCCCGGAGGCGATCGCGACACTGCGCGATGCACGCCGGCGTGCGCAGGATGCGGGTGATTGCATCGTGTGTGGCGCCGACCCGCTCAATCTCGCGGGCATCCTCACCCCCGGCCCGAAAGTCCCGGCGACGCCGACCAATCGCCTGCTCGTGCGCGAAGGGGTTCCCGTGGCCGCGCTGGTCGGCGGACAGGTGCAGTACTACCAGACGCTTACGCCCGAGCAGGCCTGGGACGTGCGCAAGCGGCTGGAACGCGGGGTCGCAGAATTTCAGCCACGCCCGCAGGCGCTGCCGGACGAGCAGCCGCCGGTGGTGTCGACCTGACAGGACGTCGTCATTGCGCGATGTCGTCCTGAGCGTCAGCTCAACCGTTGTCATTGCAGGCGTCAACGCAATCGGTATCCTCCCGAGCGGGAGCGAGAGATCCTCGCTCTGCTGCCCTACTCGGCGCTCAACTTCAACCCGACACGTGCGATGCGCCCGTCGCGCACCTCTCGCACGGTGAGTTCGATGCGATCGATGCGTGCCCGGTCACCCACCACGGGACGGCGCCGCAGGCGCAACTGTAGCCATTCGCCCAGGCGTCGATCGCGGTCCGCCTCGTCGCGCGCGAGCGTGAATCCGTAGGCCATCTCCAGGTCCGCCACGGCGATGTCGGCATCGATGGTGAAATCGCCGAATACGCTGCGCTGCGTCGGCGCGCCCTGCTCGGGAGCTTCGGTAAACAGCTGCGCCAGCGCCACGCTGGACTCCTGCGGCACCGCGCACAGCACTGCATCGTCCGCCTGCAGCAGATGCGATCCGACCTCGGCAACCAGCACGCCGTTGCGCCAGACCGCCAGCACCTGCGTCTGCGCGGGCAACCGCAGATCACGCACCGGTGTTCCCGACCACGGCCAGTCGGCCGGCACACGTACCTCGAGCAATTGCAGCCCGCGCTGACGAGTCAGGCCGATCTCGCCGTGCGCCACCGGCTCGATGCGCGCCGGCAGGGCGATGCCGAGCAGCCGCGCGCCCGCCGCGATCGTCGAACCCTGCAGGATCAGCGAAACCAGGACCACGAAGAACGCCACGTCGAAGAAGACGTGGCCACCGTCGATGCCTGCCATCGTCGGAAAGATCGACAGCACGATGGGGACCGCGCCCCGCAGTCCGACCCAAGAGATGTAGGCGGTCTCCCGTACGGGAAACCGAAACGGCGCGAGCGATACCACCACTGCCACCGGACGTGCAATGACCATCAGCGCAATGGCCACGCCCAGCGCCCACCCGCCGACGGACAGCAGGTCACCCGGGTTGACCAGCAGCCCGAGCAACAGGAACATGCCGGACTGTGCCAACCAGGCCAGGCCGTCCATCGCCCGCAGCACGTTCTCGCCACCGGGAATGCGCCGGTTCCCGATCACCAGCCCCGTGAGGTAAACAGCGAGGAAGCCGCTTCCGCCCAGCAGGTTGCAGCCGGCAAAGACGAGCAGACCGCCGGAGGCGATCAGCAGGGCATACAGCCCCTCGCCCACGTGCACGGACTGCACGATGCGGCTCAACAGATAGCCGGCTCCCCCACCGATCACTGCCCCCAGTCCGAACTGCTGGATCAATTGCACGAAGAGGGTCAGATCGGGTGCGCTCGCCCCGCTTTGGATCACCTCGATCATTCCCAGGGTGAGGAACACCGCCATCGGATCGTTTACCCCGGATTCGATCTCCAGAGTGGAGGCCACGCGATCGTTGAGCCGCGTACCGCTGTCGCGCAGCAGTGCGAACACCGCGGCCGCATCGGTGGAGCCGACGATCGACCCGAGCAGAAGGGCGTACCCCCAGTCCAGACCGAGCATCAGGTGGCCGGCCACCCCGACCAGGGCCGCGGTGATCACCACGCCGACCGTGGCCAGGGAAAGCGCCGGGCGCAAGGCAACGCGGAAACTCTGGAATCGCGTGCGCAGGCCACCGTCGAGCAGGATCACCGCCAGGGCCAGATTGGCAACCAGGAAGCCGGTGCCGAAGTCGTCGAAGTGGATGCCGCCCGGTCCGTCCTCTCCGGCGGCCATGCCGATGAGCAGGAACACCAGCAGCAGCGGCATGCCGAAGCGCCGCGACACGTGACCGATCAGGATGCTGGCGAACAGCAACACCCCGGCGATCAGCAGGAATTGATTGACCTGGCCCATGTATACGCTCCGGCCGCCGAAACGTCAGCCAGGGCAATGGTTGGATGACAGACCGCTCCGGCCGCGGCAGCGTCTGCTATCGCTTGGGATGGTCAATGTGGCGCGCGCACCGGCAAGCCCGGTTTCACTTCCTCCACCAAGGCACCATCGTAGACGACGGACTGCCCGTTGACCAGCACGTGGCGCATGCCGAGCGCGTAGCGGGCAGGCTGTTCGTAGGTGGCCATGTCGCGCACCGCATCGGGATCGAACACCACGATATCGGCGTACGTGCCAGGCGCCAGCCGGCCGCGCCGTGCCATCTCGGGAACTCGCCCCTGGAGGCGCTGTGCGGGCAGGAGCGTCATCTTGCGCAACGCCTCCATCAACGTCATCGCCTTCTCCTCGCGCACGTAGCGCGCCAAGGTGCGGGTGAACGTGCCCGCGGAGCGCGGGTGGCTAGGCGGATGCGTGTCGAAGCCATCGCTGGCGATCATGGTGAGCGGGTGCACGATGGCACGGCGCACGCGCTCCTCGGTATTGGCGTGGATGAGCACATAGCCACCCTGCTCGCGATAGCGCAGGAAACTTTCGCGCGTCAGCCGTTCCCCGGTCGCCACCCACTGCAGCTTGGCATAGTCGGCTTCCGGCCGGTCCACCCAGCTGTCGAACAGGAACGACTCCAGGCGCGTCATGCCTGCCGTGTACGGATAGGCCTCGGTGCTCACGTCCACCCCGTGGGCGCGCGCCTGCACGATGATGTCCATCAGACGGTCGATCGCTTCCTGGGCGCTGCTGTTGATGTGCGCCACGTGTACCGGCGCCCCACTCACCGCACTGTGCGCGATCACCTCGAGCAGCCCTTCCTCGCGATCGGCGCTGCCGGCGCTGGAGGCGCCGCGGATGTGAACATAGGCAGCCGCGTCGTAACGCGCCGCCACGCGGAACGCCTCGAGCACCTCTCGTTTCGAGGCGGCCGGCGTGTAGGCCAGGCCGAAGCCCACGCCCACGGCGCCGCGCTGCAGCCCGCGCTCGATCCCATCCAGAATCTGCACGCGCTGCGCATCGGTCGCGCGGTCGCGTGCAGCCACCCCGGCGGGCACGAAAGCCCCCGGGTCGTTCATCACCCGCATGCGCACCGGCGCGTGGCCCACCGCCACCCCGTAGTTGATCGGCATGCGACCGGCGCGCTCGTCGTACCAGGCGTCGACGTCCGCGACACCGATCTCCAGTTCGAACGTCGACGTGACACGGTCCATCGCCTCGAAGGTATTGCTGCGAGGCTGCGTCCCATGCCAGTGCAGATTGATGAACCCGGGCGCCACCACCAGCCCGGTGGCATCGATGGTGCGCGTTCCGTGCAGCAGCTCCGTGCTCACCACCGCCACCTTGCCGTCGCGCACGCCCACGTGCCGCACGCCGTCGAGGCCGCTCTGCGGATCCATCACCCGCCCCCCGGCGATCACCAGATCGAACGCCTGCGCGAGGCAGGGGAGCGGCGCGATCGCGAGGCAGACGGCCGCGAGACAGAGCAGACGACGCAGGGTGCAGTCAGTAGAGCTTGTCGGCATCGCGATTCATCCTCACGTCGACCAGCCATGGACCGTCGGCCGCATAGGCTTCGCGCAACGCCGGCGCCAGATCGCCGGCGCGCTCCACGCGCGACGCCCGACAGCCGAACCCGCGCGCGATGCTGCAGAAATCGATTCCCGGTACGTCGCTCCCCGGAACTGCCTCGAGGCCCATGCGCAGTCCCAGCGATTTCACCGCGCCGTAGCCGCCATTATTCAGAATGACGAAGGTGACCGGCAGCGCATGCTGAGAGGCGGACCACAAGGCCTGGATGGTGTACAGGCTGGACCCGTCGCCGACCACGGCCACCACCTTGCGCGACCGGTCCGCGAGCGCCACGCCCACCGCCGCCGGCAGGGCGAACCCGAGGCCGCCGCTGGCGCACGCGTAGAACCCTCCGCTGGTGTCCACCGAGAAGTGCTCGTGCAGGGCGTTTCGATGCGAGGGCGCCTCCTCGCACAGGACGGCATTCGTTGGGAACGTCTCGCGCAGGACGTGCATGGCGAATTCGCCGCTGATCGGCTCGCTCGCCGCCGGAGCCGGCGGTCGCGGTGCGGTGGGCGGGGCCGGCCGGTCCGATGGGCGAAGGCGCGCCAGCAGCTGCGCCACGCCCAGGCCGATGCTGGCGAACAGGCTGCTGCCCACCGGCGCCCGCGCGGCCTGCTCGGCGTCGTCGGTGAGCTGGAAAAGCCGGGTACCGGCGGCCAGGTAGTCGCCCTCCGTGTGCACGTGATACAGGAACACCGGCGCACCGATGACCAGCACCACGTCATGCGCCGCCAGCCGGTCGGCCAGCGGCTGGCGCAGCGGCGGCAGGAAACCCGCGAACAGCCGGTGGCACTGCGGGAAGCTGCGCCGGCCGGCCATCGGGCTGTGCCACACCGCTGCGTTCAGGCGCTCGGCCAACGCCACCACCCCGTCCCAGGCGCCGTCCTGGTCGATGGCCGCGCCCACGACGAGCGCGGGATGCCGTGCCGCCTCCAGGGCGGCTGCGAGCGTGTCCAGCGCCGCCGGGTCGGGCGCGAAGCGTGTCGCCACCGCACGCGCCTCGACCGGTTCGGTGAGAACGTCCCAGTCGTCCTCGGGCACCGACACGAACACCGGCCCGCACGGCTTCTGCAGGGCGGTGTAGATCGCATGCGCCAGCGCATGCGGGACGTCCTCGGCGCGCGCCGGCTCGACGCTCCACTTGACGTACGGTTTGGGAAAATCGACCGCGGAGCGCGCGCACAGGAAAGGATCGGTGGGCAGCATCGCGCGCGTCTGCTGGCCAGCCACGATCACCAGCGGCGTCTGGTTGCGCCACGCGGTGAACACGCTGCCCAGCGCGTGGCCGACGCCGCCCGCCGAGTGCAGATTCACCAGCGCCGGGGCGCGTCGCGCCTGGGCGAAACCGTCGGCCATTGCCACCGCGATGCTCTCCTGGAGGGCAAGCACGTAGCGGAAATCCGCCGGCCAGTCGCGGAACATGCGCAGTTCGGTCGAGCCCGGATTGCCGAAGAAGGTGGTCATGCCGAACGCACGCAGCAGGGCGAACACCGCCTCGCGCACGCTCACCTGCGCGCCCGGGTTTTCACCGGCGCCCAACGCGCCCATCGTCAGTCCCCCTTGTCCAGTTCGTCGTCCTTGCGCTGCCGCCCATCGAGCAGCGCGCTCACGTTGATGTCGCCCATCACGTTGATGGTGGTACGACAGCGATCCAGGAACCAGTCCACCGAGAACAGCACCGCAATGTATTCCACCGGCAGGCCGACCGCCATGAATACCATGGTCATGGTGACCAGGCCCGCCTCCGGAATGCCGGCGGCACCGACCGAGGCCGCCATGCTCGTGACCACCACCAGCAGCTGCTGGGTGAGGGTCAGTTCCATGCCCAGCACCTGCGCGACGAACAGCGCCGCCATCGCTTCGTAGAGGGCCGTGCCGTCGTTGTTGAAGTTCGCGCCGACCAGCGCGCCCAGGCTGGCGGAGCGGTCGCGCAGCCCGACCCGATCGCGCAGGCAGGCGTAGGTCACCGGCATGGTCGCGGTGGAACTGGCGGTGGAGAAGGCCATCACCAGGGCATCGCGTGTACCGCGCAGGACATGGCCCGGGCGCGCCCAGGAGCCGAAGCGGATGCGGACCAGATACCAGCCGGCGTGCAGCACCAGCGCAAGCACCACGGCGAGGACGAAGCCGCCGAGCGGGATGAACGCGGTGAATCCCTTGGTGCCGACGATGCTGGCGATGATGCCGAAGATGCCGAAGGGGATGACCTCGATCACCCAGCGCAGGATGATGATCAGCGCGTCGAACCCGACGTCGATGGCATCGCGCACCGTACGCAGGGGGCGCTCGCGCAGGTGGCGCAGCGCCACGCCGAAGGCCAGGGCCAGGAAGATCACCGAAATGACGCTGCCGCCGTCGGTGAGCGGGCCGAGCAGGCTGCGCGGGATGTTGTCCACGAACTGCGCGAGCGGCCCCGGCTTGTCGGTTGTCGTGGCCGCGGGCGGCGTCGGACCGACCTCGTGCCATGCGCCAGGCTGCACCAGGTTCGCCACTGCCAGCCCGATGGCGATGGCGACGGTGGTGTTGAGCAGCAGCAGACCTGCGAGGCGTGGCGCCGTCCCCGGGGGAAGCTCCGCAGTCACCAGTGCGCGCACGATGGCGAACAGGATCAGCGGCGGCGCGAGCGCGGAGAGCAGGCGCAGGATCAGCTTCGCCGGCGTGGCGAGCGCCCCGGCCTGCTCGCCCAGCGCGACGCCGACGGCGATACCGAGGGCGAGCGCGCCGAGGATGCGCAGATACAGGGGAACCGCGGTCCAGCGCGCCCAGGGGCCACGCGGTGGATCGGCCGAGGAGGATTGCATCGGGGAGATCGGGATCTGGTCGTGGCGGCTAGGGTACCTCAGCGCGCCCGTCGCGGCGACGCGCGTGTTGCGCCCAGCCACAGGTCTCGCCAGGTGCAGCCCGGCGTGATCCAAGCCACCGAACGCGCCCGCAACGACGATGTGCACTCGAGGCGCAACTCGTGCACCATGAGTGCACCGCGCCCCATCCGGAACCGAGATCGGCCATGTTCGACGACCCTGTTCTGCTCGCCCGTGCCCAGTTCGGACTGAACATCGCGTTCCACATCCTGTTCCCGACCATCACCATCGCACTTGCCTGGTTCCTCGTCGCCCTGCGCGTGCGCGCCAACCGCCCCGGGCAGGACTGGGCGATCGCAGCCTACGCGCTGTGGGTGAAGGTGTTCGCCCTGTCCTTCGCGCTGGGCGTGGTGTCGGGCATCGTCATGAGCTTCCAGTTCGGCACCAACTGGCCCGGCTTCATGGAGCGCGCCGGAAACGTCGCCGGCCCGCTGCTGGGCTACGAGGTGCTGACCGCGTTTTTCCTGGAAGCGACCTTCCTCGGCGTGATGCTGTTCGGTCGCGATCGCGTTCCGGTCTGGCTGCACACCTTGTCCACCGTGCTCGTGGCCGTGGGCACGAGCGCCTCCGCATTCTGGATTCTCGCGCTCAATTCCTGGATGCAGACGCCCCAGGGCCATGAGGTCGTCGACGGCACGCTGCACGTGACCGACTGGTGGGCGGTGATCTTCAATCCGAGCTTTCCCTATCGCCTGACGCACATGCTGCTGGCCTCCGGGCTTACCGCATCCTTTCTCGTGGCGGGCATCTCGGCGTTCCAGTTGCTGCGTCGGCACGACTTCCAGCCGGCGCAGCGCATGCTGCGCCTGGGCGTGTTCACGGCCGCGCTTCTCATTCCGCTGCAGATCGCGGTGGGCGACGTGCATGGATTGAACACGCTCGAGCACCAGCCCGCCAAGATCGCTGCGATGGAAGGCATCTGGAAGAGCGGGGCGAACATTCCGCTGGTGCTGGTGGGCTGGCCGAATGCGCAGACGCTGCGCAACGACCATGCACTGCAGATTCCGTCCGGCGCCAGTTGGATCCTGCGCCACGAGGCGCAGGGTGAGCTGCAGGGGCTGGACCGCTTCGCCGGCAAGCACCCGCCGGTCGCGCCGGTGTTCTTCTCCTTCCGCGTGATGGTCGGCGTCGGCATGCTGATGCTGGCCTTGTCGTGGATGGCTGCGTGGACGCTGCTGCGCCGCCGTGCGCTCCCACGCTGGATGCTGCTCGGCTTCGTCGCGATGACCTTCTCCGGCTGGGTGGCCACCATCGCCGGCTGGCTGGTGACGGAGATCGGTCGCCAGCCGTATCTGGTCTACGGCGTGCTCACCACCGCGGAGGCCGCCTCGTCCGTGCCGGCAAACCACATCGCGCTCACCTTCGTCGGCTACGCCGTGGTCTACACGCTGTTGCTCGTCTCCTACCTGGTGGTGCTCACGCAGCTGGCGCGCAACGCCGTCGACGACATCCCCGCGTTCCCTGCGTCGGGCGAGTCGCAACCCACCGGCAGCGTATTGCCGGTGACCGGGCGCGGTGCCGTATGAACGGACTCGATCTCGCGCTCGTCTTCCTGGCACTGATGGGCCTGGCCATCCTCGCCTACGTGATCCTCGACGGCTTCGACATCGGCGTGGGCATCCTGCTGCCGGCTGCCTCACGCGACGAACAGGACCTGATGGTTTCATCCATCGGTCCGTTCTGGGATGCCAACGAGACCTGGCTGGTGCTGGGCGTGGGCATCCTGCTGGTCGCGTTTCCGCTCGCACACGGCGTGATCCTCAGTTCGCTGTATCTGCCGGTCGCCGCGATGCTCCTCGGTCTGGTGATGCGCGGCGTGGCCTTCGAGTTGCGCTTCAAGGCTACCGGCTGGCATCGCGAGGTGTGGAACCGAGCCTTCTTCCTCGGCTCGCTGATCATGGCGGTGTCGCAGGGCATGATGCTGGCGGGCATCATCACCGGATTCGCGGAGGGAGGACCGTTCGTCCTGTTCGGGCTGCTGGTCGGCGCCGGCCTCGCGGGCGGCTATGCGCTGCTCGGCGCGACGTGGCTGGTGATCAAGAGCGAAGGCGCCCTGCGCGACAAGGCGTTGTCCTGGACGCGCTGGGCATTGATCGCCGCGGCCATCGGCATCCTGGCGATCAGCGCGGCCACACCGTTCGCCAGCCCACGCATCCTCGACAAGTGGTTCTCGTGGCCGCGCATGCTCTGGCTGCTGCCGCTGCCGCTGCTCACCGCGTCCGCCCTCGCCGGTATCGCGGCGATGGCCGCGCGCCTGCGCGCCGGCCGCTCGCGGCGCGAGTGGCTGCCGTTCGTGCTCGCCGTGTGGGTGTTCGTCTTCGCGTTCGCGGGACTGGCCTATAGCCTGTTCCCCTACCTCGTCATCGACCGCATGACCATCTGGGACGCGGCCGCCTCCGACAAGTCGCTGCACTTCGTGCTGATCGGCACGCTGATCGTGCTGCCCTTCATCCTGGCCTATACCGTGCTCTCGTACCGCGTGTTCTGGGGAAAGACGCGCACGCTGACCTACGGCGGCTGAACCGATACACTCAGCCTTCGCCCAGTCGTTGCGGATGCGTATAGACGTTGTGCGTGCCGTCGCGCGCGAACGCTGCCAGCGTGACACCGGCTTCCTGCGCAACGCGGATCGCCAGCGCAGTCGGCGCCGAGATCGCGGCCAGCACCGGAATCCCCACCGTCGCCGCCTTCTGCACCATCTCGAAACTGGCGCGGCTGGTGATCAGCGCGAACCCTTGCTGCAGCGACAGGCCGGCGCGCACCACCGCGCCGATCAGCTTGTCCAGGGCATTGTGTCGTCCGACATCCTCGCGCACCGGGCCCAACGTCCCGTCGGCCGCGGCCCATCCGGCGGCGTGCGCCGCGCCGGTTTGTGCATTCAGCGCCTGCCGGTTGGCGAGGACCTCGAAGGCGCCATGTAGCCGCGTGTGCGGGATGGTCAGGGCGGACTCCACCCGCCGCAGCGGGCGCATCACCTGTTCGATGTTCTCCGCGCCGCACAGCCCGCACGAGGAACGTCCCGCGATGCTGCGCCGGCGTGATTCCAGGGCCAGCGCGCGCTCCGCGTCCACTTCCAGTCGCAGCAACACGCCCTGGTCGAGGGGCACCACGTCGATCGCCCTCAACTCCTCGGCGCTGGCGACGATCCCTTCGCTGAGGGAGAAGCCCAGCGCGAAATCCTCGAGATCGGAAGGAGTCGCCATCATGACTGCGTGCGCCATGCCGTTATAGACGAAGGCGACCGGCGCTTCCTCGATGACGGTCTCACGGGCAGCCCGAACCGTTCGGCCATCCCAACGCTGGACGTCGAACGCACTGTGCACTCTGGGAGATTCGGGGCGGCGGGTCACGAAACTGATGCTAACACGCGACAGTCGGCCTCCATGGGGGCGATCCCGATTGTCCGGGACGCACCTTGACGTCACAATCGCAGGTGGAAAGTGTCTGAATTTACAGTAATCCATTCTGGAGAAGCGATGCCCCCGCACATTCCCGGTTCCTCCTCGGCCCGCGCGATGGCCAGCGCGCTGGCCCTCTCGCTCATGGGATTGCTCGGGGCCTGTGGTGGCGGTGGTGGCGGCAGCAGCGGCGGTGGCTCGCTGACGCCCGCCAGCTTCACTTCCTGGGACGCACTCCCGACCGGACAGCCGGTCAACATCAACGGCATGTCGGTCACGCGCACCTCGGGGGGCGCCGTCACCAGCGATACCACCTCGAGCCGGGCCAGTGTGCTGTACAACACGCGGACGAGCGGTGGCCTGCGCGGCTTCAGCTTCACGACGCCGTCGACCCCGGCTTCCTGGACCATCTCGTCGGGCAGCAGCATGTCCTGCGGCAACGGAGTGTGTGCGCTGTCGAATCCGGCGCAGACCATCATCGCGGCCGTCTCGGACCCTTACGCTGCCTCTACCGCCTGGAACTACCAGAGCTTCGGCGTATGGAGCGTGGCCAACGGGAGCGTGAGTGCGATGTCGTACGGGGCGCCGACGGCATTCTCTGCGCTGCCGACCTCTCTCAATGCAACCTATACCGGCGAACTGATCGGCCGCTACAGCGCCGTGCCCGGCGATGTGATGAATGCCCTGCCCCTGGCTAGTGCGATGGAGTTCGGACTGCGCGCCGACGTCACGGCCAATGTGACCATCAGCGGTGGCACGCGACAGATCGACTTCAGCAGCACGAACAGCCGCCTCGAATCGGGGGTGTTCCCGGAATTCAACGACAACCGATTCAACATCCCGAATTCGACCCTGACCATCTCCGGCGGCGCCAACAGTTTCACTGGCCCGATCACTTCGGGCAGCGGTGACAACGCCGTCACCCTGACGGGCACCGCGGACGGCAGGTTCTACGGCCCGACCGCCCAGGAGCTGGGCGGCGCCTTCGTGCTGGAGGGGGCTGGCGGCCGCGCGGTGGTGGGTGGGTTTGGCGCGAAGCGCTGAGCCCGAACAGGCACCTGGACTGCACAGACGCGACGGCAATGGTGCAATACGCCCGGTCGGAATTGCCATCCAATCTTCACTTGCCTCGTCTATCGAGCGCTGTTGCATGCGCCATTGGCTATACTGCGATGTCATGGCCCTGACAACGACCGGCCCCGCGGGAGCATGCGAATAAACAAGATCAACGGACTCCGCTACACCGGACGGGCGCGTCCCGCGCTCGTTGCATCGATGGTCCTCTGCGCACTCGCGGGGGGTTGCGGAGGAGGAGGGGGCGGCGGCAGCAGCATATCGACGACCGATTTTGCCGCCTGGAGCGCAGTGCAGGAGAATTCTCGTGTCCGGGTGCGTGGCATGTCGCAGTCCGCATCGGGGACCTACACGCTGGTCGGCATGGACGGCATCGTGGTCAATTCCGTCACCGCAGGCGGCGTCGACGATTCCGTCAGCGAAATGGAGCTGACCTTCGGTGACGACCGTGTGTTGCGTGGCGTCACCCTCGTCTCGCCTGTCGGCACACTCTCGTGGACCAATGGCCGCAGCGGGAGCTCGGTGGGATGTGATGACGGCCTGTGTGTCGCCGGGAATGCCACGAGTTCCGCGCTGTTCCTCGATCCCTACGCGGTCGGCTGGAACTACCAGACGTTCGGAGTCTGGGCTACGTCAGGCATGACCAGCGGCCCCTTCACCACAGGTGTCATGTCAATTGGCGCGCCTACGCCGGGCACTGCCTTGCCGGTGGCCGGCACTGCGCTGTATACGGGCGGCGCTTTGGGCTACTACACAGATGCCAGTGGCGAACTGCACGGCATGGTTGCCGATCTCACGGCGACCGCGGACTTCGGCGCGCGCAACATTGCCCTGTCCACCAGCAACACGACGATCGTCAGTACGGTAACGGGAAACGCCAGCTATCCGAGTACGTTCGACTTCTCCGGAACGTTGGCCTATGCCCCCGGAGTGAACCGGTTCAGCGGTCCGGTCGCCACCGGAGGCGGACCAGCCATGACGGGCACGGCCGAGGGTCGCTTCTATGGACCCGTCGCGCAGGAGATCGGTGGCGTCTTTGTTCTGCAGGCCCCGTCTGGGCTGCAATCGATGTTGGGAAGCTTTGGCGGCAAGCAGTAGCGCGCATTCTGCACTTAGTTCGAGGGCCGAACTTCGTCGCAGGACGCTCGCGGTCGTGTGCGCGGTCGCAATGTCCGTCACAGTTGCAACGACCGACGCCTCTGCGCAGCGGAGCGCAGGCGTAAGCGATATAGAAGCCCTCCTCGCCGCCAATCGCCTCGAGGAAGCCGAGGCACTCGTCGCACAGCTGCGCGCGGCACCCGATCCCGATCCTCAGACCATCTTCCTGTCGGGCATGATCCACGTGGCGCGCGGGCGCTACATGCAGGCGGCCGAGGAGTTCCGGCTGATGCTCGCGCACGACCCGACCCTGCTGCGTCCACGACTGGAACTCGCGCGCGCTCTCTACCTCGCCCATGACTACCAGGGCGCGCGCTATCACTTCGAGCAGGTGCTCGCCGCTCCGCTGCCCGATACGGTCAGGCAGAACGTGCTCGCCTTCATCGGCGACATCCGCAACCGGGTCCCGAGTTTCTCTTTCACGCTCGACCTCGTGTCCGACACCAATCCGAAGCAGGCCACCAGCAGCGAGAGCATCGAGATCGCCGGACAGAGGTTCGTGCTCAGCCCCGATTCCCGTGCCCAGGAAGAGATCGGCCTGCTGGCGACGGTGCAGGCAAAGTTCCCCATCCCGTCCAATCCCGAGCTCTACGCCTCGGGATACGTCGAGGTGTACGACTACCCTCAGCGCGACCTCGACCAGCTCTACCTGCAGATCATGGGAGGCAAGTACTTTCCCGGCGCACGCCACGAGTTCAACGTCGAGGCCGGCATGCACTACGGCAGCTACCAGGGCCGCACGCTCTACTCGGGTCCCGCTGCCCGTATGGCCTACGGCGTGCGCCTGCGGCCGAACGTCTTCTTGACCGCCAGCCTCGACGCGCGCGAATTCACCTACGACGACTACGAATACCTCACCGGATGGCAGACCTCGCAGAGCGTGGAGTTGCGCTATGCGATCAGCACCGACAAGAGTGTGCGGCCGGGGCTGTTCCTGGTGCAGCGCGACGCCGCGGAGGATCCCTATGCCTACGACGGCGCGGGCCTCAGCCTGCGCTACGTGCAGGAGTGGCGCGGGGGCTGGATCGCCAGCCTGTATGGGCAGTATGCGAGCTACCGCTACCGTGCCGCGGACCTCCTCGCCGGCATCCGGCGCGACGACGACGAGTGGCGGGTGGAGCTGACGCTGGCCAATCGCCTGCTCACCTTCAAGGGCTTCGCGCCGCGTCTGACGCTCGGCGCGGCGGAGCGCGATTCCGACATCGATCTGTACGCGTACGACAGGCGCTACGTGCGCGTCGGCTTCACGCGCGAGTTCTGACGCTCAGTACGGACGTGCCCCGCTGACCGCCGCCTTGCACCTGGCCATCGCGCTGCGGCAGCGGTTCGTGCACAGCAGCGTCTCGTTGTAGTCGGACAGGCGGCAACCCGCCAGGCACATGCGGTTCGAATCGATGCAACGCGTCATCGATCCCCCGCCGAACGTCGGTTCATCGAGTACGCCCTGCCCTGCGGCCGGCGAGCCCGGCGTTCCCACGCGCGTCATGCGAAATGTCCCCTGCTGGTAGGGCTTGTCGCGCACGCGGATACGGTAACTGCCCTCGAACACCGAGTCCGACATGCCGCAGTTGCCGCGCAGGCGCAGGACCGTGGCCGGACCGATGTTGCCGTGGACCTCGCAAGTGCCGAACTTCTCGAGTCCATCCACCTCGCCTTGGCCGATGAGCGGCAGGCGCGTCTCCACCTTTCCGCGGATCGCGCCCAGGCTGACGTCCATGGTGAGCACGACCGGCACCGGTGGATCGGAGGACTGCTCGCTCACCAGCACACCTTCGTAGGTGGCACGGTAGGCATGCGCCGTGAGGGGGAGCAGCGCGACGAGGAATGCGAGCAGGCTCGCCGCAAGATCCGAACGAGCCGGCGCATCAAGAAGCCTGTGCATCAGAAGGATCTCGGCAGCCCCAGGATGTGCTCGGCCACGTAGGACAGGATCAGGTTGGTGGAGATGGGCGCCACCTGGTACAGACGCGTCTCGCGGAACTTGCGCTCGACGTCATACTCGGCGGCGAAGCCGTAGCCGCCGTGGTACTGCAGGCACACGTTGGCCGCCTTCCACGACGCATTCGCGGCCAGGTACTTGGCCATGTTCGCCTCGGCACCGCAGGGCAGGTGACGGTCGAACAGGTCGCAGGCTTTCCAGCGCATGAGATCGGCCGCCTCGACGTCGATGTAGGCCTCGGCGATC
>CAZNBS010000052.1:19985-23158 GCA_964570955.1 uncultured Burkholderiales bacterium | reverse complement strand
CGCACGGTTCACCCCTACGCACAACTCGCCGATCGCGTCCAGCGGCTTGCCGATGGGTTGAGGCGCCATTTTTCCCTGGAAGCCGGGGACCGCGTCGCGCTGGTGATGCGCAACTGCCCGCAGTACGTAGAGCTCGCCTTCGCCGCCTGGCACGGCGGTTTCGTCACGGTTCCGATCAATGCCAAGCTGCACGCGCGCGAGTTTGCGTACGTGCTGGCGCATTCGGGCGCGCGCGTTTGCTTCGTCACGGCGGACCTGTTGGAGTCCATCGCCGGTCTGCGCGACGAACTGCCCGACCTGCAGGCGCTCGTGTGCGTGGACGACCCCGCCTACGAAGCCTTGCTGGGCGATGCCGGCAGCGAGCCGGTGGAGCGCGATCCGGACGATCTCGCCTGGCTGTTCTACACCAGCGGCACGACCGGGCGGCCGAAGGGGGCGATGCTCACGCACCGCAACCTGCTGGCGATGACGACCAGCTATTTCGTCGACGTCGATCGCATCTCGCCGGGGGATGCCATCCTGCACGCTGCGCCGATGTCGCACGGCTCGGGCGCCTACATGCTGCCCAACATCGCTGCCGGCGCGGTGCAAGTGATCCCCGCGAGCGGTCACTTCGAACCGCCCGAGATCTTCGAGCTGATCCACGCCTGGAAGGGATTGAGCTTCTTCGCCGCGCCGACCATGGTCAAGCGCCTGGTCGAGATGCCCGGTGCGACCGCCCAGGACGTGCGCAACCTGCGCACGATCGTCTACGGCGGCGGGCCGATGTACGTCGCCGACTGCAAGCAGGCACTTCAGGTACTCGGTCCGCGCCTGGCGCAGATCTATGGCCAGGGCGAGTGCCCCATGACGATCACGGCCCTGTCGGGCTACTGGCACACGCAGACCGCGCATCCGCGCTACTACGCGCGCCTCGCCTCGGTCGGCATCCCGCACAGCGTGGTGGAGGTGCGTGTGGCAGACGACCAGGATCGCGCGCTGCCGCCGGGCCACGCGGGCGAAGTGCTGGTGCGCGGCGAGACCATGATGCGCGGCTACTGGCGGGACGAGGCGGCCACGCGCGCGGCGCTGCGCAACGGCTGGCTGCACACGGGAGACGTCGGCACGCTGGACGAAGACGGCTTCCTGACGCTCAAGGATCGCAGCAAGGATCTCATCATCAGCGGCGGCAGCAACATCTATCCGCGCGAGGTCGAGGAGGTGCTGCTGCGGCACGAGGCGGTGCTCGAGGCCTCGGTGGTGGGCGCGCCGCATCCGGAGTGGGGCGAGGAGGTGGTGGCCTTCGTCGTGGCACGGGCAGAGGCGGCACCCTCTTCACGCGAGCTCGACGCGCTGTGCCTGGAACACATCGCGCGCTTCAAGCGCCCCAAGCGCTACGTGTTCGTGGAAAGCCTGCCGAAGAACAACTACGGCAAGGTGCTCAAGACCGTGCTGCGGGAACAGTTGCAGCAGGACCACGCATAGCGAAATCTGCGTCGCGCACTCAGGCCGGTACGCGCGGGACTTCAGTTGCCGCGGCCTGCGCCTGTGCCGGGTCGAGGAGGGCTTCGGGCGGCACGCCGGCGACCTTGGCCTTGAGACGCAGCAGCTCATCGGCATGCTTGGACAGCGTGAGCTTCCGTGCCTCGAGTTGATGAACGCGTTCCTGCACCGAGGACAAATCCCCCGAGAGGCGGCGGAAGTTGTCCACGCGCCGTTCCAGCAGCCCCTGGTGCCGGGTCATGTGATTGGAGATCGGCACCAGCGCGTTGCGCGACCACACCTGGAAGTCGGCGCGCACCTGCTCGAACACCTGCCGCGCCTGGTTCACCAGGCCGGTGTAGAAGCGCCGCACCAGGAAGTGCTTCTCCGTCATCACGTTGCGCGGATCGCGGCAGAAGCGCTCGGTGGTCTGCTTGAGCGTGCGCATGGCGAGGACATGGCGTTCGAGGTTGAGCATCGGCGACTGCAGCCCGGGAACGCCGAAACGCGCCTGAAACTCGCCGTACACCTCATCCACGAAGCCGCGGGTGCGCGAGGCGAAGCCGAGCACCTTGTCGGCCTGGCGCGAGAAGGCATCGAACAGATTGTTCATGCTCCGGTGCAGTCCGGCGGTGGTCCAGCTCTGCTCGATCTCCTTGCGGCTCGCCGCGAAGATCTCGTCCAAGCGCGCGCGATCGAGGCTCTCCATCAGCGTCTCGCTCTGCTTGAGCACGCTTCCGTAGGAAACCTGAAAGCGCTCCATCTGTTCGAGATAGGTGGCGCGGTCTCGTTCCAGGCGCGCGAGCATCGCCTTCGCGATGTCGCGGTTCTTCCCCGCCAGCGTCGAGACGTCCTTGAGTTCCGCCTGCACGTCGGCAAGCTGACCCATCACTTCGTGCAGGCTCTCGTTGACCATGTCGGCCATCTCGCGTACCACGGCGCTGCGCATGATCTCGCGTTTGGCCGGCATCACCTCCTCGCCGAGCAAAGCCTCGAGCTGCGCGACGTTGCTGCGTGCGGTCAACTGCGCATCGCCCCGCACCCGTCCCACCAGCGCCTTCTGCGCAGACAGCGCCACCACGTGGTGCGTGTGCAGGCCGAGCGCCTCGCCGGTCTGCGCCACCTGCCTTGCGACCGCCTCCTCGACCTGAGCCGGCGACTTCAGCTCGTCCCACATCAGATCGATCTTGTTGAGAACGGCGATGCGGCAGGTCTGATGGGGCTGCACGTGCTCGCGCCACATGTCGAGATCGGAACGCGTGACGCCGGTGTCCACCGCCAGCAGGAATACCACGGCGTGCGCGCTCGGAATGGTCTTGAGCGTGAGCTCGGGCTCGCTGCCCAGCGCGTTCAGGCCCGGTGTGTCCAGGATCACCAGGCCGTTGCGCAGCCAGGGATGCGGATAATTGATGAGCGCATGACGCCAGGCCGGTATGACGGCCTGCCCATCTGCAGCCTTGTCTTCCTCGAGCAGGCCGAGTGCGCGCGCCTCCTCGGCGGAGACCACCTTGGTCTGCGCAAGATGGCCCATTGCCTCGACCATCTGCTCGCGCGAGCCCGGATCGAGCTTGATCTTCACCCACTCGACCGGATGCTGCCGGAGCGAGGACACGCTCTCCTCGCGCTTGCGCGTCTCGATCGGCAACAGGCGCAGGTAGGGCTCTTCACCCGGCTCGCAGAAGATCTCGGTGGGGCACATCGTGGTGCGGCCC
>CAZNBS010000052.1:13440-19975 GCA_964570955.1 uncultured Burkholderiales bacterium | reverse complement strand
CCCACATCGGAGGGCAGCAGGCGACCCTTGAAGTCGGAGAAGAACAGCGCGTTGATGAGCTCGGTCTTGCCGCGCGAGAACTCGGCCAGGAAGGCGACCACCAGGCGGTCCTTGCGCAGGTTCTCGAGCAGGTCGTAGATGCGCAGGGTGCGCTGGATGTCGACGTGGCCGCTGCGATCGAGCCAGGTTTGATACCCCTCGATGCTTGCACGGATGTCTTCGCGCCAGCGGTGATAGTGGGCGAGTTGGCTTTCGAGCTGGCTGTGCATGTCGGGGCTGGAAGCGTGCAGACGTCGGGGCACGGCGGGAAGCGGACGCAGTGCACTACCCCACGAGCAGCGCCTGCGCTCTCCGCATCGTCTCGTCGTCCGGTTCGCCCACCTCCACGATCTTGCTGCGGCTCTTCGCACCGCGCGCGATGCGTACGCGCGACTGCGCGACACCGAGTCGTTCGGCCAGAAACTCGATCAGCGCCTCGTTCGCCCGCTGATCGAGCGGAGGCGCGGCCACCCGGATCTTCAGGGCACTGCCGTGCAGGCCCGCGACCTCGGTCGAACGCGCGTTCGGCTGTAGGTGCACCTCAATGCAAAGAGCGTTCCTGCGGGCGTCGAAGCGGAACCAGGTCACGCGGGCGTCACAACCGGAACAGGATGGCCGCGACGTAATCGAGCAGGAAGATCAGGATCTGGATGATCACCAGCAGGAAGATGGGGGACAGGTCGACGTTGCCGATTGGCGGAATTCGCCGCTGGAATGGACTCAGAAAGGGCCGGGTGACGCTGTTGAGCAGCGGCATCGCCGGACTCTGCGGTGCCACCCAGGTGAGCACGGCCTGCGCGATGGTGGCGAATAGCAGGATGTAGAGCAGCAGCTTGACGATCTCGAGCGCGCCTGTCAGCAACAGTGCGCCGATGCCCACGCCCGCGCCGCGCAGGGCAAAGGTTGCCGCCAGGAGCACGACCTGGAACGCCCATGCCAGGACCAGCGGCGACAGGTCCGTGCGCCACAGGCCGGGGATCACGCGTCGGGCGGGCACCACGATCCAGTCGGTGATCGCGGCCAGAAAGTGGTACATCGAATTGCGCGTCGGGCCGCGCATGGCCTGCACCAGGAAGCGCAGCAGCAGGGCCAGGATGAACAGGCCCACGAAGGTGTTCAGCAGGAAGATCAAGAGTTGATTCAGCATGGTCTTTCTAGTCGCGGCCGTACTCGTCGCCCATTTCCCTGGAGCGAACCGCAGCCTGCTTCACGGCCTCGACGATGCGCCGGCGCACCTCGTCGGCGTCCAGCGCGCGCAGCGCGCGCTCGGTGGTGCCGTTCTTCGAGGTCACCCGCGCACGCAAGACGCTTGCCTCCTCCCCGCTCTGCCGCGCGAGGATCGCACTGCCATGAAAGGTCTCGGTGGCGAGCAGGCGGGCCTGGGCTGGCGTCAAGCCCAGTTCCTCCGCCGCCTGCGTGAGGGCCTCGATGAAATAGAACACGTAGGCCGGGCCGCTTCCCGACACCGCGGTGACACTGTCGAGCAACTCCTCGCGTTCCACCCACAGCGTCGTCCCGACTGCCGACAGGATGGACTCGGCCAGCCGGCGATCCGCCTCGGACGCGCCCGGCATGGCGTAGAGCGCGGTCACGCCGGCCAGGACCAGTGCCGGCGTGTTCGGCATGACGCGCACGATGCGCGTGTGCCCGCCGAGCCAGCGCGACAGGTCGGGCGTCCGGATGCCGGCGGCGATGGAGATCACGGGACGTGCACCGAGCAGGGGCGCCAGCGCCTGGGCGACCGGCCGCAGCTGCTGGGGTTTGACCGCCACCAGCACGGCGTCCTGGCCATCGAGCGTGGACGGCAGCCGCTCGAGTGTGCGGACGCCGCACGCATCGGACAGACGGCGTCTCGCTGCCTCGTCGATCTCGACCACCGTGCAATCCGCACCGGACCAGCCGCGCTGCGTGAGACCGCCGATCAGGGCGTTGGCCATGTTGCCGCCGCCCACGAACAAGACCTTCATGGACCCCCGGATCTAGAATGAAAAGGCCCACCGCGGACGGGGTGGGCCCTCATCATAGTCGCTCGGCGCCCGAAAGCGCCAGCCCGGCCGGCTACCTGCTTTCGGCCATCCTCTTGACGTTGTCCAGCCCGGCCCGGTAGACGGTGCTGATGAACTTCATGTTGTCCTCGTCCTTCTGGCCGGGTTTGGAGGCGAACGCCCCGCGCCACACGATCAGCGAGCTGTTCGGGGTCAGCTCCACGACGCGGAGCGTGGACTGGTAGTCGCTGATGGGCAGCGGGTTCTCTCCGATGATGCGGTAGGTGACGCGCATCCCCTCGTCATCTGCAGCCAGCAGCTCCTCGTCGAACTGGGGACCATCCTTGACGGTGAGGCGGCGCGTCGCGCCCACCGCGTTGTTGGTGCCGCCCGTCAGCTCGGTGTTCGCGAACACCGGATGCCAGCCGTGCAGGTTGTCCCAGTTCTTGACGATGTCCCACACCTTGCGCGCGTCGGCCTGGACCTCTACGGTCTCGTACGCGTTCAGCATGGTCTGCGCGAGCGCCAGCGCGGGCGCACATAGCAGCGCGAACACAACAGCGAGCAATGACTTTTTCACGTTCGGCCTCCGGGCAATGGGTTGTGGCGCCTCCCTGCCGGCACACCGGACGTCGTCCGCGGGCCGACGGCGAATCAGAAGCCGGGGCAGTATAGGGGGACGCTATGCGGGTCGCAACCCGATGCCGCCGGTCATCCTGCTGCGAACCGTCCCCCGAAGATCGCGCGTCCGATCCGCACCAGGGTGGCACCCTCCGCCACCGCCGCTTCCAGATCGTCCGACATGCCCATCGACAACGTGTCGAGTGCCAGGCCCTGCGCGCACAGTCGCTCCCGCAGTTGACGCAGCACACGGAACTGCGCGCGCTGCCCCGCCGGGTCGTCGGTCGGACGCGGAACGGTCATCAATCCACGCAGACGCATACCCGGCAGGCGCGCCACCTCGTGTGCCAGCGCCTCGGTCTCCTCGGGCGCCACACCGCCCTTGGATGCTTCGCCGCCCACGTTGACCTGCACGCATACCTGCAACGGAGCGCGCTGGGGATCGCGCGCCTCGCTCAATCGCTGGGCGATGCGCAGCCGGTCGATCCCGTGCACCCAATCGAAGTTGCCGGCGATGGCACGGGTCTTGTTGCTCTGCACCGGTCCGGTGAAGTGCCATTCCGGGGCGGGCAGCCCGCCGCGCTGCGCGAGCAACGCATCGAGCGAAGCCATCTTGGCCAGCGCCTCCTGCACGTAGTTCTCGCCGAAGGCCCGCTGGCCGGCGCGCATCGCCTCGAGGACGGATTCGGCCGGGAAGCTCTTGCTCACGGCCAGCAACGTGATGCCGCCGGGGTCGCGGCCCGCGGCATGCGCGGCCACGCGGATGCGTTCCCGTACCGCCTGGAGGCGCCCGGCTAGATCGGCCATTTTCTATCGCTCCATGGCAGGCCCGCGTGCGTCTCGGGCATAGGATTTGCCTTGGACATTCCCGGATTTGGAAGCACCCGGCCGTGCGCCCATCGTTGGGCTGAACAAGCGGCCGAGCGGTTTCCCCTTTCGCTTCCCCGTCACGCGCCGAGTATATATGGACATCTCCGAACTCCTGGCCTTCGTGGTCAAGAACAAGGCCTCGGACCTGCATCTGTCCGCCGGTCTTCCGCCCATGATCCGCGTGCACGGCGACGTACGGCGGATCAATCTGCCCCCGATGGAACACAAGGACGTGCACGCGATGGTGTACGACATCATGAACGACGGGCAGCGCAAGACCTACGAGGAGAACCTGGAGTGCGACTTCTCTTTCGCGATTCCGAACCTCGCGCGCTTCCGGGTCAACGCCTTCGTGCAGAACCGCGGCGCCGGCGCGGTGATGCGCACGATTCCCTCCAAGGTGCTGTCGCTGGAGGACCTGAAGGCGCCGGCGATCTTCAAGGAGATCTCCGAACAGCCGCGCGGCATCGTGCTGGTCACCGGTCCGACCGGGTCCGGCAAATCGACCACGCTGGCCGGCATGATCAACTACATCAACGAGAACGAGTACGGCCACATCCTCACGGTCGAGGATCCGATCGAGTTCGTGCACGAGAGCAAGAAATGCCTGATCAACCAGCGTGAGGTCGGGCCGCACACGCTGTCGTTCTCGAACGCGCTGCGCTCGGCACTGCGGGAGGATCCGGACGTGATCCTGGTCGGCGAAATGCGCGACCTGGAAACCATCCGCCTGGCGCTCACCGCCGCGGAAACCGGTCACCTGGTGTTCGGCACGCTGCACACCTCGTCGGCGGCGAAGACCATCGACCGGATCGTCGACGTCTTCCCCGCGGCGGAGAAGGACATGGTGCGCTCCATGCTTTCGGAATCTCTGCGCGCAGTCATCTCGCAGACCCTGCTCAAGACCAAGGATGGTGCGAGCCGGGTGGCGGCGCACGAGATCATGATCGGCACGCCTGCCATCCGCAACCTGATTCGCGAGAACAAGGTCGCGCAGATGTATTCGTCCATCCAGACCGGCCAGCAGTATGGCATGCAGACACTGGACCAGAACCTGCAGGAACTGGTCCGCCGCAACGTCGTCTCGGCGGCCGAGGCACGCGTCAAGGCGGCGAACAAGGACATGTTCCAGGGCTGAGACTGCGGGAGGACACATGGAAAGGGATCAGTCCATCAAATTCGTCCACGAGCTGCTGCGCGTGATGGTCAGCAAGCGTGCATCGGACCTGTTCATCACGGCCGGCTTTCCGCCTGCCTTCAAAGTGGACGGCAAGATGACGCCGGTGTCGAATCAGAGCCTGACTCCGACGCACACCATGGAAATCGCGCGCGCGGTCATGAACGACAAGCAGGCTCAGGAGTTCGAGGCGAGCAAGGAGTGCAACTTCGCCATCAGTCCACAGGGCATCGGGCGCTTCCGCGTGAACGCATTCGTCCAGCAGGGGCGGGTGGGCTTGGTGCTGCGTACCATCACCACCACCATCCCTCGCTTCGAGGATCTCGGGCTTCCGGACATACTCAAGGACGTAGTGATGACCAAGCGCGGCCTGGTCATCGTGGTGGGCGCCACCGGATCTGGCAAGTCGACCACGCTGGCTGCCATGCTCGGCTACCGCAACGAGAACAGCTACGGGCACATCATCACCATCGAGGATCCGGTCGAATACGTGCACGACCACAAGAACTGCCTGGTCACGCAGCGCGAGGTCGGCGTCGACACCGAGTCGTGGCACGCCGCATTGAAGAACACCCTGCGCCAGGCGCCCGACGTCATCCTGATCGGCGAGATTCGCGACCGCGAGACGATGGACTACGCCATCGCCTTCGCCGAGACCGGTCACCTGGCGCTCGCCACCCTGCACGCCAACAGCTCGAACCAGGCGCTCGACCGCATCATCAACTTCTTCCCCGAGGAGCGGCGGGCCCAGCTGCTGATGGATCTGTCGCTCAATCTCAAGGGAATGATCTCGCAGCGGCTGATCCCCAAGCGCGACGGCCCGGGCCGTGCGGCGGCGATCGAGATCATGCTCAACTCTCCGCTCATCTCCGACCTCATCTTCAAGGGCGAGGTGCACGAGATCAAGGAGATCATGAAGAAGTCGCGCGAGCTCGGCATGCAGACCTTCGACCAGGCGTTGTTCGACCTGTACGAAGGGGGCGTCATCAGCTACGAGGACGCGATGCGCAATGCCGACTCGATGAACGAGCTTCGGCTCGCCATCAAGCTGCACGGCAACGAGGCCAAGGAGAAGGACCTCCTCACCGGCCTCGACCACCTCAACCTGGTGTGAGTGGCGGCGGCGGGGGTTCGGCGTCCCGCCGCCTTCGAGCCGTTCCGACCACCATCTCGAACTCGTACAGGCGACACTCGAGCGCACCGTTGAACAGCGGCACGCGCCGCTTCGGGCGCAGTCCGATGAGCTTGGGCAGTCGCATGTCTGCCGTGAAGATGCACACGTTCCAGCCGGCGAAGCGCTGCTTGAGCGCATCGCCCAGGCGTGGATAGAACTGCGCCAGTTCCGCCTCCTCGCCGATGCGCACGCCATAGGGGGGATTGGTCACCACGGTGCCTGCGTTCGCGGGCGGGGTGAGCTCCAGCACGTTGGCCTGCTTCAGGTGCACACATTGCGAGAGCCCGGCGTGCTCGAGGTTCGTGCGCGCAAGCGTCAGCGCCGCACCGTACAGGTCGCTGCCATAGAGTTCGAGCGGCCGCGCGGGCAACTCCGCCTCGCGCGCCTGCACGAGCAGGCCGGACCAGCGGCGAGCGTCGAATGCGTTCAACTTCTCGAAGCCGAATGCACGCTGCCTGCCGGGTGCGCGCTGTAGGGCCACGTCGGCGGCCTCGAGCAGGAACGACCCGCCACCGCACATCGGATCGAGGAGCGGACGCGCCGGTGTCCAGCCGGACAGTCGCAGGATGCCGGCGGCGAGATTCTCGCGCAGCGGCGCCTCGCCCGCTGCCACGCGCCGGCCGCGCTTGAACAGCGGCTCGCCCGAGGTGTCGAGGTAGACGCTCACGG
>CAZNBS010000052.1:0-13430 GCA_964570955.1 uncultured Burkholderiales bacterium | reverse complement strand
TCGCCGCATCGAAGTAGGCGTGCACGCGCACGTCCGGCCCGGCGGTGTCGATGTCGGGGCGCCTGCCGGTCGCGTCGCGGAAGCGATCGCACACGGCGTCCTTAATACGCAGGGTGATGAAGTCCAGGCTCTTGAGCGGACTCGCCGTGGCCGATACGTTCACGCGCATCGTCCGCTCGACGTCGAAGCAATGTTCCCAGCCGATGTCGCGCACGAGATCGTAGACGTCGCGCTCGCTCCGATAGCCGCGCTGCGCCACACGCCACAACACCCGGCTGGCGATGCGGCTGTGCAGGTTCACGCGGTAGCACAGGTCGAACGGCCCCGAGAAGCTAACCCCGCCGTCGGTCGCCTCGAGCGACTCGGCGCCGAGCGCGGCAAGCTCCTCGTGCAGCACGGCTTCGAGGCCGCGCGGACAGGGACAGAAGAAATGCTGCGTGCCGCTCGGGTCAGCGCTCGTCGCGGACGTGGGCGCACCGGGTCGACGGGCAGGGCGGCGCGAACCGCCACGATCGGAGGACATGCGCAATTATCGCAGCTTCGCGCGCCGCTACAGCGCGCGGTAGATCTCGACGCCGAGCTTGAGCCGGTGATTGCGGTAGCGCGCCAGTTCGGCAATGCGCGCCTGAAGCCCGGCACCCCGATCCAGTTGGCGTGCGATATCGGCGTTCTCCTCGCGCGGCAGGTACCCCAGCATGCGGCCCTGCCACTCCAGCCGAACCGCGTTCGGGTCGTGCGGATTGTCCGGTTCCCGAACCAAAGCAACGGCATCGCCCACGCGCAGGTGTGCCCACACCGCCTTCGCATCGTGATGGCGCAGTCCGGCAGCCAACGAGGACTGCACCAGGATCCAGGCGCTGACGTGTCGCGACCCATCCTGCCTAGGGGAGGCCGGTTGCGGCAGCGCCGTGCGGCCGGCGCACAGCAGTGCAAGAACCAGAGCGACGAGAAGATGGCGGCTCAGGCCGACCACGGCTTGACTTCCACCAAAAGGACGATCGCCACCAGCAGCAGCACCGGAAACTCGTTGAACCAGCGGTACCAGACGTGTGTGCGGCGGTTGCGGTCGTGCCGGAAGTCGTGGAGCAGCTTGCCGCACCAGACGTGATAGCCGACGAGCACCAGCACCAGCGCGAACTTGGCGTGCATCCACGCCCCCGCCTCTCGCCACCATCCTGCCCAGAGCCACAGGCCAAGAACGATGGTCACGATCGCTCCCGGCGTCATGATGCCAAAGAAGAGCTTGCGCTCCATCACCTTGAAGCGCGCGATGCCGGTCTCGTCCTCCGCCATCGCGTGATACACGAACAGCCGGGGCAGGTAGAACAGCCCGGCGAACCAGGTCACCATCGCCACGATGTGAAACGCCTTGACCCACTCCATCGTCATATCCTCGTCCGGACTGGACGTAGTGTACTGCCTACTGGAGCAGCCGGCGACGCACCAGCACCACGGACACGAAGAACCCTGCGACGGCGTATGCGGCAAGCACTGCCACGTGCAGGAGCGGCGCATCCGGCACACGGCCGTAGACCAGCGGGCGCGCCAGTTCGATGGCGTGCGAGAGTGGCAAGACGGCGCCGATGTCCTGTAGCAGCGGCGGCAGCGCGCTGCGGGGATAGAACACGCCGGACAGGAGCACCATCGGCGTTACCAGCAGCGAGAAGTAGTACATGAAGAAGTCGTAGCTGCCGGCAAGAGAAGTCATCACCATCGCCATGGCGGCGAAGGTGATCCCGAACAGGAGCGTGAGCGGAATCAGCCATAGCATGAGAGGCGAGTGCGACAGGCCGAGCACCCAGATGAGCAGCAGGATGGCGCTCCCGGAGAGGACGCTCTTGGAGGCCGCCCACATCGTCTCTGCAAACACGATGTCGTCCAGCCCGACCGGCGCATTCATGATCGCTTCCCAGGTGCGCTGCACGTGCATGCGCGAGAACGCCGAGTACAGCGCCTCGAAGGTTGCGCTGTTCATGGTGGCGTAGCAGAGCGTGCCGGCGGAGAGAAAGGTGATGTAGCGAACGCCGTCGACGTCGGGCATCAGTGCGCCGATCCCGAAGCCGAAGCCCAGCATGTACAGCGTGGGATCGGCAAGGTTGCCGAGCATGGACGGGATCATCAGCTTGCGCCAGACGAGCAGGTTGCGGCGCCACACCTGGAAGGCGCGGGGCGTCACCCGCGGCAGGGAAAGATCGAATCCCATCAGTCTCGCAGTTCGTGACCGGTGAGCCGGAGGAAGACGTCCTCCAGGTTGGCCGGGCGGTGCAGGTAGCGCATCGCCCCGGCGTCCCTCAGAGCATCGAGTGCGGGCTGCGGATCGCGCAGATAGCAGAACGTGGTCTCGCCCACCGTCTGGAAGCGCGCCGGCAGGTGTCCCCGGTGCGCGTCCATCCACTGGCGCACACCGTCGCCGAACAATTCGAGCACGTGCGGCTCGATGTGCGCGGCGACCAGTTGCGCCGGCGTTCCCTGCGCAATGATGCGGCCCGCATCCATGATCGCGAGGCGGTCGCACAACCGTTCCGCCTCCTCCATGAAGTGCGTGGTGAGGAGAATGGTCTTGCCGCGCGAGACCAGGCGCTTGAGCCGGTCCCAGATGAGATGGCGGGCCTGAGGATCCAGCCCCGTCGTCGGTTCGTCCAGGAACAGCACCTCCGGGTCGTTGACGAGGGCGCGCGCCAGCGAAAGTCGCCGCTTCATGCCGCCCGAGAGGCTGACGATGCGCGCCGGTCCGCGCGTCTCCAGGCCCGCGAACTCGAGCAGTTCGGGCACGCGCGCGCGGATGACACGGTCGGACAAGCCGAAGTAGCGGCCGTAGACGA
This sequence comes from uncultured Burkholderiales bacterium, assembly GCA_964570955.1. GTDB lineage: Bacteria > Pseudomonadota > Gammaproteobacteria > Burkholderiales > SHXO01 > SHXO01. Next base: position 10,608 of record CAZNBS010000052.1, on the reverse strand, counting down.
GCAGGTTCTCGGTGACGGTGAAGTCCGGATCGAGACTGTCGGCCTGGGGCACCACGCCGAGCCGGCGTCGCGCCTCGATCGCCCGCATCGGTACCGGCTCGCCGAGCACGCGGATGTCGCCGGTGTCGGGCGCGACCAGCCCGAGGGCCAAGCGCAAGGTGGTCGTCTTGCCCGCGCCGTTCGGCCCGAGCAGCCCGTAGCATTCGGCCGGCCGCAGGTCGAGGTCGATGCCGGCGACGACCTCCTTGCCGCCGTAGGACTTGCGCACGCCCCGCAGCGTGAGCATCAGCACGCGCAGCTGTGGTTGACGATGCGCGCGAGCTCGACCAGCTTGCCGTGGAAGAAGTGACCGGTTCCGGGAATCACCGTGACGGGCAGGCTCTGCGGCCGGGCCCAGTCGAGCACGGCGGACAGGGGCACCACGTCGTCCTCCTCACCGTGGATGACGAGCGTTCCGGCGCGCACCTCGCTCACGCTGAAACGGTTGACGGCGGGACCGACCAGCACCAGGCGCTCGTGCTCCAGGCGTACTGCCACGCGCGTCTGCACGTACGCACCGAACGAAAACCCGGCCAGCGTGACCGGCAGCCCGGGATAGCGCGCGCGCATGGCCTGCGCCACCGTGAGCCAGTCCTCGGTTTCCCCAGCACCTTCGTCGTGCACGCCATCGCTCGCACCGACGCCGCGGAAGTTCATCCTCACCGCGACGTGATGCTGCGCGAGAAACGCGCGAGCCAGCGTCTGCACCACCTTGTTGTCCAGGGTGCCGCCGTAGAGCGGATGGGGATGCGCGACCAGCGCCAGCCCGCGCGGCTGCTCGGGCGCCGCGACCACGACCTCGAGGTTTCCTGCTGCGCCCGGCAGGAGCAGGCGCTCGTCGCGGGCTCTCAAATGCGCAGGCGCTCGACCACGCGCCCGTGAAGGAGATGCTCCTCGATGATCTCGTCGATGTCCTCGCGGTCCACGTAGGTGTACCACACCCCTTCGGGGTAGACGACGATCACGGGACCCTCTTCGCAACGATCCAGGCAGCCCGCCTGATTGATGCGCGCCTTGCCGGGCCCGGCCAGGCCGAGTTCCTTCACGCGCTTCTTGGCGTAGTCGCGCAGCGCCTGCGCCCCGTGGTTGTTGCAGCAGGCGCGATCGCCCTCGCGTTGATTACAGCAGAAGAAGACGTGATGGTTGAAGTAACTCATCGGCGGCGGAGTGGGCGTGTCCGCCGATTATACCGGGCGCCCCGCCGGACCGACGGGGCATTCCCGGGTGAAGACGATCAGACCGCGGCGGCCTTGTCGTCGTTGGTCAGACGCTGCATCGCTGCCTGATCGAGCTGTTCGAGCCGGTAGCCGTATCGGTAGACGGCAGCCAGGCGCCAGCCGTGTTCGGGCGTGAGACCGAGCTTGTTGCGGATGCGGCTCACGTGCGTATCGAGCGTGCGTGAGGTCACCACGGCATTCGAACCCCATACGGTCTCGCGGATGTGGCCACGGGACAGCAGCCGACCGATATTGCGCAGGAACAGCACCGACAGATCGAAGTCTTTGGCGGTCAGGTCCACCTGCCTGCCGTTGCGCAGCACCGTGCGCGTCTGGCAGTCCACGCGGAAGGCGTCGATCTCGAGCACCTCCGCCTGGTCCTGGACGTGGCGCGCGCGCCGCGCCAGGGCTTCGAGCCGCGCCAGCAGTTCCAGGCGGCGAACCGGCTTGATCATGTAGTCGTCTGCACCTTCGCGCAGGGCGAGCACGATGTCGTCCTCGCGATTGCGCCCGGTGACGAACAGGACGGGTACCGACGAGTGCAGCTGCTGACGCACCCTTCGCAGCACGTCCACGCCGTTGAGGTCGGGGAGGTTCCAGTCGAGAATCAGCGCGTCGAAGCTCTCGTTCTGCAGCGCGCGCAGCAGCTCGGCGCCCTGCTCGAAGGCGTGCGGATGATGCCCGGCCAACTGTAGCCAGTGGCTCAGCAGTTCGCTCTGAGAAGAGTCGTCTTCCAGTATTGCAATTCTCATTGTCTTCGACCGCATCGGATGTATAGAGATAGACCGCCTAGTTGAATCGGACCTGTACGCGCTTGAGGTAGCGCTCCATCGTCGCGAAGTGCGATTCGAGGCGCTCCTTGTCGCGGTTGCGTGCAGCGAGTTCCAGCTTTGCGCCGAAGATCGACAGCTCCGGAAAACCGAAGCCCTCTCCCGCGCCCTTGAGGTCGTGCCCCGCACGCGCGATCGACTCGAAGTCGTCTTCGAGCAAGGCCGCGCGCATGCGCTGCACCTCCGCTTCCTTGCGACGAAGGAACCTGGTGACCAGCTCCTCCAGGTCCTTCTCCAGCCACACGACCCGCGGCTGCAGACTGTCGCGGCCGGTTTCCCGCTGTCCTGCTCCCCGGGTCACGCATGCGCTCCACGGGACAGCACGTCGTGCACGCGGCTGCGCAAGATATCGCTGTGGATGGGCTTGGACAGCAGGGCGTCGCAGCCGCTGGCCAGCGCGCGCGCAGCTTCCGGGCCATCCCGGTGTCCGGTCAGCGCGTAGATCGGCTTGGTGTAGCCGACGCTGCGCAAGCGCTTCACCGCTTCGAATCCCGTCATCACCGGCATGTCCATGTCCATTAGTATCAGCGCCGGTTGCTCGCTCAGCGCCAGCTCCACGGCCACCTTCCCGTTGCCCGCCTGCAGTACGTTCACGCCCATGCGACGCAGTTGGTGGACAACCAGTTCACGTATGTCCTCGTTGTCCTCTGCGACGAGCACGGCCTGACTTGCTTCCATCTTCGGTCTCTCTGACGATCGCACTGGTCGATATTTCTCGCGGCGATCACGCGAGGGCGACTTTTGCAAGAGGTGTGCCACTGGTGGAACCGTTCGTCGCCTGATCGGCAGGCGTGCACGCGAAAGCCGGGCCCGGTGCGAGCCGCTGTGCGGGTAGGCCCTGAAGCGCTAGATGGCGATACCGGACGTGCAGAGCAGCAGCGTCTTGCGTCCGGCGCGGCTCGAACGGGTGAGCTCGGACATGCGCACGAGGCGGCGCAGGTGTCCGTTCACGTTGGCGCGCTGTGCGTACTCGGGAAAGGCCTGGCGTATCGCCTCCAGCGGTGCGTTCACCAGCAGGCCGTACTGCGCCGGGGTCTGTCCGCGCGCCGGCGCCACATAGAACGAATCGACCAGGAACCCGCGGATCGCTCCCGCGCTCGGCAGCGCGATTACGGCGCCTTCACCATAGCCGTCGAGCAGGGACCCAAAGCGCGTCAGGTCCAGCCGGCACTCGCTCACGCCGCTGAAGAACATCTCGAAGGAAGGCTGCTCGGCGCGCGCAGCTGTGGCGACGATGCCGAAGAAAGCAAAACAAAGACAAAACAGGGCAGCCCTTCCGGGCGTGCCATGGACGTTGGACGGCGCTGTGCGACTCATCCCGCCCTTCTTGCAGGCTCCGGGCCCGACAACATCCACAGTACGCAAAGGTGCGTCACGGCCGCCAGCGGCCAGACCGTCGACACCAGCCGCGTCAGTCCATTGAAGCTGAGGAAATGGCCATGTCGCCAGGTGCTGAACGACGCCGCGAAGTAGGGGTTTTCCGGTGCAAGGTTGATCAGGAGCGCTCCCAATGTCAGCAGGAGCGCGGACGCGATCCCGGCCGCCGCGCGCGGAAGACGGTGCAGCGCCAGGTAGAGGACGATGCCGCCGGGAATGCCGAGCATCGCGGCAGGCGTCAGCCACAATGCCGCCTCGCCCTGGCGAAACAGCGTGAGCGCCGCGGCAGTCTTCAGTCCGAGAGCGGCCGCGACCAGCATGAGGAGCAGTCCGGCGATGGATGCGTTCGGGCGTGCCATGACCCGCACCAGGAGGCAGACGCCGGCGAGGTTGATGGCGGCCACGCCGCTTTCCAGCCAGCGGTGCAGGTGCGGGTCGAAGCCGCCCTTGAACGCTGCCGGCATCAGCCAGCGCAAGTCGCCGTTTGCGAACAGCCAGAGCTGCGGGTGCAACTGCGTGAACAGCCACAGCAGCAGTACCAGAAAACCGAGGTCGGTCAGGCGATCCTGCACGAACAGCCGGTGGCGAGCCTGGTAGATCCGCCCTTGCAGCACCCAGCGCTCGCCCAGCGTGGCACCGAGCAGCGCACCGGCGAGTGCCCCGAGCCCATTGCTCAGCAGGTCGAGATTGGACGCCACGCGCGTCGTGGTGAACTGTTGGAGGCACTCCATCGCCAGGCTCAGGAGGGTGCCGAGTACGGTCGCGCCGACGGCCGCGGCGGTCGCACCCAACCGTCCGAGTGTGGAGAGCACGGCGAAGAAGCCGAATGGCACGTACGCGATCGCATTCAGCGAGAGATCGGACAGCGTGTAGTAGCGGGGCCACGGCGCCGTCGCGAACCGAAGCAGGGGATCCGGGGCGCTGTGCCATTCGGTGAAGGGATACAGGCTGGCATAGACGATGAGCAGTGTGTAGCCTATCGTCAGATAGCGCATCAGGCGCGAGCGGGGCGCTGCGCGGGCGCGGCCCGCGCCGGTTTCGAGCGAACGGCGCATCAACGATGACGGCCTACGACATCTTCAACGGCGACGCGGACGGCGTGTTCGCGCTGCATCAGCTGAGGCTCGCGCAGCCGCGCAGCGCGACGCTCGTCACGGGCGTCAAGCGCGACATCGCGCTGCTCTCCCGCGTCCCGGCACAGTCCGGAGATCATCTGACCGTGCTCGACATCGGTCTGAGCGAGAACGTCGACAGCCTGCGCGCGGCCCTCGACGCCGGTGCATCGTGCTGCTGGTTCGATCACCACTTCTCCGGAGAGGTGCCGCGGCATCCGCTGCTCGAGACGCACATCCACCATAGTCCGAACACCTGCACAGCCCTCATCGTCGATGGCCATATCGGAGGCATGTACCGCGCCTGGGCCGTCAGCGCTGCATTCGGCGACAACGTTCCCGGCGCAGCGTTGGCCGCGGCCCGCACACTGGGCCTGGTGCAGGAGCGCATCGAGGCGCTCGCCGAATTGGGCCGTCTCGTGAACTATAACGCGTACGGCGACAGCGTGGACGAACTGCACGTACACCCGGAACGCCTCTTCCGCAACGTGCAGCCGTATGCCGATCCGTTCCATTTCATCGCCGCGGAAGCGTGCGTGACCCGGCTGCGGGAAGGCTACCGCGAGGATCTGGAACGCGCCCGCGCCGTGCCTCCCCTGTGGCAGGACGCCACACACCTGGCCATTGCGCTGCCTGATGCCGCCTGGGCACGCCGTGTGTCGGGTACGTTCGCCAACGAACTCGCGCGCGCCGCGCCCGATCGCGCACATGCCGTGATGACGCGCCGGGACGGCGACCTGGCAGTGAGCATCCGCGCGCCCATGACGCGTCCCCAGGGCGCGGACGTGCTGGCGCGCACCTTCCACAGCGGCGGTGGACGCGCCGGCGCGGCCGGCATCAACCGCCTGCCCGACGAACGACTCGGCGAGTTCCTGAGCGCCTTCCGCGCCGCTTTCTTCTAGGCCGCCAACAAGACGACGGGATCTGCGGACAGGCCCCGTCGCATGCCGGTGCCGCCTACCTCGCCTTGATTTCGGTCCAGATGCGGTTCATCGTGCGCCGCTCCCTGGATGTCAGGTCCTTGAGCATCTCGAGTTTCTTGGCCGTTTCGGCATCGGGGAAGATCGCCGACATGCCCTTGATCCCGGGTTCGATGTGCGCCATCGCCGCGCTGTTGGGATTGCCGGATCCGATCATGTTGGTGAGATCGGCCGAATTTCGCCCCTCGAGCATGAAATCGATGAACCGGTGGGCGAGGTCGGACCGGGGGGCGCTCTTGTGGATGACCATCACGTCCAGTGCCAGGACCGCCCCTTCCTTGGGCAGCGCGTGCTTGATGCGAAACGGCTGCTTCGCCTCCTGCGCCGCCTGGTCCGCCTGGTAGATGTCGGCGGAGTAGCCATGCGCCAGCCAGATGTTGCCGGCGGCTAGCTGTTCGATGTAACCGGAAGCCTTGAACGCCGCCCAGTACGGCTTCGCCTTGAGGATGACCTGCTTGGCCTCCTCCCAGTGCTTGGGATCGCGATCGTTGACCGAGTAGCCCAGGTACTTGAGCGCGGCGGCCATCAGTTCGCTCTGGCTGTCGAGCACGGTCACGCGGCCCTTGAGCTTCTCGAGGATTCTCGGATCGAAGATCGCCGACCACGAATCGATGGTCAGACCCAGTTCCTTCATCTTCTGCTCGTTGTAGCCGAGCATGGTGATGGTGTAGGCGTATGGGACCGAATACTTGTTGCCGGGATCGAACGGCGTATTCATGTATGCGGGCATGATGTTCTTCAGGTTCGGCAGCTTGCTCTTGTCGATCGGCTGCAGCCAGCCCGCCTTCGCCATACCCTGTACGTAGTTCGACGTCGGCACCAGGATGTCGTAGCCCTTGGCACCCGCGGCCAGCTTCGCCAGGAGCTCCTCGTTGTCGGAGTAGTAAGTCTGCTTGACCTTGCAGTTGCACTGCTTCTCAAAGCGTTGCACGGTCTCCGGAGCGATGTAGTCGTTCCAGTTGTAGACGTGCAGGACGTTGTTCTGCGTCCACCCCAAGGCGGGCGCCGCCAGCATTGCGGCGGCAAGCAGAAGTCTCTTCATTCACCACTCCTCGTCTCAAAGGCAGGGATCGGGCCCCGGGTGACCGGGGCGGTTGCGGGAACACACCGGGGCACCGGCATGGCCGGCGCCCTCACTTGTCCGCGCCGGCGCGCAGGGCACCGGGCGACAGACGCATGGCGATCACGATCAGCATCAACGTGACCAGCATCAAAAGGGTGGACACGGCATTCACCTCCGGCGTCACGGTGATCTTCACCATGGTATAGATGACCAGCGGAAGCGTCATCGAGCCGGCCCCTGCCGTGAAGTAGGTGATCACGAAGTCGTCGATCGACAGAGTGAAGGCCATCAGGGCGCCCGCGATCACGCCCGGCATGATCAGCGGCAGGGTGACCAGGCGAAAGGCCTGCAGCGGCGTGGCGCCGAGGTCGCGCGCAGCCTCCACCAGGCTCTCGTCCATCCCGGCCAGGCGTGCCCGCACGACGATGGCCACGAAGCCGATGCAGAAGGCGATGTGCGCGAGGGCCACCGACACCAGGCCGAGCGTCAGGTTGATCGCCACGAAGAAGATGAGCAGGCTCACGCCCATCAGGATCTCGGGAATGGCGATCGGAGCCAGCACCAGAAACGGCAGGACGCGCAGCTTGTAGCGGTGCATCGCGTATCCGGCCATCGTGCCCAGCAGCGTGGAGACCAGGCTCACCACCAGCCCGATCACCAGCGAGTTGCGCGCCGCCGTGAGCATCTCCTCGTTGGCGAACAGCTTGCGGTACCAGCCCAGGGTGAATCCGACCCACTGCGCGTTCATCACCGAGTCGTTGAACGAGTAGACGACCACGATGGCCAGCGGCACATACAGGAAGAGGAAGGCGGCGATGGCAGCCGCCCACAACCAGGCCGAGCGCCTCACAGCCGCGACCTCCGCGCGAACACCGCTGCCAGGCCGGCAAGCGCGACCGCGCTCAGCGTCAGGACGATGGACAAGACGCTGCCGAACGGCCAGTCGCGCGTGTCGAGGAATTGCTGCTTGATCACGTTGCCGATCATGATCCCGCTGGTGCCGCCCAGGATGTCGGGGATCGCGAAGATGCCGAACGCGGGAATGAATACCAGTGCCGCGCCGGCGAACACGCCAGGCAGCGACAGCGGCCAGGTCACGCGCCAGAAGCGGTTCCAGGCGTTGGCGCCCAGATCCTGCGCCGCGTCCAGCAACGCCGGATCGTGCTTCTCCAGGTTGGCGTACAGCGGCAGCACCATGAACGGCAGGTGCACGTACACCAGACCGATGATCACCGCGAACGGCGTGTACAGCAGCGCGACGGGCTCGAAGCCGAAGATGCCGATGAGGCGGTTGAGCGCCCCGACGAAGACCGAGTTGGGACCGAGAATGATCATCCAGGCGTAGACGCGGATCAGGAAATTGCTCCAGAACGGCAGGATCACCAGCAGCACCAGCAGGTCGCGCTGCCGCTTCGGGCTGCGCGCGATCAGCATGGCCATGGGAAAGGCGATCACCAGGCATACGGCGGTGGTCAGCGCCGCATAGGCGAACGACTTGATGAACAGCTCTGCGTACAGGAAATCCGAGAAGAACCGCGTGTAGTTCTCCAGGGTGAGGTCGAGGTGCCGCCCGCTCTCGTCCTCGTAGAACATGGGCGCGAGTCCGCCGAAGTCGCCCGGGAAGCGGAACGACGCCAACACCATGATCAGCGTTGGGATGGCGAAAAAGACCAGGAGATACAGCAGGGGCGGGGCGCCCACCAGCCAGCGCCCCAGACGTCCGCCTGCGTTCGCCTGCTTGCGTCCGCGCGGCTCCACGGCCGCGTCCTGCACGATCCGCGGGGGCGTGTTCTCCTTCACCGGCGCCTACTCCGGCAGGAAACGGCCAGCATCGCGCCGCCAGGAGATCTCCACTGCATCGCCGGGCTCGAAGAACTTGGCCCGGCCCGGGGCCGAATTGGGCAGCAACGCCTCTATGCGCGACCCATTCGCCAGTTCGACCACGTACACGGTGACGTCACCCAGGTAGAGGAAATCGAACACTCGCCCCGCGAAGTGGTTGTCGTCGGCGCCGGGCGAGAGCTGGTGGCTGATCGACACCTGCTCCGGTCTCAGCGCCAGCACGCCCTTCTGCCCGGGCGGCGCGCGCTCCCCGCGGACCGTCTCGACCTGGCCCAGCCCGGCGATGTCGAGCAGCACGTGCTCGCCTGCTTCGCGCACCACGTGCGCCTCCAGGATGTTGCAGGTGCCGATGAAGTCTGCGACGAAGCGGTTGACGGGAAAGCCGTATATCTTCGAGGGCTCGTCGAGCTGCTCCACGCGCCCGCGATTCATGACCGCGATCCGGTGAGCCAGCGCCAGTGCCTCCTGCTGGTCATGGGTGACGTAGACGAAGGCGATGCCCACTTCCTTCTGCAGCGTGATCAGTTCCAGCTGCATCTTCTCCTTGAGCTTGGCATCGAGGGCCGCGAGCGGTTCGTCGAGCAGCAGCAGCTTCGGCCGGTTGACCAGCGCGCGCGCCACCGCCACGCGCTGGCGCTGGCCGCCGGAGAGCTCGTTCGGATAGCGCCGTGCCATGCCGGACAGCGACACGTCGTCGAGCGCCTCCTCCACACGCGCGGCGATCTGGCTCGCCGCGACGTTGGCCATCTTCAACGGGAAAGCGATGTTCTCCGCCACCGTCATATGCGGAAACAGGGCATAGCTCTGGAAGACGGTGTGGACGTTGCGCGCCTCGGGCGGCACGCCGGTGACGTCGCGGCCGTCGAGCAGGATGGAGCCGCCGTCGGGTGCGTCAAACCCGGCCACCATGCGCAGCAGCGTCGTCTTCCCGCAGCCCGACGGTCCGAGCAGGCAGAAGAATTCCCCGGCCTCGATGCTCAGACTTACATCGTCGACGGCGACGAAGTCGCCCAAGCGCCGTGTGACGTTGCGGATCTCGAGCAGAGCCATCGCGGGGGCCGATAAAGCGCGCATTCTAAAGCAAATGCCGCAGTGCAATCCCCGGCTCCGGAAGCACAAGAGGCGCCCCGAAGGGCGCCTCTTCCAGCGGGCCGACGCGCAGTCCGACCCGGCTGGCGGCCGCGATTAGAAGTACAGGGCAGCGCGCAGGGTGACAGCCTTCTCGTCGTCGTGCTGCTTTCCATTGACGGTGACCGGTGTGTCGAACTCCGTCTGCACGTAGTTCAGGTAGACGCGCACATTGGTGACGGGAATCCACTTCAGCCCGATGGTGAACGCGTCGGCTTGGTTGGTGCGCCCCGAGCTCGCGGTGAAGTCGCTTGCATCGAAGTCGCTGTAGCGCAGGCCGACCTCGAAGGTGCCGAGGCCGCCACTTCCGAGCGGTTTGTTCGGGGCGATCGCGCGGTAGGCACCGCTCCTGTACGCCTTGGCGTACTGCTCCCCGGTGATCAGCCAGGACACACTCGCATAGTAGGCGTCGATGTCGTTGTCCACGCCGTTTCCCGCCACGCTGTACTCGTAACTCGCCTTCGTATATTCGCCCTGGAGCTTCACGGGCCCCCACGCCAGCGAGAGTTCGGCCCCCATGCGCGTGCGGTCGACCTCGTCGTCGTCCGCGGCGATCGCCGCGGTCTGGAAGAACGTCACGCCGCGCGCCTCGGTGCGTCCGTTCGGAACGACGGAGCCGTCCACCAGCGTTCCGTCCGTGTACCCGACGGCACCGTGCAGGACCATGTCCGAGAGCCCCAGGAACTCGGCCGCGTTGGCGCCCACTCGCAGGACGATGTCCGGGCTGTCGTGCTCGACGTCGGTCTCGTTGTTATTCTTGCCCTGCCCGTTGGACAGTGCGGCACCGTAGAACAGTCCCTTCGCCGGACTGCCGTGCACCATCAGGCCGCGCTCCTTGGCCGGGACGAGCGCATTCATCATCGAGCGCTCCTGGAAGTCGATGAAGCGCGAGCTGGTCTGCTCTTCGATGCTGAAGGGCATCTTGAACTGGCCGATGCGCAGCTGCGCGGACTGCAGCCATGCCGCGTTGAACCAGGCCACGTCGAGCGTGGTACCGGACTGGGCGAAGTCGCCCGTCAC
>CAZNBS010000051.1:0-23320 GCA_964570955.1 uncultured Burkholderiales bacterium | reverse complement strand
GCTCAGCAGATCAATCCTTCTTCTTGGCGCGGGGGTGCGTCGCGTCGTAGATCTTCGCGAGATGCTGGAAGTCGAGGTGCGTATACACCTGCGTCGAGGAGATGCTGGCATGGCCCAGCATTTCCTGCACCGCACGCAGGTCGCCGCTCGACTGCAGCAGGTGCGAGGCGAAGGAGTGCCGCAGCATGTGCGGATGCACCGGCGTGGTGAGATCCTGCGCCATGGCGCGGGCGCGCAGGCGCCGCTGCACGGTGCGCGGAGACAGGGGACGCGGCCCGCGGCCCGGGAACAGCGCACCCTCGGCGGGCAGACCCATGGCGGCGCGCACGGCCAGCCAGCGGCGCAACGCATCCAGCGCGGCACTACCGACCGGAACGATGCGCTGCTTGCTGCCTTTGCCCATCACCTGCACGGTCGCGTCATCGACGTCGACGTCGCCGGTGCGAAGACCGGTGAGCTCGCTCAGACGCAGACCGGAGGAATAGAACAGTTCGAACATCGCGCGGTCGCGCACCTGCGCCGGATCGTCCGCCTCGAATTCGAGCAGGCGCGCCGCCTCGTCGGGCGAGAGTGCCTTGGGCAGCATTCTGGCGGTCCTGGGCGCACGCACGCCCTTGAACGGATTGCGTGCGAAACCGCGGTCGCGCACGAGATAGCGGTACAGTCCGCGCCATGCGCACAGCATGCGCGCCAGCGAACGCCCGCCCAGTCGCGCGCCATGAAGCTGCGCCAGCATGCGCCGTCCGGAAATCGCGTCGAGGTCTGCGAGATCGACCGATCCGGCGAGCGCCAGCAGCTTGTCGATGTCGCGCCGGTAGGCGGCAAGGGTATGCCCGCTCAGCCGCCGTTCGCGGCTCAGATGCGCCAGGAATGCCTCGGCATGCGCGCGGTTGGATGCAGCGCTGCTGTGGTGTTCCGGCTCGCCCACCCGATCAGAACTCCAGGTGCCGCCGCAGCGCCATGCTGATCAGTTCGGCGATGCGCACCAGGTACAAGGTGCCCATGTCCGGGCTGAACCGGCGCGGATCGGGACTGCCAAATGCAAGCAGCCCGAACGGGCGATCCACGCGCAGCGGCAGGTAAACCAGGGAGCGGAGGTCTGCCGCCTGGGCGGAGAACCAGGCCGACGATTCGAACATCGGCCGGTCGCAGAAGTAGGGCGTCGCGAGCGCCTCGGCAAACGCTCGTGCTTCCTCGCTCACCGCGCCGAACTCTGGCCCGGCATCGATCTGGCTGGCGCCCCACAGCCGCAGCGCGACTTCGGGAACGGTGAAATCCTCATGCAGGCTGATGTCGATTGCCTGGATCAGGCCGCCGAGGTCGGGCGCCGCGAGGAGTGCGAGGCTCAGCCGGTGCACCCGGTCGCTGGTGGTGTCGTTCTCCTCGCCGAATTGCACCAGTTCGCGCAGCTTGCCTTCCAGCGCGCGGCTGCGCTCGCGTAGCGCGAGCACCTGGCGCTCGGACAGGGGGATCGCCCGCCCACCGTACGGATGGCGCACCTGCACCGTGCTGAGCAGTTCCGCGTAGTCGTCGAAGAACTCGGGATGGTCCTTCAGGTACTTGGCCACCTCTTCGTGTCTGATGCCCATGCTCAAAGCTCGATCTCTCCCTCGAAAACCGTCTCCGCCGGCCCGGTCATGAACACCGGGTGGCCCACCCCTTCCCACGCGATGCGCAGCGCGCCACCGCGCGTCAGCACCTGCACGGGGCTGCGCAGCAGGTCGCGCCGAATCCCGGCGACGACCGCCGCGCACGCGCCGGTTCCGCACGCCAGCGTCTCCCCGGCTCCGCGCTCGAATACCCGCAGACGGATGCGGTGCGGGTCCAGCACCTGCATGTAGCCGGCGTTCACCCGCTCCGGAAAGCGCTCGTGGCGTTCCAGGCGCGGACCCTGTGTCTCGACCGGCGCGGTGTCGACGTCCGTCACCACCTGCACCGCGTGCGGGTTGCCTATCGACAGCGCGCTGATGGTCACGCATTCGCCGTCCACGTCCAGCGCGTAGGTGTCGGCTTGTCCCGATGCCACGAACGGAATGCGCGCCGGATCGAAGATCGGGCGTCCCATGTCCACCGTGACCTGCCCGTCCGCTTCCAGCCGCGGCACGATGATTCCCGCCAGCGTTTGGACGCGGATCTCGCGCTTGGTCGTCAACCCCTTGTCGAGCACGTAGCGCAGGAAGCAGCGTGCGCCGTTGCCGCAGTGCTGCACCTCTTCGCCGTCGGCGTTGAAGATGCGATAGGTGAAGTCGGTCCCGGACGTGCGTGGCGGCTCGATCAGCAGGACCTGGTCGCAGCCGACGCCGAAGTGGCGGTCGGCGAGGCGGCGCACGGTCGGCGCATCGAGGGCGACGGGGTGGCTGACGGCATCGAGCACGACGAAGTCGTTGCCCACGCCCTGCATCTTGGTGAAGCGGATGCGCATGTCGGAAGGGATGCGGTTGCCCGCTCGAGGAGCGCTATTCTATCCGCTCGAGGCCCCTGCTTCGCCGAACCGCGCGAAGGGTGTATCCGGGACGCAACAGCCGGAGCGGTTTTCCCGCGTGCGGCGCAAGCCGTTGCAGTCGCGCAAGATACGGCCCCTGCCGGGACGCGCTTCAGGTGCAGGCGCGTGCCAATCTGCGCGAGCGCCGGCTGGCGGCTTCACACGCCCGAGTACGGCGAGGGTTCGCCCGGCGGGCGGGTCTTGAAGCGGCGATGCGTCCACAGGTACTGCTCGGGCATCTCCAGGATGCGCTCCTCGATGAACGCATTCATGCGACGCGTGTCGTCCTCGACCGAGTCGCCCGGATAGTTCTCCCACGCCGGATAGAAACGCGCGACGTAGCCGCGGCCGCCCTCGAGCTGGCGGATCACCAGCGGCACGATGCGCGCGCGCATGAGCCGTGCCATGCGCGGGAGTGCGGTCACCGTCGCCGCTGGCACGCCGAAGAAGGGCACGAAGACCGAATCCTTCACCCCCAGGTCCATGTCGGGCGACAGTTGCAGCGCCTGACCTTCCTGCAGCGCACGCAGGATCGGCTTCACGCCCTCCTGGCGGGCAACCATGCGCGTGCCGGCAAAGCGTTCACGCCTGCGCTTGAGGAAGGCATCGACGTAGGGATCGCGCTGCCGCACGTACACGGCCACGCCGCGGTAATCCATCGTCATTCGGATGCCTTCCAGTTCGATGCCCACGAAGTGCGGGACGAGGGCGATGAAGCGCTCGCCGTTCAATGCGTCCACGTTCTCCCGGCCCTCGACGCGCACGACGCGCCGCAGGCGGCGCGGCGAACCCCACCACGCAATGCTCGACTCCACCAGGGCCCGTCCGAAGCACTGGAAGTGGCGTCGCAGCAGGCGCTGGCGCTCGCCTGCGGGGACCCGGGGGAAACATAGCGAGAGATTGATGGCCGCGATGCGGCGTCGCTTGCGGATGAAGGCATAGGCCAGCATGCCGATGCCGCGGCCGATGGGGGCGAGCATGGGCAGCGGCAGGAAATGCAGCAACCAGAGCAGGAAGATGCCGAGCCGTGCGCTCATGTCATGCGCCGGTTGCCTCGACCACGCGGGCACGCCGGCGATGGAGACGCAGCATTGCGTGAGGTGCAGACCGTGAACCTGAGAACAGTGTCAATTCGCTAAGAGAGGTGGACGCGTGCGGCCCTCCCGGCTCGGCTTCAAGCTGCAGACGCAATCTGCTATCCTCGGCCGTCACTTAGCGAGCCAAGCCGCGGTGCGTACGATGTTTCCAGCAACCATTCGAAGCCGGCATACGCCAACACGATGAGCGACTATCTTTTCACTTCCGAATCGGTCTCCGAAGGACATCCGGACAAGGTGGCCGATCAGATCTCCGATGCGGTGCTCGACGCTATCTTAGCCCAGGACAAATACGCCAGGGTCGCGGCCGAGACCCTGGTGAACACCGGGCTCGTGGTCATGGCTGGCGAAATCACCACCCTCGCCACAGTCGACTTCCAGCAGATCGCTCGCGATACGATCAAGCGCATCGGCTATGACAACACCGAGTACGGCATCGACTACAAGGGCTGCGCGGTACTCGTCGCCTATGACAAGCAATCGCCCGATATCTCGCAGGGCGTGAGCGAAGGACAGGGGATCGACCTGGAGCAGGGCGCGGGCGACCAGGGGCTGATGTTCGGCTATGCCTGCGACGAGACGCCGCAGTACATGCCGCTACCGATCTATCTGGCCCATCGCCTCGTCGAACGTCAGTCCGAGTTGCGTCGCGACGGCCGTCTGCCCTGGCTGCGTCCCGATGCGAAGTCACAGGTGACGGTGCGCTACAAGGACGGCAAGCCCGAGGCCATCGAGACGATCGTGCTCTCCACGCAGCATGCGCCCGAGGTCACGCACAAGCAGATCGAGGAGGCGGTGATCGAGCAGATCGTCAAGCCCGTCCTCCCGCCCCATCTGGTGAAGGGCAAGATCAAGTACTTCATCAATCCGACCGGCCGCTTCGTGGTGGGTGGGCCCCAGGGCGACTGCGGACTGACCGGACGCAAGATCATCGTCGACACCTATGGCGGGGCGGCGCATCACGGCGGCGGCGCGTTCTCGGGCAAGGACCCGTCCAAGGTCGACCGGTCGGCCGCGTACGCCGGGCGCTACGTGGCGAAGAACATCGTCGCCGCCGGCCTCGCCAGCCGCTGCGAGATCCAGGTGTCCTACGCCATCGGGGTCGCACGGCCCACGAGCGTGATGGTCACGACGTTCGGCACGGGCCGGATCCCGGACGAGCAGATCGCCGAGCTGGTGCAGCGACATTTCGACCTGCGGCCGAAGGGCATCGTGCAGATGCTCGACCTGCTGCGCCCGATCTACGAGAAGACGGCTGCCTACGGGCACTTCGGGCGGGAGGAGCCGGAGTTCACTTGGGAGGCCGCCGACAAGGTCGAGGCATTGCGGGGCGACGCGGGTATCCGCGTGCACGCCTAGAACGGGCCGCTTTCGCGACCCGGTGCACGCGGCTATAATGCTCGGCTGCTGAGGAGCGCTGCGACCGGTCCCGAGGACCGGCCAGGCTCAGCGAAACGAACGGCGCTCGCATCGATGGGGATGCGGGCGCTGTTTGTTTATGGGAACGGCCCGTGTCCATCGGCCACGGGCCGCACTGCGGCGAACGGCCGGCCATCCCCCGTACTCGCCGTCCCGAGGGGCGCTGCGACGGCCAGGCAGGCCACGTGCTTGCCGCGGCCGCCAGGCTCGGGAGTCCGCGAACTGATCGAACGGCGCCCATTCTGCTGACTGACGGAGGCAAGATGAGCGCAGTATTCAAGGAAGATCGGGCCAACGATTTCCATGTTGCGGATCTCGCTCTGGCGGACTGGGGACGCAAGGAGATCCGGATCGCCGAAACGGAAATGCCCGGGCTGATGGCGATTCGCGAGGAATACGCCGCCCAGCAGCCACTGCGCGGTGCCCGGATCACGGGGTCGCTGCACATGACCATCCAGACCGCCGTGCTGATCGAAACGCTGCAGGCCCTCGGTGCGGACGTGCGCTGGGCCTCGTGCAACATCTACTCGACCCAGGATCACGCAGCCGCCGCGATCGCCGCCCGCGGCACCCCGGTGTTCGCGTACAAGGGCGAATCGCTCGAGGAGTACTGGGCATTCACGCACCGCATCTTCGAGTGGCCCGACGGCGGTTACTCGAACATGATTCTCGACGACGGCGGCGACGCCACGCTGCTGCTCCACCTGGGCGCGAAGGCCGAGACCGACCCCACGGCGATCACCCATCCCGGCAGCGAGGAGGAGGAGTTCCTGTTCGCGGCCATCAAGGCGAAGCTGGCTGAGGACCCGACCTGGTACTCGACGCGCCTGTCCAAGATCAGGGGCGTGACCGAGGAGACCACGACCGGCGTGAAGCGCCTGTACCAGATGGCCAAGGAGGGGCGCCTTGCGTTCCCCGCGATCAACGTCAACGACTCGGTCACGAAGTCGAAGTTCGACAATCTCTACGGTTGCCGCGAATCGCTCGTCGACGGGATCAAGCGCGCCACCGACGTGATGGTGGCCGGCAAGATCGCAGTCGTATGCGGCTACGGCGATGTGGGCAAGGGCTCGGCGCAGGCATTGCGCGCGCTGTCCGCGCAGGTGTGGGTGACCGAGATCGACCCGATCTGCGCACTACAGGCGGCGATGGAGGGCTACCGCGTGGTGACGATGGACTACGCGGCGGACAAGGCCGACATTTTCGTGACCGCCACCGGCAACTTCCACGTCATCACCCACGATCACATGAAGCGGATGAAGGACCAGGCAATCGTCTGCAACATCGGCCACTTCGACAACGAGATCGACGTGGCCGCCATGAAGAAGTATCAGTGGGAGAACATCAAGCCGCAGGTCGACCACATCGTATTCCCGGACGGCAAGCGCATCATCCTGCTGGCCGAGGGACGGCTGGTGAACCTGGGCTGCGCGACGGGCCACCCGAGCTACGTGATGAGCTCCTCGTTCGCCAACCAGACGATCGCGCAGATCGAGTTGTTCTGCAACACCGACAAGTACCCGCTCGGCGTGTACGTGCTGCCCAAGCATCTGGACGAGAAGGTCGCGCGGCTGCACCTGAAGAAGGTCGGCGCCCAGCTGACCGAGCTGACCGATCCGCAGGCTCGCTACATCGGTGTCGCAAAGGAAGGTCCGTACACGCCGGACCAATACCGTTACTGATCGTGCCCCGGCCGGCCGCGGCCACGAACCGCGGCCGGCGTCCCGCCGGACACGGGTTGCACCCGTGACGCCGGCTTCGCTCGCCGGCATTTTTCCAGGCGTACCGAGATGACAGCGAAAGTGTTCTCGTTCGAGTTGTTCCCCCCACAGACGCCGGAGGGCCTCGAGAGACTGCGGGTCACGCGGCGGCAGCTGGCTCAGCTGAATCCCGCGTTCTTCTCGGTGACGTATGGCGCGGGCGGCACCACCCGCGAGCGCACCCTTGGCGTCGCACTCGAAGTGCAGAGAGAAGGGCAGCAGGTGGCGCCGCACCTGTCCTGCGTGGCCTCCACGCGCGATTCCATCCGCCAGATCCTGGAGCAGTACCGCGCTGCCGGAATCCGTCGTCTGGTCGCACTGCGCGGTGACCTGCCCTCGGGGCTCGCGGAGACGGGGGAGTTCCGCTATGCGAGCGAACTGGTCGCTTTCGTGCGCGACACGTTCGGCGACAGTTTCCACATCGAGGTGGCGGCCTATCCCGAGTACCACCCGCAGGCGCGCAGCGCACAGGAGGACTTGCGTAACTTCAAGCGCAAGGTGGACGCGGGTGCGGATGGCGCGATCACGCAGTACTTCTTCAATGCGGACGCCTACTTCGCCTTCGTGGACGAATGCGAGGCAATGGGAATCGACGTGCCGATCATCCCGGGAATCATGCCGATAAGCCGCTTCTCGCAGCTGGCGCGCTTCTCGGATGCGTGCGGCGCCGAGATCCCGCGCTGGATCAGGCGCAGGCTGGAGGGGTTCGGCGATGACATCGCGTCGATTCGCTCCTTCGGACTGGATGTGGTGACCGCGTTGTGCGATCGGCTGCTGCGTGGCGGGGCGCCCGGACTGCACTTCTATACGCTCAATCAGGCGGGTCCGACGACGACGCTCTGGCAACGCCTCGGACTGTAACGCGCGCGCAGGCCGGGAGACGGCCAGGCGTCGCGTGGGCAACGCTGCGCATCGCGCTTCCTGGGCCGATGCGCGCCAACCGGTGGGATTCGTATACCGGGTGACGCCGCGCGCGGCGATGGAGGTCATACGACCTTCTCGAAATCGATGCGCTCGTCCACGGGCAGCCCGGCGAGATGACGCCGCAGGCAGTCCAGTCCCATCTCGATCGCGCCCAGACGCAGCCACTCGCGTCCTCCCTGCAGCCGGCTGCGCCGCGTCGATGCGCCGCGACTCGTCACGATGGCCACGTGTACGGTCCCTCCGAACTCGACGCGGTCCGGTCCTTCGTCGAGGTCGATCAGCACCGCCATGCCGTGCGTGGCCGCCGCGCCCGTCCGGGCGGCGGCCGCGATCGACACTGCATCCTGCCCGGCTGCACCGAGGGCGCGCGCGAGTTCGCCGCAGTCCAGTCCGATCGTCGCCCGCTTGAACACGCCACCGGCATCGGGAAGCGGTGCCAGCCGGGCGGCGATCTGGCCGCCCGTGAACGTCTCCACGATCGCAACCGAAGAACCGCTGGCGCGGAGTGCAGCGAGCACGTTGCGTTCGAGCGTCTGGTCATCTTCGGCGAGCACGAAGTTGCCGAGCCGTCGCCGCACCTCCGCCTCCACCGGGCCCAGCTGACGCCTCACTTCGTCCATGTCGCGCCCGCGCACGGCGAGCTTCGTCTCGAGTTGCGGGTAGTGCGCCCGGAAGCCCAGCTTCACATTGCCCTCATGGGCCAGCGCCTCGACGCCGGCGAGCATCTGGTCGGCGCGAGACTCGCCCACTCCGAAGGAGTGGAAGCGCTTGAGGTGGATGGTCGTGTGCGTGCCCGCCATCGCGAGCAGTCGTGGAATGATCTGTTCGTCGATCATGCGCCGCACCTCGCGCGGCACGCCGGGGGTGAACATGAAGCGTGCCCTGCCGATGGTGACTGCGAATCCGCAGGCCGTTCCGATCGGATTGTCCAGCCGCTCTCCGCCGGCCGGCAGCATCGCCTGCTTGTGGTTGTTGGGCGGCATGATCCGACCGCGCGAGCGAAAGTACTCCTCCATGCGCGTGACCCACTCCTCGTCGAGGACGAGTTCCACGCCGGCCGCCTTCGCTGCGATCTCCTGGGACAGATCGTCCACCGTCGGCCCGAGGCCCCCGTTCACGATCACGGCGTCGGCCCGCTCTCCGGCCAGACGAAATGCCAGCAGGAGGTTCTCGCGATCGTCGCCCACAGTGGTCTCCCACTGTACCGCGAGGCCGACGTCCTCGAGCTTCTGGCTGATCATGGAGAAGTTGGTGTTGACCGTCTTGCCGGTCAGTACTTCGTCGCCGGTGCAGATGACTTCGATGCGCATGGATGTTCTGCTCTTGTCGGTGCGTGGCACTACCAGCTGTTGCGCAACTCGCGCAGCTTGAGGAAGACGGTGCGTGGATCGACCGATTCGGACAGGTCCGGGAAGACCTCGCGCAGGCGGGCGATGACCGCGGGACTGCGCAGGCGGAAGAACGTGTTGATGTCGCGTTCCACGCCCAGCGTCGAGACGTATGCATGCGCGGGATCCTGACCGGACAGACGTTGGAGCATCGTGCGCGCCGCCTCGTTGTCCGGTTCCCGGTCGATTGTGAAGCGCAGGTTGTTCTCGATGTAGTCGTGTCCGGGATAGATCAGCGTGGAATCGGCGAGCCGGGACAACTGCTCGGAGAAGGTCTTGTACAGAACTTCCGGGTGTCCGCCGTTGTGGCAGTTGCCGGCCCCCGCGTTGAACAGCGTATCGCCGCAGAACAGCGCGGGCTGGTCGGTGTGCGAGAGCAGGCACACGTGCGCCATGGTGTGTCCGGGCGTGTCCATCACCTCGAGCTCGACGCGCTTCCCCACCTTGACGACGTCGCCGGCACGCAGCCCCTGCGCCATGTCGGCGATGGTATCGCGGGCGTTCTCGTGCGCGATAATGCGCGCGCCAGTGGCGCGCGCCAACGCGTCGTTACCGCCGGTGTGGTCGCGATGCTCGTGCGTATTGAGGATCTGCCGGATGCTCCATCCCTTGGCCTTTGCCGTGCGCAGGCACTTCTCGTGATCGAGCGGGTCGACGGCGAGCGCCTCGCCGGTTTCCGGGCAGGCGATCAGGTAGTTGAAGTTGCGATAGGCGTTGGCAGTCCAGATTTGTTCGACGATCATGATGCGCGTCCTGTTTGGCCGGGTGACGATCTTAACGTGCCGCCCGCGGGCATGCGCCGCCGCAGGGAGCCGGGCTTGCGCTAGATGCGCAGTTCGGCACCAGCCAGCAGATCGTCGTAGAGCTTCTCGAGCCGGGCGAAGACTCTCGGCGGCGTCAGGTCCTGGACCGCCGCGAGCGCTGCCCTTCCCATGGCTTCCTTGCGGGATGGATCGTCCGCCAGCTGGCCCAGTGCCTCGGCCATGCCGGCGACGTCGTCCGCTCCCACCACCAGGCAGGTGCGCTCGCGTTCCAGGAAGTCCGGATTGAACACGAGGTCGCTGACCACGATCGGCTTGCCGAAGCTCATCGCCTCGAGGAGCACCATGGGTTGCACTTCGTTCTTCGAAGGCAGGACGAAGACGTCGCACTGTGCATATCGTTCACTCAGCGCATGCCACTCGAGGTGGCCGAAGAACCGTACCTTGTCGCGGATGCCGAGTTCCTCGCTCAGCGCCTCGAGCTGCGGCTGCAGCACGCCCTTGCCCGCGATCCACAATTCCACGTGCGGCCGCTTCTTCACCAGGGCGGCCACGCCGCGAATCAGCAAGGCGAGGTTCTTCTCGGGTGCCAGGCGGCCCACATACAGGATTCTGAACGGCGCTTCGGGCACGGCCGGGCCAGGCGCGATCGATTCCGGAATCTCGAACAGGACCGGGTTGCTCAGGTACAGCACCTGCGCATCGATGCCCTGCGACTTCATCTGCGGGATGACCTTGCGCGAAGGCGTGACGATCGCCCTCATGCGCTGCGCGAACGCCTTGTACAGCGCGAAGAACAGCGGCTTGAACGGTCGCATGGGCAGCGGCTGCGACAGCAGTTCGACCGACATGTGGTAGGTGTAGAGCTGGGGAATGCCCAGGCTGGCGGCGATGCTGGAGCAGGACACCGACAAGCCGCTCAGATAGTGATAGTGCACGAGCTCGACGCGCTCGCTCTTCAGAATCCGGCGGATCTGGCCCGGGGAGTACAGCGCCTGATCGAAGCCGAACATGTTGATCGTCAGGCCGCGGTGGACCGTCATATTGGCGGGCAGATCGCCGTCGCGATGGCCGCGCGGACGGGTGGTGACTACGGCCACGTGATGTCCGCGCGCCGCCAGATAGTACGCGAGGCTTTTCAGGTAGTAGCCTGCACCGGTCATCGGTGGCAGGAAGTCGTCGGACACGAGGGCGATGCGGCGCGGAGTGGCGGCGGGCTGCATTGGTTGGATTCCTCAGTCTGCTCGGACGAGCGTCGCGGCGGTGCATGCGGCGGAGCCGGGCGATCGGGCGGCCGATCCTGTCGTATCGGCGCGCAATCGGAAAACCACATAGGTTACACACCTTTGCCCGGAGCCCGGGGCGATCGGACTACACTGCATACCATGGCTTCCATCGATTCCGGGGCTCGACGCGAGGCCGGCGCCCCCGCCCACTATCCGGCGGTCTTCCTCTCGCCCCACCTCGATGACGCGGTCTTTTCCTGCGGCGGCTTGATCTCCCGGCTCTCGTCGGAGGGGCGCAGACCGCTGGTGATCAGCGTGTTCTCCGCCGCCAGCTCGGATTTCAAGCTTGCCTCGGCGCCCGACGACGCGCGTGTGGCGGAGGAATACGTCGTGAGCGGCTACCTCGGGTTCTATGTCCACCTGGTCGGCGAACTCGACGCGTACTTCCGAGACGGCGCGTACCGGTCGCTGTCGGGACTGTTCATGGCGACCCCGGCGCGCTATCTGCGCGAACTGGAGCGTATCCGATCCATCATCGCGGCGGTGCTGCGGGGTATCACCTACGATGCGGTGTACGCGCCCCTCGGCGTCGGCTGGCACGTCGATCACCTGCTCACGCACCTGGCGGCGCGCATCGTCGTGGAGCCGGCGCGTCTGCGGTTCTACGAGGACGCGCCCTATGTCCTGCTTCCGCATCTGCAGGCCTACCGCCTCGCCGAACTCGATTCCCGGTACCCCGCATCTGCAGTTTCCACCCTGCGCCACGCACATCGCGCCGCGCGCGCCTACGCGTGCAGCGCCGTGATGCAGGCCAGGCTGCGGCCCTGGTTGCGCCCCCTCGCGCAGCCGGTGCTCGACGCCTGGTTCTACCGCCTGCTGCGAAGCGGTGCAGGACGCAGCGGCGGACGGCTCACGCTCGAGCCGCTGATGGAGGACGTGTCCGCGACGCTTGGGCGCAAGGTGCACGCCTGCACGCTCTATCGATCGCAGTTTCCGCAATTCTTCGGCAGTCCGGCCGAATGCAGCGCCCTTCTGCAGGCGTACTCGGACGGCATCGCCGCCCGTCCGGGCTACTGGGAACGCTACTGGAAGCCGAGCTGAGCGGAGGGTGCAACACGACGAGCCGCCTTGTGCGGCTCGTCTTCATACGGCAGGAGAAGGCGGACTCAGGCCGCGGCGGGCACCCGCTTCTTCTGCTGGGCCGCTTTGGCGTGCAACTGCGCATAGGCACCGTGCGCAGCGGCCTCGGCTTCGCCGACGTGGATGGGCAGGCCCATGTCGGAGAGCACAGAGCCGAGTGCAGACAGGCACACCATGACGTTTTCCGGCTTGCAGCTGTAGCCCATGATCCCGATGCGCCAGATCTTGCCGGCGAGCGGGCCCAGGCCGGAGCCGATCTCGAGGTTGAATTCGGTCAGCAGCGTCTTGCGCACGTCCGCCTCGCGATCCTTGATCGCATCGGGAATGTGCACTGCATTCATCTGCGGCAGGCGCGCGCCCTCCTTCACCAGATACTTCAGTCCCATCGCTTCCAGGCCGGCCTTGAGCGCGAGGTGGTGGCGCTGATGCCGCGCCCACGAGTTCTCGATGCCTTCCTCCTTGAGGATGAGCAGCGCCTCGTGCAGTGCGTACAGGCTGTTGGTGGGGGCAGTGTGGTGGTAGGTGCGCGTGGTCGCGCCCCAGTAACCCAGCAGCAGGTTCATGTCCATGAACCAGCTGTGGATCTTGTCCTTGCGGCTCTTCACGTAGTCGACCACGCGCTCGCTGAACGACACCGGCGAGAGACCCGGCGTACACGACAGGCATTTCTGGCTGCCGGAGTAGATCGCGTCGATGTTCCATTCGTCGACAAGCACCGGCGTACCGGCCAGTGAAGTGACCGCGTCGACGATGGTCAGGGCGTCGTGCCGGTGCGCGATCTCGACCAGCGTCTTGGCGTCGGACTGCACGCCGGTGGAGGTTTCGGCGTGGATGAAGGCGACCACGCGTGCGTCGGGATTGGCCTTCAACGCGTCCTCGAGCTTCTGCGGATCGACCGGCTCGCCCCAGGCATCGTCCACCACCACGGGGACACCGCCGCAGCGCTCCACGTTCTCGATCATGCGCCCCCCGAATACGCCGTTGCGGCACACGACCACCTTGTCGCCGGGCGCGACCATGTTGACGAAGCAGTACTCCATGCCGACCGAGCCCGGACCGGAGACGGGGAAGGTGAGCGGGTTCTTTGTCTGATAGGTGTAGCGCAGCAGGCCTTTCAGTTCCTCCATCATCTCGACGAAAATCGGATCGAGATAGCCGATCGCCGGCAGGCTCATCGCCGCCATCACCCGCGGATTGATCTCCGACGGGCCAGGGCCCATGAGGGTGCGCTGCGGGGGATGGAACGACTGGATGCGTTTCGCCGGGGCGAATGGGTTCATGGTGTCACTCCCTGCCAGAGATGGTCCGAAAAGGCTGTCTTCCTCGCCGCGCGACTTGAGCCGGATCGGCTTGCGAGCGTTCGCTTCGTTCAAGACTTCGGTCGCGAGGATCATTCCGTCCGTCGCATGCTCGACTTCCATCGCCCAGCGCGATGGGACGTAGCCGGACTTCACCCAGTTGTTGACCAGGGCGCGGTCGATGCGAAAGCGGCGGGCGACTTCGGCCTGACTGCCGAAGATGGCGACGAGGCGCTCGGCGCAGTTCATGGCGGGCGAATCCAATTGCTGAGGACGAGCGTCAGTATGGCGACCGAATTTGGCCTCGTCAAACTGATTTTGACAAGAACGAACTTACAACTTCATCCATCTCCTCATCAGGCCCACTTTGGGTGAATGGAAACGGCGGCAGCGGCTCCCGATCCAGCGCGAGGTCGCCCCCGGCGTCGGGGACGCTTCCCGGTGCGAGGCCGGCGAAGTCGAACAGGCGGCGGTCGGCCAGGTGCGACGGCACGACGTGCTGGAGCGCCCGGAACATGCTCTCGGTCCGACCCGGGAAGCGCTTCTCCCACTCGCGCAGCATCGCCTTCATCTGCTGGCGCTGCAGGTTGTCCTGGGAGCCGCACAGGTCGCACGGGATGATGGGGAACTGCCGCACCTGGGCATAGCGCTCCAGGTCGCGCTCGGGAACGTAGGCCAGCGGACGGATGACCACGTGCTCGCCGTCATCACTCACCAGCTTGGGCGGCATCGCCTTGATGCGCGCGGCGTAGAACAGGTTGAGGAAGAACGTCTCCAGGATGTCGTCGCGGTGGTGTCCGAGCGCGATGCGCGTCGCGCCCATCTCGCGGGCCACCCGGTAGATGACGCCGCGACGCATGCGCGAGCACAGACCGCACATCGTCTTTCCCTCGGGCACGACGCGCTTGACCACGCTGTAGGTGTCCTGCGTCTCGATCCGGAAGGGCACCCCCACCGATTCGAACCAGGCGGGCAGCACGTGTGCCGGGTAGCCAGGATGGCGCTGGTCGAGGTTGAAGGCGATCAGTTCGAAGTCGACCGGTGCATGGGCCTTCAGCCCGAGCAGGATGTCGAGCAACGCATAGCTGTCCTTGCCGCCTGACACGCACACCATCACACGCTCGCCCGGGCGGATCATGTCGTAGTCTGCAACTGCCTGTCCGACCATCCGGCGCAGCCGCTTGTGCAGCTTGTTGGCTTCGTAGGTTTCGCGTTGTGGGTCCATCGTGCACTCTCAGAGGTGGAGGCTGCGGCCGCCGTCCACGGCGATGATCTGCCCGGTGACATACGGTGCGTCGAACACCAGGAAACGCACCGTGGTGGCAACGTCGTCCGGGTCGCCGATGCGCTTGAGCAGCGTGGTCTGGATGAGCCGCTGGCGGCCGACCTCGTCCGACCACTGCGCGTCCTCGGGCCACATGATGATCCCTGGCGAGACGCCATTGACGCGTACCTCCGGCCCCAGTTCCGATGCCAGCGAGCGTGTCAGCGCCAGCAGGCCGCCCTTGGCGACGCTGTACACCACGTAGTTGTGCATCGGACGGTCCGCGTGAATGTCGACGATGTTCACGATGCAGCCCTGGCTGCGACGCAGAGACGGCGCGGCAGCCTGCGACAGGAACAGGGGCGTCTTCAGGTTGGTGCCGATGAGGTCGTCCCATTCGCGCTCGCTGATCCGGCCGATTGGCGTGGGAAAGAAACTCGAGGCGTTGTTCACCAGCACGTCCAGGCGACCGAAGCGCTCCAGCGTCTGCGCCACCAGCGCCGGCAATGCGGCGATGTTGAGCAGGTCGGCCTGCACCAGGGCGACCGAGTCCGGCCTCGCCGCATTCAACTCAGCCTGGAGGGCCTGGGCCTCCTCGGCGGATTGGCGGTAGTGCACCATCAAGCTCATGCCGCATTCATGCAGGCGACGCGAGATCGCGGCGCCGACGCGGCGTGCGCCGCCCGTCACCAGGGCAACCTTGTTGGACATGCGAGCGGTAAGGGGAACGAGGCTAAACTGCCATTCTAGATGAGCGCCGACCCACTGCCCCGTCCCTCGGCCGAGGCCGCCGAGCACAGCCGGGCGCTGACTGCGCATATCCGGTCCGAGATCGCGCGCGGCGGAGGCTGGATCGACTTCGCGCGCTACATGGATCTCGCGCTATATGCGCCCGGCCTGGGCTATTACGCGGCAGGCGCGACCAAGCTCGGAGAGGCCGGGGACTTCGTCACCGCGCCGGAACTCACTCCGCTGTTCGCGCAGACGCTTGCGCGCGGGCTCGGGCCGATGCTCGCGCGCAGCGGTGGCGATCTGGTCGAACTGGGGGCCGGGTCCGGTCAGCTGGCGTGTGCACTCCTCGCCGCGCTCGACGAGTCGGGGCGGCTGCCCGTGCACTACGCGATCCTGGAGGTCAGCCCGCAACTGCGCGCGCGACAGGCGCAGTGCATCGCGCGGCTGCCAGGACATCTGGCAGCGCGGGTGGAGTGGATCGACCGATTGCCCGACCGCATCGACGGCGTCGTGCTGGGAAACGAGGTGCTCGATGCGCTGCCGGTCCATCTGGTGGCGTGGCAGCACGACGGCCTGCGCGAGCGCGGTGTGGCCGCCGGTCGGGACCGCCTCGTGTTCGAGGATCGTCCGCTGGCACCCGGCCGCTTGCGGGCACGCGCGGAATCGCTGCCGGTGCGTGCGCCGTACCTGAGCGAGGTCAGCCTGCACGCCGAGGCCCTCGTCGGGGCACTCGCCCAGCGGCTGGCGCGTGGCGCCCTGCTGTTCATCGACTACGGTTTCGGACGCGCCGAGTACTATCACCCGCAGCGTCGCGGCGGCACGCTCATGTGCCACTACCGTCACCGGGCGCACGACGATCCGTTTTTCCTGCCGGGGCTGCAGGACATCACCGCTCACGTCGATTTCACCGCCGTCGCCGAAGCGGCGGTGGCCGCCGGCTTGCGCCTGGCGGGCTACACAACGCAGGCAGCCTACCTGATCGATCTGGGCATCACCGATCTGCTCGCCCGCGAGCGACCCGGCAGCGCCGCGTACCTGCGGGCGGTCGCCGCCGTGCACAAGCTGCTCAGCCCGGCAGAGATGGGCGAACTGTTCAAGGTCATCGCCCTGGCGCGCGAGGTCGAGTCGGCGCCCGGATTCTCGCGCGGCGAGCTGTCGCGCCTGCTGTAACATCGCGCGGTGACTTCGCCTGATTTCCTCAGAACGCCGGACGATCGATTCGTTGACCTGCCCGGCTTTGACTGGTCTCCGCACTACCTCGAGGGCCTGGAGGGTTTTGAGGGCATGCGCATGCACTACGTCGACGAAGGTCCGCGTCAGGCGCAGGTCACCTTCCTGTGCCTTCACGGGCAGCCGACCTGGAGCTACCTGTACCGGCGCATGATCCCCGTGTTCACGGACGCCGGATGTCGGGTCGTCGCGCCCGACCTGTTCGGGTTCGGTCGATCGGACAAGCCCGTCGACGACGCGCGCTACACCTTCGACTTCCATCGCCGATCGCTGCTGGCGTTCGTCGAGGCGCTGGATCTGCGCAGCATCGCGCTCGTGTGCCAGGACTGGGGCGGTCTGCTCGGCCTCACCCTGCCGTTGGAGCTGCCCAATCGCATCACGCGTCTCGTCGTGATGAACACGATCCTGGGAACCGGCGACCAGCCGCTCCCCGAAGGATTCGTCGCCTGGCGCGATTGGGCGGCGCGCAATCCGGACCTGTCCGCCGGGAAACTACTGGGCCGCGCCTGTGCGCATCTGTCGCCGGCCGAGTGCGCAGCCTACGACGCGCCGTACCCCGACGCCCGGTACAAGGCCGGTGTTCGCCGCTTTCCCCAGCTGGTGCCGGACCGCCCCGACGCGCCGGGGGCCGCCGTGTCGCGCGCGGCACGGGCATTCTGGCGCTCGCGCTGGGACGGCGAGAGTCTGATGGCGATCGGCATGCAGGATCCGGTGTTCGTGCCATCGGTGATGCGTGCCCTGCAGGCGGACATTCGCGGCTGCGAGCACGTGCTGGAGATCGGGGAGGCAGGCCACTTCGTTCAGGAGTGGGGCGCCGTCGTCGCCCGCGCCGCCGTTCGCCGTTTCGCGCTCGCCGTCTGAGGGCGAGCAGCGCAGCGCAGTTCGGTCTCGCGCCCCGGCCGCGATACACTTTCGTCCGTTCGCGCCGTTAACTGCGGCAGCCCCACCCCGACTCGCGGTCGTTGTCCCCTTCATGCACATCCACATCCTCGGAATCTGCGGCACCTTCATGGGCGGCATCGCCGTCATCGCCCGACAGGCGGGACACAAGGTCACCGGTTGCGACGCCAACGTCTACCCACCGATGAGCACGCAGCTGCGCGCACAGGGCATCGAACTGATAGAGGGCTGGGACCCGGCGCAGATTGCGCTTGCCCCCGATCTGTTCGTCGTCGGCAACGTGGTCTCGCGTGGCAACGCGCTGATGGAGGCGATCCTGGACCGCGCGCTTCCCTACGTCTCCGGTCCACAGTGGCTGTACGAAAACGTGCTGCGCGACAAGTGGGTGCTCGCGGTCGCCGGGACGCATGGCAAGACCACGACCACCTCGATGCTCGCGTGGGTGCTCGAGGAGGCCGGCTTGAATCCGGGCTTCCTGATCGGCGGCGTTCCGATGAATTTCGACGTTTCCGCGCGCCTGACCGACAGCCCGTTCTTCGCGATCGAGGCGGACGAGTACGACACTGCGTTCTTCGACAAGCGCTCCAAGTTCGTGCACTACCACCCGCGCACCGCGATCCTCAACAATCTCGAATTCGATCACGCCGACATCTTCGACGACCTGAAGGCGATCGAGACACAGTTCCACAATCTGGTGCGCACCGTGCCCGGCAGCGGGTTGATCGTCTGCAACGGTCGTGATGAGGCGCTGGCCCGTGTGCTTGCGCCGGCAAGCGACAAGTTGCGCTGCTGGACACCGGTCGAATACTTCGACGTCGAGACGGGTTGGCATGCCGAGCCGCGTGGGGCGGACGCGTTCGAGGTGCGCCTGGGCGGCGCGGCGCTGGGCACCGTGCACTGGGACCTGCTCGGGCACCACAACGTGAGCAATGCGCTGGCGAGCATCGCGGCGGCGCGGCATGCTGGCGTCCCGGTGGAAACGTCGATCGAGGCGCTGGGCCGCTTCCGCAACGTGAAACGGCGTCTGGAGGTACGCGGACAGGTGCGTGGCGTGACGGTGTACGACGACTTCGCTCACCATCCCACTGCCATTGCCACCACGCTCGCAGGACTGCGCAGCAAGGTCGGCGATGCGCGCATCCTGGCCGTGCTCGAGCCGCGCTCGAACACGATGCGGATGGGAGTGATGAAGGATACCCTCGCGCCCAGCCTCGCCGATGCGCAGCACGTGTTCTGCTTCACGGGCGGCATCGACTGGCCGGCGGAACGCGCGCTTGCTTCGCTCGGTCAGAAACTCACCTGCGAGGCCGATCTCGACGTGCTCGTGCGCACCATCGCCGCGAGCGTGCGCGCCGGAGACCACGTGCTCGTCATGAGCAATGGCGGCTTTGGCGGTATCCACGCCAAGCTGCTCGACGCGCTCGCCTGAGCGCGCGCTTCACTCAGTCCGACCCAACCAGGCGCACGCAGTCCGGGGCGTCGCGCTCCGGAGCGTGAGGCACGTGGGCGGAAGGCTTGATGGTCAGCACGCGCTCGGCGTCACGGCACAGTATCCGCATGGCCACACCTTCCGCACGCGCTTCCTCGTAGTTGCGCCGATGCATGAGCGCGATCGCTGCCGGGGCCGCAGCCCAGGCCGCCGCAAAGGCGCCAGGTTCGAGCAGCGCCCGTTGCGGCTCCTGGCGCACCCCGAACGACATCTGACCGGTCTCCTGTGCCAGCACGACGGTGCGCTGGAGGTAGAACGGAAGCGCCAGATACGATGCGCCCACCATGAAGATCTCGGTGTCGGGCGTCGAGCGCCGGGCGATCTCCCGGGCGATGGCGTGGCTCGATCGCAGCGGCGACAGCGACTCGAGGCCGAGGATGCACAGCTGGAGGCCGGTCAGCGTGGCGAGCGCCACGGCCACGAGCAGCCGCATCCCGGCGAGCCGCAGCACGCCGATCAGGATCGCGGCAGCCAGCAGCAGCACACCGGCCGCAAGCAGCCACGCGGCATAGTCCTCATAGAGGTGCCGGTGGGCTGCGGCGCGATCCGTCCGCGGCAGCACCGCGGCGGCGGTGATGACGGCGATTCCCATTGCGCCCAGGAGCGGCAGCACGCGCCGCCGCAGGGCGCGCGCGTCGAGCGCGGCCAGTCGCCAACCGGCGAGCATCGCGAGCGGTGGGATCGCAGGCAGGACGTAGGCTGGCATCTTCGATTGCGAGAGGGAGAAGAACAGCACGATCACCAGGGCCCAGATCGCGAGGAAGCGCGTGGGATGGAACGCGCCGGCGGCCGGGCGCGTGCGCAAGCCGGCGAGCGTGCCTTCGAGGACGGCCCAGGTCCAGGGCAGCAGTCCGATGAGCACCAGCGGAACGAAGAACCAGAACGGTTTGGTGCGCCGGTGTCCGGAGCCCGCGAATCGGGCAACGTGCTCCTCCAGAAAGAAGAACGCGGGAAAATCGGGGTTGTGCCATGACACGGCCACGAACCAGGGTGCCGCCACGATGCACAGCAGGATGCTGCCCTCGACCAGACGCAGACGGCGCCACAGGTCGAACCGGCGCCCGCCGAGCGCGTATACGGCCACGATCCCGAGGGGAAATACCACGCCGATCAGCCCCTTGGTGAGGACGGCGAGGCCCATGGCAACCCAGGCGACCCGCATCCAGTTGCGCTGCGCGTCCGATCCGGGCGAGGCGTGCAAGCCGAGCATGAGCGCACACATCGACATCGTCATGAACAATGTCAGCCCCATGTCCAGGGTGCCGACCTGCGCGAAGAACACGAAGTAGAGACTGCCGGCCAGCACGGCGACACCGCCCCAGGCGGCCGCGGCACCGTGCAGCTTGCGCATGGTGAACAGCACCGCGAGCAGCGTGAGCATGCCTGCGAGCGCCGACCACAGCCGTGCGGTCCATTCGTTCACCCCGAACAGCCGGAACGCAAGCGTGGTCATCCAGTACTGCAACGGCGGCTTGGTGAAGTGCTTGAAGCCGTTCAGGCGCGGTGTGACCAGATCGCCGGTCTGGAGCATCTCGCGCGCGACCTCGGGGTAACGCCCTTCGTCCGGCTCTGCCAGCTTGCGGTGATCCAGCCCACCGAACCACAGGACGAGAAAGAGGGCGACGAGGCCGGCGCTGAGTGCCTGGAGGGGTGCGGTCATGTCTACTCGACTGCGATCATGCGGTGGAATGCGCGTGGCATGGCTGCGCGATGATGCGCGCGCCTGCCGCGCGGTTCAAGCCGCGCGGCGTCGCATCCAACGGGGGTCGACGCAGCCGGCGTGCCGCCGGAGATTAGGTATGGAAGATAAGATGTGGAGGTCATCCGGAGAAACCCATGATCGTCTACGTCCACGGTTTCAACAGCTCGCCCGCCTCGACCAAGGCACGCCAGCTCGGCGCGCGCCTCGCTGCGATGGGGCTACCCGATCGGTTCCGCTGTCCGGCGCTGCCCGATCGGCCATCCGCGGCCATCGCCCTGCTCGAACGCGAGATGCAGGGCACGCCCACGGAGGAGATCACGCTGGTGGGCAGTTCGCTCGGCGGTTACTACTCGACCTGGCTGGCCGAGCGCCACGGTGTGCGGGCGGTCCTGGTCAATCCGGCGATCACGCCGCACGTGGGGCTTGCGGCCTACCTCGGCGAACAGCGCAACCTGTACACGGACGAAGCGTACGAGCTGACGCAACTGCACCAGGACGAACTGCGCAGCCTGTGGGTGGAGCGCCCGACGCGAATGGAGCGCTACCTGCTCATGGTGACGACCGGGGACGAGGTGCTCGACTACCGGGAGGCGCTGGCCCGCTATGCAGGCGCCGAGCACGTGGTGGTGCAAGGCAGCGATCACGGCTTTGCGCAGTTCGTGCGCTACCTCGAGCGCGTGCTGCGCTTTGCGCGGCTGGCTTAGCCGCGGGCGCAGATCGTCGGCCGACGACGCGTCGGTATAATGGCCGGCTTTTCTCCGGCGCCACCCCATGTTGTCCAAACTCGTGCATCTGACGCGCCGGCCCCTTCGCACATGAATGTCTTCTACGAGGAGGACGGCGGCTTCAAGGTCGGCACCGTCCTGGCGGACAACAACGCGTCGCTGCAGGTCGAGGCGGTGCACGGCAAGCGCAGCAAGGTCAAGGCGTCGAATGTCCTGTTCCGCTTCGACGGACCGATCGCGTCCTTCGCGGAGGAGGCGCAGCGCGCGGCGCAGGACATCGACGTCGATTTTCTCTGGGAATGCTCCGGACAGGACGAGTTCGGATTCGAGTCGCTGGCCCACGACTACTTCGGCCACGCGCCCACGCCGATGGAGCAGGCGGCGATCCTGTACCGCCTGCACGGCGCGCCCATGTACTTCTACCGCAAGGGAAAGGGCCGCTACCGGCCGGCTCCGGAGGAATCGCTCAAGGCCGCTTTGGCGAGCGTCGAGCGCAAGCGTCAGCAGGCCCTTCAGCAGGCGCGCTACCTCGAGGAGTTGTCCGCGTTTCGGTTGCCGGTGGAATTCCAGCCGATCCTGCCGCAACTGCTGTACAAGCCCGACCGAAATACGATCGAGGTGAAGGCGCTGGAGCAGGCTGCCGCGGAAGCGGGAATGTCCACCGCGGAACTGCTGTCGCGATGCGGCGCCATCACCTCCTCGCGCGATTATCACCTCAACCGATTCCTGTTCGACTATTTCCCCGAGGGCGCCGCGGCGCGCGAGCTTCCCGTGATGCCTTTTCCGGACGATCTTCCGCTGTCGCCGGCGCGTGCCTTCAGCATCGACGACGTCACCACGACGGAGATCGACGATGCCTTCTCGGTGCGCCCCTTACCCCACGGCGGTTGGGAGGTCGGCATCCACATCGCGGCCCCCGCTCTGGGCATTCCACCCGGCTCGGAGCTGGACGGTGAGGCAGGTTCGCGGCTGTCGACCGTGTACATGCCCGGCGGCAAGATCACCATGCTGCCCGCCTCGGCCGTCGCGCAGTTCACCCTGGCGCATGGGGGCGCCGTGCCGGCAGTGTCGATGTACATGGATGTTGCGGCCGACCTGCGCATTCTGCGCACGCGCAGCGTGGTCGAGCGGGTGACGATCGAAGCCAACCTGCGCCACGATGCGCTCGAGGCGCAGTTCAACGAGGATTCGGTTGCCGCCGTGCGGCAGGATTTTCCGTTTGGTCAGGAGCTCAAGATCCTGTACGACCTGGCCACGGTGCTCGAGGGGGGGCGAGGGCGCCCGGAGCAGCCGCGCACCGTGCACATGGACTACAGCTTCTACGTCGAGGGCGAGCACGTGCGCATCGTCCAGCGCAAGCGTGGTGCGCCGATGGACAAGGTCGTCTCCGAGCTGATGATCTACGTCAATTCGGAGTGGGGCCGGGTGATGGCGGAGGCCGGGGTCGCCGCGATCTACCGGGCGCAGGGCAACGGCAAGGTGCGCATGTCCACCGTACCCGCCCCGCACCAGGGCCTGGGTGTGGCCTACTACACCTGGATTAGTTCGCCGTTGCGCCGATATGTGGATCTGTTGAACCAACAGCAACTGGTCAGTTGGCTGCGCGGGGACACTCCGGCCTATGGTCCCAAGAGCGAGCGACTGCTGACGGCGATGCGCGATTTCGACCAGGCCTACGAGGCGTACAACGAGTTCCAGCGGATGATGGAGCGCTACTGGTGTCTGCGCTGGCTCGAGCAGGAGAACGTGACCACCACCTACGCCGAGGTGATCCGCGAGAACG
>CAZNBS010000050.1:0-23643 GCA_964570955.1 uncultured Burkholderiales bacterium | reverse complement strand
ATCTACGTCGAGATCTCCCATCGCAAGCTCGCCACGCTCGGGATCGACCCGGTACAGATGTTCCAGGTGCTGGCCGAGCAGAACAGCATGGTGCCGGCCGGCAGCTACGAGACAGGGGACGATCGCATATTCGTGCGCGTCGGCGGCGCATTCGACTCGCCCCAGAGCGTGGCCGAGATCGGCATCCATGCGAACGGCCGCCTGTTCCGCCTCGGTGACATCGCGAGCATCCAACGCGGTTACGTCGATCCCTCTATCCTGAAGATGCGCTTCCGCGGCCAGGAGGCGATCGGTCTGGCCATCGCCATGCGCAGGGGCGGCGACATCATCGAGCTCGGGCAACGGTTGAGGACCGAGACGGCCCGGCTACAGGCCGAGCTGCCGGTTGGCATCGAGATGCATCAGGTTGCCGATCAGCCCAGCGTCGTGTCGGCATCGATCCGTGAGTTCATGCGCACGCTCGGCGAGGCGGTGATCATCGTGCTGGCGGTCAGCTTCCTCAGCCTGGGCTTGCGCACTGGGGTGGTGGTGGCGCTCTCCGTGCCACTGGTGCTGGCGATGACGTTCCTGGGAATGCGGCTCGCCGGCATCGACCTGCAGCGCATCTCGCTCGGTGCGCTGATCATCGCGCTCGGACTGCTGGTCGACGACGCCATCATCGCGGTCGAGATGATGGCGATCAAGATGGAGCAGGGCTGGGACCGGTTCAAAGCGGCAGGTTTTGCCTACACCTCGACCGCGCCTTCGATGCTCACCGGCACGCTGATCACCGCCGCCGGCTTCCTCCCCATCGGGCTGGCGAAATCGGCGGCCGGCGAATACACCTTCTCCA
Source organism: uncultured Burkholderiales bacterium (assembly GCA_964570955.1). Lineage (GTDB taxonomy): Bacteria > Pseudomonadota > Gammaproteobacteria > Burkholderiales > SHXO01 > SHXO01. The sequence goes on along the minus strand of CAZNBS010000050.1, from coordinate 22,811 downwards.
TCTTCGCGGTGGTCGGCATGTCGCTGATGATCTCGTGGGTGGTGGCCGTCCTGTTCACGCCTTATCTGGGCTACAAGCTGCTGCCCGATCCCGTCGCCGCAGGCGCGCGCCCGCCCGGCCTGCTGCCGCGCCTGCTGAGCCGGATGTTCCCCGGGCTCGGCGCCGGCGCACCTGCGACTGGCCACGGCGAGCATGTGTACGACACCGCGTTCTACCGGCGCTTCCGCCGACTCGTGACGTGGTGCGTGCGGCGACGCTGGCTGGTGATCGGCGCGACGGTGGGCACGTTCCTGCTGTCGCTCGCGGGCTTCGGGCTGGTTCAACAGCAGTTCTTCCCGTCTGCCAACCGGCCCGAACTCATCGTGGATCTGCGCCTGCCCGCCGGAGCCTCCATTCTCGCGACAGAGAGCGAGGCGAAACGCTTCGAGAAGGTTCTGGAGGCCGACCCGGACGTGCTCGGCTACGTCGCATACGTCGGCGGCGGCTCGCCGCGCTTCTATCTGCCCCTCGACCAGAAGCTGGTCAATGCGAATCTGGCCGAGTTCGTCGTGACCACCCGCGGCAACGCGGTGCGTGAGGCGGTGGCCGAGCGACTCATGAAGCGCCTGACCGAGGAGTTCACGCTGGTGCGCGCGCGCGTCAATCCCCTGCAGAACGGCCCCCCGGTGTCCTACCCGGTCCAATTCCGGGTGAGCGGACGGGACTTCACCGAGTTGCGGCGCATTGCGCGCGACGTGGAGGGAGTCGTGCGCGCCAATCCGCACATGCTCAATGTGCACCTGGACTGGAACGAATTGTCCAAAGTCGTCCGGCTCGATATCGACCAGAACAAGGCGCGGCTGGTAGGCGTTGCCTCCCAGGACCTGTCCAACCTGCTCAATTCGGTCCTGACCGGTTTCAGCATCACCGACTACCGCGAGCGGGACAAGCTCGTCGAGGTGCTGGCGCGGGCGGAGAGCGGCGAACGCATGAGCCTCGATGAGATCGGCAGCATCAACGTGCCGACGCAAAGCGGTAAGTGGATCCCGTTGTCGCAGATCGCCCGCATCAGCTACGGATTCGAGGAGAGCATCGTCTGGCGGCGCAACCGCACGCCCACGATCACCGTGCAGGGCGACATCGTTTCGGGGATGCAGGCGCCGGTGGTGTCACAGCAGATCAATCCAAGGCTGGACCCCTTGCGTGCGTCGCTACCGCCGGGCTATCGGATCGAAGAGGGTGGCGCGATCGAGGAAAGTGCACGCGGACAGGGGTCGGTGAACGCCGTCATGCCGGTGATGCTGCTGACGATCGTGACGCTGCTGATGCTGCATCTGCAGAGCATGCAGAAGACCATCGTGGTGCTGCTGACCGCGCCGCTGGGGCTGATCGGCGTCACGCTGTTCCTGCTCGCGTTCCGCGTGCCGTTCGGCTTCGTCGCGATGCTGGGGGTCATCGCGCTGTCGGGCATGATCATGCGCAACTCCGTCATTCTCATCGACCAGATCGACCAGGACCTGGCCGCGGGCCGTGCGCCCTGGGAGGCGGTGGTCGAATCCACCGTGCGGCGCTTCCGGCCCATCGTGCTGACCGCCGCTGCGGCGGTGCTTGCGATGATTCCGCTCACGCGCAGTGTGTTCTGGGGACCGATGGCGGTGGCCATCATGGGCGGGCTGCTGGTGGCCACGGTGCTGACCCTCCTGTTCCTGCCCGCGCTCTACGCCGCCTGGTTCCGTGTGCGCGAACCGGCGGCGAACGTCACAGGCACGGCGCCCGCGTGACTGCGCGCCCTGGCGCAGGCGAGCGCACGGCGGTGATACAGTGCCGCCGGTGTTCAATCCGGCTCTCGTAATGACAATCCGCAACCGTCACATGTTGTTTGTGTTCCTCCGCGGGCGATCCCTCTCCGCGGTCCTGCTGCTCCTGCTCGCGCTGCTCGCAACCGGCGCGCAGGCGGGTACCTCCGCCATTGCCTCCGCACACGCACTGGCGACCAAGGCGGGCGAGAGCCTGCTCGCGGAGGGCGGCAATGCGTTCGACGCCGCGGTGGCGGTGGCAGCGGCGCTCGCGGTGGTCGAACCATTCGCATCGGGTCTTGGCGGCGGCGGTTTCTTCCTGCTGCACCGCGCAGACGACGGTGTGCGCGTGATGCTCGACGCGCGTGAGACCGCGCCTGGAGCCGCCACCGCGGACATGTACCTGGGCGAGGATGGCAAGCCGGCGGGACGCCAATCGCTCGATGGCGGGCTCGCCGCAGCCATTCCCGGTGTTCCTGCGGCCCTGGCCCTCCTCGCGCGGGACTACGGTCGATTGCCGCTTGCGCGAAGCCTCGCGCCCGCGATCGAGCTGGCCGAGCAGGGATTCGAGGTCGACGCGCGCTACGTCTGGGCGGCGCGGTACCGTGCCGAACTGATGCGACAGGACCCGGCCACCGCAGCGATCTTCCTGCGCGATGGACAGGTCCCGGAGCAAGGTGCGCGCGTGATGCAGCCGATGCTGGCCGCGACGCTGCGCGCACTGGCCGAGCAGGGGCACGACGGCTTCTACCGAGGGGCGGTGGCGCGCCGCCTGGTGGCGGGGGTGCGCGCCGCCGGCGGCATCTGGAGCGAGGAGGACCTCGCCGCCTACCGCGTCGTCGTGCGCGAGCCGGAGCAGTTCACGTATCGCGGTGCGCGCATCACGACTGCGTCGCTTCCGTCGTCGGCCGGCGTGGTGATCGGGGAGGCGCTGCGGATTCTGGAGACGTTTCCGCTGCCAGAGCTGCGGCCCGTCGAGCGCGATCACCTCGTCGTCGAGGCGTGGCGGCGAGCCTACCAGGACCGCGCGCGCTACCTGGGCGATCCGGATTTCGTCGACGTGCCCGCGCGCGTCCGCTCGGCTGCGTACGCACGCGAGCGTGCCGCCTCGATCGACGTGCTGCGCGCCGGCTCGAGCCAGGCGCTGGATGCGCAGTTCCTGCCTCTGCAGGAGGGGGACGACACGACGCACTTCTCGATCGCCGACCGGCACGGCAATCTGGTCGCAGCCACCCTCAGTGTCAACCTTCCGTTCGGCGCGGGGGTGGTGGCGGGCGACACCGGCGTGCTGCTCAACAACGAGATGAACGATTTCGCGGTGGCGCGCGACGTGCCGAACGCGTTCCGGCTCACCGGAGGTGCGGCCAACGCAGTCGCCGCCGGCAAGCGTCCTCTGTCGAGCATGTCACCCACCTTCGTGGAGGATGCGCGCGGAACGCTGGTGCTCGGCACGCCGGGCGGCTCGCGCATCCTTTCCATGGTGATGCTGGGTATCCTCGACTACGTGGACGGTCCGACACTCGACATCGACCGGCTGGTTGCGCTGCCGCGCTTCCACCACCAGTATCTTCCCGACCGTGTCGAGTACGAGCCGGGCGAGTTCGACAGCGTTTGGCTGGAGGCGCTGCGTGCCAAGGGGCACGTGGTGCAGGAGGGGCGCCGGCGCTGGGGCAACATGCAGGCGGTGTTCGTGGAGGCGGGCAGCGGCACGGCGAGTGCGCACAGCGACCCACGGGCGCGCGCCGGGGTGCTGTTCTGATCGCGTTCGCGGTGGGCGCCACCCTGCGCCACCTGCGATGGCGTTATCCTTTCGCCTCCAACCAAGAAAGGGAGGAGGTGTAGCGATGACGAGTAGACGCCGTTTTCTAGCGTCGGCCTCCGGCCTCGTGCTGGCCGGAATGTCTCCCGTGGCGCGCGCGCAGGGCGGTTCCCTCGGTCCGGACTCCCTGCCTGCAGGCACGCTGCGTTCGGGGGAGTTCGCCGCACTGCCTGGCAAGGTCGCGCTGATCAAGAAGACGTGGCGGCCTCCGAACTTCGAGACACCGATCGCGTCCTTCGCGGAGGCCTTCACGCCGAACGATGCATTCTTCGTGCGCTATCACCTCGCCTCCATTCCCGAGATCGCCGCCCACGACTGGCGCCTGCAGGTCGGCGGCGACGCGGCAGCCTCGCCGCGCGCGTTCTCGCTCGCTCAGCTGCGCAGCGAGTTCGAGACGGTGGAGCTCAATGCGGTGTGCCAGTGTTCGGGCAACCGGCGCGGCCTGGCCGACCCGCACGTTCCCGGCGTGCAGTGGGGCTACGGGGCGATGGGCAATGCGCGCTGGAGAGGCGTGCGGCTGCGCGATGTGCTGACACGCGCGGGGGTGAACCGCACTGCTGTCGAGGTGGTCGTGGACGGTGCCGACTCCGGTGTGGCGTCCGGCACGCCGGATTACGTCAAGAGCATCCCCGTCTGGAAGGCGATGGACGAGAACACCCTGATCGCTCTCGAGATGAACGGGGAGCCTCTGCCGCACTGGAACGGGTATCCGGCGCGCCTGGTGGTCCCCGGATGGACGGCGACCTACTGGATGAAGCACCTGACGACGGTCAACGTCACGGGCACGGCGTACGACGGCTTCTGGATGGCCAAGGCCTACCGCATCCCCAAAGGCATGTTTCCGGTGGTGGACCGCTTCCTGTCGCAGGAGGCAGAGTCGAACACGCCGATCACGGAGATGGTGGTCAATTCGCTGATCCTCGCCCCGGCCGACGGTGCATCGCTGGCTGAGGGCGAGGCGCTCGAGGTGCGCGGCGTGGCATGGGACGGCGGTGCCGGAATCGTCTCGGTCGACGTCTCGCTCGACGACGGGCGCAGCTGGCGTGCCGCCGAACTGGGCGAGGACCTTGGACGCTTCGCGTGGCGGCAGTGGCGTTACCTGGTGCCGTATGCCCGCCCGGGCAGTTACCGGATCGTGGCGCGGGCGACCAATCGCATGGGCGTGAGCCAGACACACGAACTGATCCGCAATCCGGCCGGGTATCACCATAACGTGATGCATCGGATTTCGGTACGAGTGGCCTGAGGAGGCGCGATGAGAGCGATACTGTCGATGGCGGTGCTGGCCCTGGCTTGCACGCCCGCAACGGCCGACGAGGCCTCGGTCCGATTGCAGGACGGACCCGGCCGCGAAGCCGTGGAGGCGCATTGCGCCATGTGCCACAGCCTGGACTACATCGAGATGAATTCGCCCTTCCTGGACGAGACGGGCTGGCAGGGGTCGGTCAACAAGATGGTGACGATCATGGGCGCGCCGATCCCGCCCGAGAGCGTCGCGCCGATCGTCGCGTACCTGAACAAGCACTACGGCAAATAGGACGGGCGCATGAAGACCACGTTCCTGGAGTTCGAGCAGCCCATCGCCGAGCTCGAGGCGAAGATCGAAGAACTGCGATACGTGCAGGAGGACTCGGCGCTGGACATCAGCGAGGAGATTAACCGCCTGCAGAAGAAGAGCAACACGCTGACCAAGGAGATCTACGGCAAGCTCACACCCTGGCAGATTTCCCAGGTCGCCCGTCATCCGCAGCGGCCCTATACGCTGGACTACATCAACAACATCTTCACCGATTTCCAGGAACTGCACGGCGATCGCAACTTTGCCGACGATGCCTCCATCGTGGGCGGCCTGGCGCGGTTCGCGGGGCAGAGCGTAATGGTCATCGGCCACCAGAAGGGGCGCGATACCAAGGACAAGCTGTTCCGCAACTTCGGGATGCCCCGTCCCGAGGGCTATCGCAAAGCCCTGCGTCTCATGCGCCTCGCAGAGAAGTTCGGCGTGCCGGTCATGACTTTCGTCGACACACCGGGCGCCTATCCTGGTGTCGGCGCCGAGGAGCGCGGCCAGTCGGAGGCGATCGGCCGTAATCTCTACGTGATGGCGGAACTGCGCGTGCCCGTCATCGTGACGATCATCGGCGAGGGCGGTTCGGGCGGCGCCCTGGCCATCGCCGTGGGGGACGTCGTGCTGATGCTGCAGTACGCGACGTATTCGGTGATCTCGCCCGAAGGGTGCGCCGCGATCCTGTGGAAGAGCGCGGAGAAGGCGCCGGACGCTGCCGAGACCCTGGGCATCACCGCATCGCGCCTCAAGACCCTGGGCCTGGTGGACAAGGTCGTCAGCGAGCCGTTGGGGGGCGCGCATCGCGATCATGCGGCGATCTTCCAGTCCCTCCGCCGCGCGCTGCAGGAGGCATTGGCGCAGACGCAGGAGAAGCCCGTCGGCGCCCTGCTGGAAGCGCGCTTCAGCCGGCTGATGGGCTACGGCAAGTTCAAGGAAGTGGCCGAACGCTGAGGCCGCACCGCCACCAGCGTCCGAGCGCGGAGCGCGCATGAGCGGCGCGGCGCTCGAAGCGCGCGTCGCCGCAGCGCTTGCCGGTGCAGACCTGCTCGGCGCACGCATCTGCGTGGCCTTGAGCGGCGGCATCGATTCCTGCGTGCTGCTCGACCTGCTCGCGCGGCTCGCCCGACAGCATCCGCTGCGGCTGTCGGCCGTGCACGTCGATCACGGGCTGAGTCCGCACTCGCACGAGTGGGCGGGCTTCTGTCGCGCGCGCTGCCATGCCTACGGCATCGAGCTGCAGGTCTCGTGCGTGCGGCTGGACGTGCGAACGGGGGTCGAGGCCGCGGCGCGCGCCGCGCGCTATGCCGCGTTCTCCGGGCTGCAGGTGGATGCCGTGGCGCTCGCGCACAACCTCGACGATCAGCTCGAAACGGTGCTGATGCGCCTCAATCGCGGCGCCGGCGTGCACGGACTCTCGGGCATGCCCGAAGTGCGTCCGCTGACGCACGGCATGCGGCTGGTGCGGCCGCTGCTTCGCGTCGCTCGCCGGGACATCGTGAGCCATGCACGCGAGCACGGCCTCGCGTGGGTCGATGACGAGAGCAACGAACGACCGGAGTTCGATCGCAACTACGTGCGCCTCGAACTGCTCCCCAGGGTCGAGGCGCGGTTTCCCGGCTATCGGCACACGTGGTCGCGGGCTGCGGCAAATCTCGCCGAGTCGGCCGAACTGCTGGACGATCTCGCACGGGCGGACGCGGGGCGGGAGGCCGGCGCGGACGCGGTGTCGCTGGCGAAACTGCGCGCCTTGACGCCAGCGCGTGGGCGCAATCTGCTGCGCTGGTATCTCGCTGGCCAGGGCGTTTCGGTTCCGGCGCGCGAGCGGCTCGAGGAGGCGAGGCGGCAACTGGTCGAAGCCGGCCCCGGGAGACATCCGGAGATCGCATTCGGCGAGCTCCGCTTGCGCAGGCACGGCGACGACGTCGTGACGGTCGGCGTGCAGCCGGAGATTCCGGATGGATGGGAAGTGGCGTGGAGCGGCGAAGAGGTCGTGCCGCTGGCATACGGCCTCGGGACGCTGCACTTCCTGCCGATGCGCGGACACGGCCTGAGCAGGGCGCGCCTACTCGATTGCGGCACCCGCATCGGTGTGCGCACCGGCGGGGAGCGGCTCAAGCTCGCACCGGGTCGCCCGTCACGGACGCTCAAGAACCTTCTGCGCGAGTGCCGCATTCCTGCTTGGCAGCGCGCCCGGCTTCCGGCCCTGCGCGCGGGGGGGCAACTCGCCTGGGTAGCCCGCGTGGGGATGGATTGCCGTTTCGCTGCCGCTGCGGACGAGGCCGGGGTGATCCCGCACTGGGAGCCGGCGCCGCACTGAACGCCCGGCCGATGCGTCGGTCACACGGCACGCCGGCACCGTCCCGCAGAGCGGGAGCGCACCCGCAAGCCCGCCTTTCGTTTTCCGGGTTGCCGTGCTATCCTGCTGAATTCTCTAGAAAAGGCATTCAGGGAGACCTCCGTGGCAGTACAGCGTACGCTTTCCATCATCAAGCCCGATGCAGTCGCGAAGAACGTCATCGGGCAGATCTATTCGCGCTTCGAAGCGGCCGGGCTGCGTGTCATTGCGGCACGCATGATGCAGCTTTCCACGGCGCAGGCCGAGGGGTTCTATGCCGTGCATCGCGAGCGCCCGTTCTTCGGCGATCTCGTGAAGTTCATGACATCCGGGCCGGTCATGATTCAGGTGCTCCAAGGTGAAGACGCGATCCAGAAGAACCGCGAGTTGATGGGCGCCACGGACCCGAAGAAGGCAGCGGCCGGCACCATCCGCGCCGATTTTGCCGACAGCATCGACGCCAACGCCGTACACGGTTCGGACGGTCCCGATACGGCTGCGACGGAGATCGCGTACTTCTTCGCGGCGGTTGACGTACACGGACGCTGATGCCGGTAAACCTGCTCGATTTCGACTTGCCGCAGCTTACCGAGTACCTCGCGTCGGTCGGTGAGAAGCCGTTTCGTGCGCGCCAGCTGATGCGCTGGGTGCATCACTTCGGCGAGTCGGATTTCGAGCGCATGACCGACCTGGCGAAGTCACTGCGGGAAATGCTTGCGCGCCAGGCACAGGTGAAGGTGCCGTCGGTCCTCGCGGATTCCGTTGCCTCCGACGGGACGCGCAAGTGGTTGCTCGACGTCGGTGCCGGCAACGGCGTCGAGACCGTGTTCATCCCGGAGCCCAATCGCGGGACCCTGTGCGTGTCGAGCCAGGTTGGATGTGCGCTCGAGTGCGCCTTCTGCTCCACCGGCCGGCAGGGCTTCAATCGCAATCTGAGCGTGGGCGAGATCGTGGGTCAGTTGTGGTGGGCCAACCACGCGCTGGGCAGAGACGCGCGCAGCGATCCGGCCACTGGAGACCGGGTCGTGACCAACGTGGTCATGATGGGCATGGGCGAGCCGCTCACGAACTTCGACAACGTCGTCACGGCCTTGCGCATCATGCTCGACGACCACGCCTACGGCCTGTCACGGCGCAGGGTGACGGTCAGCACCTCCGGCGTCGTGCCCAACATCGACCGCCTGCGCGAGGAGTGTCCTGTGGCACTGGCCGTGTCGCTTCACGCGCCCAACGATGCCATGCGCGATCGGCTCGTGCCGATCAACCGCAAGTGGCCGCTGGCGCAACTGCTTGCTGCATGCAGGCGCTACGTGGAAGCGGCCCCTGCCGAAGCCGAGCCGGCCGAACTTCCCGCGCTGGGCGTGAAATGGAAGCGCAGAGGCTCGCCACGCGACTTCATCACGTTCGAATACGTGATGCTCGCCGGGGTGAACGACCAGCCGGCGCATGCGCGCGAACTGCTCGAGATCACCGACGAGGTGCCGTGCAAGTTCAACCTGATTCCCTTCAATCCGTTCCCGCAGTCGGGCTTCGAGCGATCGCAGCCGGATGCCGTGCGCCGGTTCCAGCAGATCCTGCTCGATGCGGGGGTCGTGGCGACCGTGCGTCGGACGCGCGGCGACGATATCGACGGGGCCTGCGGGCAGTTGGCGGGAAAGGTCAACGATCGCACGCGCCGGCGCGAACGGCGCGACACGGAGGTGCGCGCATGATTCGAGTTTCGTGGCTGGCGCTCCTGCTGGTGGCCTTGACGGGCTGTACGGCGACGCCACGCAGCGGCGTGCCCAACGTGCCGGCCGACGCTGCGGGCGCAAGCGCGCGCGAGCGGGCCCGCATTCACACCGAGCTCGGTGTGACCTATTACGACGCCGGCAAGATGGCCGTGGCGCTGGAGGAACTGAACGAGGCCATTTCCGCCGACCGCAGGTACGCGCCGGCGTGGAATGCCCGGGGCCTGGTGTACATGGACCTGAAAGAGGACGCACGCGCCGAGGCGGACTTCAAGGAGGCATTGCGGGTCGACCCGGCCAACTCCCAGGCGAAGAACAATTACGGCTTGTTCCTCTGCCAGCGCAACCGGAGTCGCGAGGGGATCCGCTACTTCCTCGACGCGGTGAAGAATCCCCTCTACGCGACGCCCGACGTCGCCTACAAGAACGCCGGGTTGTGTGCGCGCGGCATGGGTGATCTGGCCGCCGCCGAGGAGTACTTCGGCCGGGCCCTGCAACTCAACGCCCAGCAGCCTCAATCGCTCTACAGCATGGCGGACATGCGCTTCGGCCGCGGCGACGCGCAGAGTGCCAAGACGTACATGGACCGTTACATGCGGGTGGTCAGCACGCCCGGCCCGGAAGCGCTGTGGCTGGCAGCGCGCATCGAGCGGCAGATGGGAGACAGGGGTGCCCTGTCCAACTACGCCGCGCAGTTGCGTCGCAACTATCCGGGGTCGCCCGAGACGAAGGCACTGAACGAGGGGCGTTTCTGATGAGCGATCCGTCCAACGGATCGGCCATTCCCGCGACGCATCCCAGTCGAGCGCCGCACGCCGCCGACGTGCAGGATGCCGGCGCACGCGCGCAGGATGGAACGAGTCCGCAGATACCCGACCCGCTGGGGCTTGGCGCCCGGCTGTCCACGGCACGCGCCGCACACGGGTTGAGCCTCGGCGATGTCGCCCGGCAGTTGAAGCTGTCGGTGCGCCAGGTCGAAGCGCTCGAGCGTGACGACTACGACGCCTTCGCGAGCCACGTGTTCGTGCGCGGATTCCTGCGCAATTACGCGAAGCTGCTTCGGATAGACCTCGATTCGCAGATCGCGCAGCTTGGCGCAGACGAGGCTGCGGCGACCCCTTCGCCCGAGGCCGACGCAGCGCAAGCTGCGCACGCGCGTTTGGCCCGCCGGACGCGGCGGTTGCGATGGATCCTGGCCGCCGTGGCAGCCGCGCTGATCGCTTTGGCACTGCTGCGTCCGGCATCCGAGCGCGATGCGGGACCTCAGGATACCGGTGCGGTGCCGGGCGAAACGCCCCGACTGAGCGAACCGCCGCCCATGTCCGACGGAACCGGCGCCGCGCGCGCCGAACCGGATTGACCGCCGCCATGGAAGCCTCGGTGGCACGTCGCGCCAGTCGGCAGGTACGCGTGGGGAAGGTCGCTGTCGGGGGCGAGGCGCCCATCGTCGTGCAGTCCATGACCAACACCGACACGGCTGACGCCGAGGCGACCGCGCGCCAGGTGGCCGAACTGGCCCGTGCCGGTTCCGAGATCGTACGCATCACGGTGAACAGCCCGGAAGCCGCCGCGCAGGTTGGCAGGATCCGTGATCGGCTCGACGCAATGGGCGTGTACGTGCCCCTGGTCGGGGACTTCCATTTCAACGGCCACAAGCTGCTGTCGCAGTTTCCGGAGTGCGCCGCGGCCCTGGACAAGTATCGGCTCAATCCGGGCAACGTCGGCCGCGGGGCGAAGCGCGACGACCAGTTCGCCACCTTGATCGAGATCGCGTGCCGCCACGACAAGCCGATACGCATCGGCGTGAACTGGGGCAGCCTCGACCAGGAACTGCTGGCGCGGATGATGGACGAGAACGCCAGCAGTGCCGCGCCGCTCGATGCGACGGAGGTGATGCGCCGCACGCTCGTGCAGTCCGCGCTGGAGAGCGCAGAAAGAGCAGTCGACCTGGGGCTGTCCCGCGATCGCATCGTGCTGTCGTGCAAAGTCAGCGGCGTACAGGACTTGATCCGCGTCTATCGCGATCTCGCTGCGCGCTGCGACTACCCGCTACATCTCGGCCTCACCGAGGCCGGCATGGGCAGCAAGGGAATCGTCGCGTCGACGGCGGCGATGGCCGTACTGCTGCAGGAAGGGATCGGCGACACCATCCGCGTGTCGCTCACGCCGGAACCCGGCGGCGACCGTACCCGCGAAGTGATCGTGGCGCAGGAGATCCTCCAGACCATGGGATTGCGCGCCTTTGCACCCATGGTCGTTGCCTGTCCGGGCTGCGGCCGGACCACGAGCACGACGTTCCAGGAACTGGCAGGGAGCATCCAGGGCTGGCTGCGTGAGCAGATGCCGCAATGGCGCCAGGCCTACCCCGGCGTCGAGCGCCTGACCGTCGCGGTCATGGGATGTGTGGTCAATGGACCGGGGGAGAGCCGCCACGCGGACATCGGTATCAGTCTGCCGGGCTCCGGCGAGACGCCGGTCGCGCCGGTTTACGTCGACGGCGAACGCACCGTCACCCTGAAGGGGGCGCGCATCGCGGAGGAGTTCCAGGCCATCGTCCTGCGCTACGTCGAGGCCCGCTTCGGCCGCAGCGCCGAACCCCGCGGCGACGTTGCCGCCTGATGGCAGGCGCCGCGCGTCCCGATCACGTTTTCGATTCTTTCGAATGAGCGAGACCATCCAGGCAATCCGGGGCATGAGCGACGTGCTCCCGGCCGAGACCCCGTTGTGGGAGTTCTTCGAGGACACGGTGCGGCAGTGGCTGCGCGACTACGGCTATCGCAACATCCGCATGCCCATCGTCGAGAAGACCGACCTGTTCGTGCGCTCCATCGGCGAGGTCACAGACATCGTCGAGAAGGAGATGTACACCTTCGTCGACCAACTGAACGGCGAGAGCCTCACGCTGCGTCCCGAAGGCACGGCGTCGTGCGTGCGCGCGGCCCTGCAGCACAACCTGTTGTATGCGGGACCGCAGCGGCTGTTCTACAGTGGTCCCATGTTCCGCCATGAGCGTCCGCAGAAAGGACGCTACCGCCAGTTCCATCAGTTCGGGGTGGAGGCGCTCGGGCTGCCCGGCCCCGACGTGGATGCTGAGCACCTGGTGATGTGCTCCCGCCTGTGGCGCCGTCTCGGGCTGGATCATCTTCGCCTCGAGATCAACACACTCGGCTCGGTCGAATCGCGCGCCCGCCACCGCGCACGGCTCGTCAAGTACCTCGAGAGCCGACTCGACGAACTGGACGAGGATGCGCGCCGGCGTGTGCACAGCAATCCGCTGCGCGTGCTGGACAGCAAGAATCCGGCGATGCGCGGTGTGATCGAGCAGGCGCCCCGGCTGTACGACGACCTCGACGAGGACTCGCTGCGCCACTTCGAGGGACTGCAGCAGATCCTGCGCAGCGTTGGCGTCGACTACGAAATCCGTCCGCGCCTGGTGCGTGGGCTCGACTACTACAATCTGACGGTCTCCGAGTGGACCACCGACCGGCTCGGCGCACAGGCGACGGTGTGCGCCGGCGGACGCTACGATGGGTTATTCGCGCAGCTGGGCGGCAAGCCCGCACCCGCCTGCGGATTCGCCATGGGTGTGGAGCGGTTGCTTGCATTGATGCTCGAGTCGTCCACCGTGGAGGTGCCCGCCGCCCGGCTGGACGTGTACGTCATCCATGCGGGTGCCGGCACGCAGGACATGGCGTGGCAGGCAGCCGAAGCGCTGCGCGAGGCCGGCCTCTCGGCGATCCTGCACTGCGGCGAGGGCAGCTTCAAGTCGCAGATGCGCAAGGCGGACGCCAGCGGTGCACGCGTTGCACTGATCGTGGGCGAAAGCGAAGCGCAGGCGGGGAAGGTGGGCGTGAAGCCGCTGCGCGAACTGGGCGTGCAGGAGACGCTCGACCTGGCGGATGCAGTCGAGCGCATCCGCTTGTCATCGAACTAGAGCGAGAACGAGACATGTACGATCTAGAAGAACAGGAACAGTTAGACGCCCTGAAGGCCTGGTGGAGGCAGAACGGCCGGCTGGTGATCGCCGCGGTGGTGGCCGCGGCGTTGGCCGCGGCGGCGGTGACCGGCTGGCGCACCTACCAGGGCAACAAGGCGATGGAAGCGGGGCGCCTGTATGCCACCCTGGAGGAGGCGGTGCGCTCGGGCGACTCCGACAAGACGAAGGAGGTCTCGGCCGTGCTCATGGAGCGGTACGGCGGCACTGCCTTCGGCCCCATGGCAGCCTTGCTCTCGGCAAAGAGCAGTTTCGAGCGGGGCGACCTGAAGAGCGCCGGCACACAGCTCGAGTGGGCGCTCGATCGGGCCAAGGATGAAGAAACGAGCGCGGTGGCGCGCCTGCGCCTGGCGGCCGTACGCTTGGACGAGAAGCAGTACGACGAGGCGCTGCGCCTGCTCGACGCGAAGCATCCGCCGGCATTCGACGGCCTGTATCTGGATCTGCGCGGAGACGTGATGCTCGCCCAGGGCAAGACCGCCGAGGCACGTGCGGCCTACCGGGATGCGCTGGCGAAGCTCGCGGAGCAGGGCAACTACCGTCTGGTGGTTCAGGCCAAGCTCGACGCGCTCGGCGGCACGCAGTGATGGGGGCGGGCATGCACGTCGCCCCGCGGTTTCGTCCTTTCTGCCGGTTCCTGGTGCTCGCCACTGCGCTGGCTTTCTCCGCCTGTGGCGGAAGTGCCAAGATCGAGCCGAATGCGCTGGTCGATTTCACCACGAGCGCGAAGGCGAGTGTCGCGTGGCGCGCGTCGGTGGGAGGTTCGAAGCACTACGCGCTCAAACCGGCGGCAGCCGATGGGGTGGTATACGCGGCGTCCTCGACAGGGCACATCGTGGCGCTCGACGAAACCACCGGCCGGCAGCGCTGGCGGGTCGACGCAGACGGGCTGCTCACCGGGGCGGTCGGTGCCGGGGAAGATCTTGTCCTCGCCGGCACGCGCAAGGGCGTGGTGCTCGCGTACGGCAGCGACGGCACGCCGCGCTGGCGGTCGCAGTTGACGAGCGAGGTGCTCGGTGCACCCCAGGTGGCACGGGGAACGGTCGTCGCGCGTACCGTCGATGGACGGGTCTTCGGACTCGACGCCGCCAGCGGAGAGCGCAGGTGGGAGCATCAGCTGCTGCTGCCGTCCCTGCTGCTGCGCGGCGATGCGACGGTCGAGGTGAACGAGGGTCTCGTGCTGCTCGGCACCCCCGGCGGGCGCGTGCTCGCACTGGAACTCGCCAGCGGCGAGCCGGCGTGGGAATCGGTAGTGGCCCAGCCGAAAGGAGACAACGAGATCGAGCGCATCACCGACGTCGCTGCGCCGCCTGCGGTCGACGGCGAGCAAGTGTGCGCGGCCGCCTACCAGGGACGCGTCGCCTGCATGGACCTGCGCCGCGGCGGCGTGGCCTGGGCGCGCGACGCATCGAGCGCCTCCCGGGTCGGAATCGATCCCATTACCGTGTACGTGACGTCGCCCGATGGCGTGGTGAGCGCGTTCGACCGCCAGACCGGGGCGTCGCTGTGGACGCAGGACAAGCTGCTGAACCGGTCGGTGAGCGGTCCCACCGCGGTGGGGGATTTCGTGATCGTGGGCGACTTCGACGGCTACGTGCATGTGCTCGATGCCGAGGACGGCGGCTTCGTCGCACGCCTGGCCACCGACGGCAGCGCGATCGTCGCCCCCGCTCTGCGCGCGGGGCCGGGCGTGGTGGTGCAGACCAGCGGCGGTGGCCTGTACGCGCTGTCCGTCGAGTAAGCGCGAGGCCGGCAAAGCGCTCCCATGATCCCGACCATCGCCCTGGTGGGCCGTCCCAACGTCGGGAAGTCCACGCTGTTCAACCGTCTCACACGCAGCCGTGACGCCCTGGTGGCCGACCTCCCCGGCCTCACGCGTGACCGCCACTACGGACGCGGGCGAATTCCTGGTCGTCGACACGGGCGGTCTGGAACCCGGCGCGCGCACGGGCATCTTCCACGAAATGGCGAAGCAGACCCTGCAGGCGGTCGCCGAAGCCGATTCGGTGTTGCTGCTGGTGGATGCGCGCGCCGGCCTGACGCCGGAGGACCGGGAGATCGCCGCCCAGCTGCGCAAGACCGGCCGGCGCATCTGGTTGGTGGTAAACAAGGCCGAAGGCATGTCGCGTCCGGTCGCGGGCGCCGAGTTCCACGAACTGGGCCTGGGCGAGCCCCTCGCGATCTCGGCCGCGCATGGGGAGGGCGTGCAGGCGCTGATGGAGGTCGTCCTGGCCGATTTCCCCGCGGCCGAGGCGCACGCGGAGGAGATCGGCGGTCCGCGCATCGCCGTCATCGGCCGCCCCAACGTGGGCAAATCCACCCTGGTCAATGCGCTCGTGGGGGAAGAACGTGTGATCGCGTTCGATCAGCCGGGGACGACGCGCGACAGCATCGAGATCCCGTTCGAACGCAACGGCAAGGCCTACACCTTGATCGACACCGCCGGCCTGCGCCGGCGGGGGAAGGTCGAGGAGGCGGCGGAAAAATTCTCGGTGATCAAGACCCTGCAGGCACTGGAGCGGTGCAACGTGGCCGTTCTGGTGCTCGATGCAAGCCAGGAGATCGCCGAGCAGGACGCGCACATTGCCGGCTACATCATCGAAGCCGGCCGGGCCGTGGTGGTGGCGGTGAACAAGTGGGACGCGGTGGACGCCGAACGGCGCGAACTCGTGCGGCGCGAGATCGAGCGCCGGCTCGGATTCCTGGCATTCGCCCGCTTTCATTTCCTTTCCGCGCTCACCGGCAAGGGCGTGCAGGAGCTGCTCGCCTCCGTGGACGCCTGCTATGCGGCGGCGATGGCCAACCTACCCACGCCGAAGCTCACGCGCACCCTGCTGCAGGCCACCACGCGCCAACCGCCGCCGCGTGCCGGCCTGTTCAGGCCCAAGTTACGCTATGCCCATCAGGGTGGGAGCAATCCGCCGACGATCGTCATCCATGGCACGCAGCTGGAACAGCTCCCGGAGAGCTATCGGCGCTATCTGGAACGGGTGTTCTCGGAAACTTTCCGCCTGCGCGGCACTCCCTTGAAGCTGCAATTCCGCACCGGTCACAACCCGTATGCAAAGCGCAAGTAGCCGAGTGCGCGGACTGGCAGGGCCGGGGGAAATCAAGTACAGTGATTTGCTGGGATATAACAAAAGAGGTGAGCCATGAGCGGAAAGGGGCAATTACTACAAGACCCGTTCTTGAACGCCCTGCGCAAGGAACATGTCCCGGTGTCGATTTACCTCGTCAACGGCATCAAGCTCCAGGGTCAGATCGAATCGTTCGATCAGTACGTGGTGCTGTTGAAGAACACCGTCACCCAGATGGTCTACAAGCACGCGATTTCCACTGTCGTCCCGGCGCGGGCGGTGAACCTTTCGCTCGATCACTCCTCTGACAGCTGACCTGACACGGCACGCTCCGCGACGGACTGGCCGCGACGTCGGCATTGTCCCTCATGCCCCGGCGCCTGCGCCGCGGGCCTCTTGTGCATTCACCTGATGTTTGAACGCCCCCAGGGTGGAGAACGCGCCGTCCTGGTCAGCCTGGACTTCGGCGACGCGGATTTCCGTGCGAAGGCCGCAGAACTGCGCGAGCTCGCGCTGAGCGCGGGCTTGAGCGTGTCCGCGACCGTGGAGGGGCGCCGCCAGCGGCCCGATCCGGCGACCTTCGCCGGTCGGGGGAAAGTCGTGGAGATCGCCGAGACTGCGGCGGCGCACGGCGCCGAGCTCGTGGTATTCGATCACGAGCTCTCCCCGGCGCAGGAGCGTAACCTGGAGCGGGCGCTGCAGTGCCGCGTGATCGACCGGGTCAGCCTCATTCTCGACATCTTCGCCCAGCGTGCACGCAGTCACGAAGGCAAGCTTCAGGTCGAACTCGCACAACTGGAGCACTTGGCGACGCGCCTGGTACGGGGTTGGACCCACCTGGAACGCCAGCGCGGCGGCATCGGATTGCGCGGCCCGGGGGAAACGCAGCTGGAAACCGACCGCCGGCTGCTCGGCAAGCGCGTGAAGGTCCTCAAGGAGAAGCTGGCTGCCGTGCGCCGGCAGCGCGAGGTGCAGCGGCGCGCCCGGCGGCGCGCGCAGGTGTTCTCGGTTGCCCTCGTGGGATACACGAACGCGGGGAAGTCCACGCTGTTCAATGCGCTGACTCATGCGGAGGCGTACGCGGCCGATCAGCTCTTCGCCACCCTGGACACGACCACGCGCAAGCTGCGTCTGCCAAGCGAAGGCGAGGCGGTTCTGTCCGACACCGTCGGCTTCATCCGCGACCTGCCCACCACCCTGGTGGCGGCGTTCCGCGCCACCCTGGAGGAAACGGTGCAAGCCGACTTGCTCCTGCACGTGGTGGACGGCTCCAGCTCCGAGATGCAGGATCAGATCGACGAGGTCAACCGCGTGCTAACGGAGATCGGCGCGGGGGAGGTTCCACAGATCGTGGTTCTGAACAAGACCGATCTCACGGATTTGCCGGTGGGCATCGAACGGGATGAATATGCTAAGATTTCAAGGCTTCGCGCAAGCGCGAAAACCGGCGCTGGTCTTGATCTGATCAGGCAGGCCATCGACGAATCCCGATCGGGTACGGCCTCGCGCGACACCTCGGACCGCGCGGTCGCCTGAACACGGTTCGTCCGAACACTTCAAGCACACGAGATGGCGTTAAACGATCCGCAATGGGGACGGCGCGGCAATGATGGTCCGCCCGATCTCGACGAACTCTGGAAGCGCTTCCGCCAGAAGCTGCCTGGCATGGGCGGCGGAAGGACGGGGCGCGACGGCGGCGGCCCCAGCCCGCGTCAGTTCCGCGGCGGCGCGCTGATCCTGATCGTCCTGGTGGTGGTCGTCTGGCTGGCCAGCGGCTTCTACATCGTCGATGCAAGCCAGCGCGGCGTCGTCCTGCGTTTCGGCAAGTACTCCACCACCACGCAGCCAGGGCCGCAGTGGCATCTGCCGTATCCGTTCGAGTCGGTCGAGATCGTCAACCTGAGCCAGGTCCGTACGGTGGAGGTCGGCTACCGCAACAATCCCAAGAACAAGGTGCTCAAGGAATCGCTGATGCTCACGGATGACGAGAACATCGTCGATCTGCAGTTCGCGGCGCAGTACATCCTGAGCGATCCCACCGAGTACCTGTTCAACAGCCGATCGCCGGACGAGGCGGTGATGCAGGCGGCAGAGTCAGCCATGCGCGAGATCGTCGGCAAGAGCAAGATGGACTTCGTGCTGTACGAGGGCCGCGAGCAGATCGCGGCCAATGCGCAGTCGCTCATGCAGCAGATCCTCAATCGCTATGGGACCGGCATCAGCATCAGCAAGGTGACCATGCAGCAGGCACAGCCGCCTGAGCAGGTGCAGGCTGCGTTCGACGATGCGGTGAAGGCCGGGCAGGACCGCGAGCGCCAGATCAGCGAGGGCCAGGCGTATGCCAACGACGTGATTCCGAAGGCACGCGGTACGGCCTCGCGCCTGATGGAGGAGGCCGAAGGCTACCGGGCGCGCGTGGTGGCGAACGCGGAGGGTGAGGCCGCGCGCTTCCGCCAGGTCCAGATCGAGTACAGCCGCGCACCGCAGGTGACGCGCGAGCGCCTGTATCTGGAGACGATGCAGCAGATCTACGCCAACGCCAGCAAGATCTATGTCGACCAGAAGAGCGGCCAGAACCTGCTGTTCCTGCCCCTGGACAAGATCCTGCAGATGAACGCCGCGGGCGGCGGGCAGGCGGCGAGCGAGCAGGTGCCGGGCATGTCCTCCCTCGATTCCGGCAGTGCGGGCGCCGGCGCGCTGGACAGCCGCTCGCGCGATGCGTTCCGCAATCGCGAGCGGGAGGTGCGTCAATGACCAGGTCGCTGCCGGCGTTCGCGATTGCCCTGCTTGCGCTCATCGTCATCGCCAGCCTGACGCTGTTCACCGTCGATCAGCGGCAAAAGGCGATCGTGTTCCGCCTGGGAGAGCCGGTGAACGTCATCCGGCAGCCGGGCCTGTACTTCAAAGTGCCGTTGCTGGACAACGTGCGTTTCTTCGACACCCGGATCCTGACCATGGATACGGAAGAACCGGAGCGGTTCATCACCTCCGAGAAGAAGAACGTGCTCGTCGATGCGTTCGTCAAGTTCCGCATCGTCGACGTACTCCAGTACTACATCAGCGTGGGCGGGGACGAGATGCGCGCCAAGATCCGCCTGGCGCAGACCGTCAACGACAGCCTGCGGGCCGAGTTCGGCAAGCGCACCATCCACGAAGTCGTCTCGGGCGAGCGCGATCGGATCATGGAACTGATGCGCGAGAGGACCGATGCCGACGCACGCAAGATCGGCGTCGAGGTCCTCGACGTGCGCCTCAAGCGCGTCGATCTGCCCCTTGAGGTGAGCGACGCCGTGTATCGCCGGATGGAAGCAGAGCGCAAGCGCGTGGCCAACGAACTGCGGTCGCTCGGCTTCGCGGAGGCAGAGAAGATACGTGCCGACGCCGAGCGCCAGCGCGACATCATTGTCGCAGAGGCCTACCGCGATGCCCAGCGCATCAAGGGGGAGGGCGATGCCCGCTCCTCCGCGATCTATGCCGGCGCATTCGAGAAGCATCCGGAGTTCTTCGCCTTCTACCGGAGCATGGAGGCGTACCGGCAGAGCTTCGGGAACCGTGGCGACGTGATGGTGCTCGATCCGAGCTCGGACTTCTTCAAGTACCTGAAGGCGCCCTCCGGCCGCAGGTGACCGCAGAGGCGCAGGAAGGTGTGCGCACCGTTGTCGCGTCTGGTGGGATGAGCGGGGCGCGGAGGAGCCAAGTTGGGCAATAGCCTGTGGGCCGCATTCGCCCTGATGCTCGTAATCGAGGGAATGCTGCCGTTCCTGCTGCCTTCCGTGTGGCGCGAAACCTTTCGCAGGCTGACCGAGATGAGCGATGGCCAGATCCGTTTTATCGGGCTGAGTTCGATGCTGGCCGGCCTGCTGTTGCTGCTGCTCACGCGGGTCGCTTGACCTCATCCGATCCCATGCGCCGCTGGATCCTGCCCGAATACCTCGAAGATGTCCTGCCCGCGGAGGCTGGTCGCATCGAGCGCCTGCGCCGCGACATACTCGACCTGTTCCGGCTGCACGGCTACGAGCAGGTCATGCCGCCCCTGCTCGAGTATGTCGAGTCGTTGCTGACGGGGACCGGCCACGACCTTGACCTCAAGACCTTCAAGCTGGTCGATCAGCTGTCGGGACGCACGCTGGGGGTGCGCGCCGATATCACGCCGCAGGTCGCGCGCATCGACGCGCATCTGCTCAATCGTCCGGGCATCGCCAGACTGTGCTACACCGGGAGCGTTCTGCACGCCTTGCCTTCGGGCACGGCCCAGACACGCGAGCCGCTCCAGATCGGTGCCGAACTGTACGGTCATGCCGGCGTGGAAGGCGACATCGAGATCCAGTCGTTGATGATCAGTGCGTTGCATTGTGCCGGCGTAGAGCACGCGCGCGTGGACCTCGGCCACGTCGGTGTGTTCGGAGCGCTGATGCGCCGTTTCCAGGTCGACGAGGAGCTCGAGTCGGAACTCTTCCGGGTGCTGCAGACCAAGGACGTGCCGACGCTGCGTGAGCAGGTTGTCGGACTCGATCCGGTTCTCGCCCGGGCGCTGATGTTGCTGCCGCGACTGTACGGCGGAGCGGAAGTGCTCGCCGATGCACGACGGCACCTGCCGGCCATCGCCGAGATCGAGACTGCCATCGGACAGCTGGAGGCCATCGCCAGCGCGCTGGCTCAGGCGGATCAATCGGTCGACTGCTTCGACCTGGCCGAACTGCGCGGCTACCATTACCACAGCGGAGTAGTGTTCGCCGCCTATGCTCGCGGGCGGCCGAACGCGATCGCGCTGGGCGGCCGTTACGACGAGGTCGGCAAGGCGTTCGGACGCGCCAGACCCGCGACCGGGTTCACGATGGACCTGCGCGCCCTGGCCGCGCTCGCGCCTGCGCGGCCCGAGCCTGAGCGCGTCCTCGCGCCCTACCGGCTCGGGGACGCGGGCCTGCGCGATGCGATCGCGCGCCTGCGTGCCGCAGGCTGCATCGTCATCGTCGACCTGCCCGGGCACGAGGCGACGCGGGATGCGCTCGGCTGCAGCCGGGAGCTGGTGCAGCGAGGCGGCGAATGGACGACGATCGAGCGCGGGAACAACCAATCTGCAGGGACGTGACGATGGGACGCAATGTCGTGGTGGTGGGGACGCAGTGGGGCGACGAGGGCAAGGGAAAAATCGTCGATTGGCTCACCGACCACGCGCAGGGCGTCGTACGCTTCCAGGGCGGTCACAACGCCGGGCACACGCTGGTGATCGGCGAACGCAAGACCGTGCTGCATCTGATCCCGTCAGGGATCCTGCGCGAGGGCGTCGCCTGCTTCATCGGCAATGGCGTGGTGGTGTCGCCCGACGCGCTACTCGAGGAGTGCGGCATGCTGGAGCAGGCCGGGGTGGACGTGCGCTCGCGGCTCACCATCAGCGAGGCCTGTCCGCTCATCCTCGCGTACCACGCGGCGCTGGATCGCGCCCGCGAGACCGCCAAGGGGGCAGGCAAGATCGGCACGACGGGCCGCGGCATCGGTCCGGCATACGAGGACAAGGTCGGCCGGCGCGCGATCCGCATCCAGGACCTGTTCCACCGGGAACGCTTTGCCTCCAAGCTGGGCGAGGTTCTGGATTTCCACAACTTCGTGCTCCGCGAGTACTTTTCAACGGAGACCATCGACTTCCAGCAAACGCTCGACGACGCGCTCGCGCTCGCCGATTGCATCCGACCGATGGTCGGGGACGTGCCGCGTCGATTGTTCGAGGCGCAGCGTGCCGGCAGCAATCTGCTGTTCGAGGGCGCCCAGGGCACGCTTCTGGACGTCGACCATGGAACCTATCCATTCGTGACGTCGAGCAACTGCGTGGCCGGTGCGGCTGCTGCCGGCAGCGGAGTCGGACCCTCCGCCTTGCACTATGTTCTCGGCATCACCAAGGCCTACACCACGCGCGTCGGATCGGGGCCGTTTCCGACCGAGCTGGACGACGACGTCGGTCGGCACATCGCCTCCCGGGGCAACGAATTCGGCGCAACGACGGGACGCCCGCGGCGGTGCGGCTGGTTCGATGCGGCGGCACTCAAGCGCTCGATCCAGATCAATGGCGTGAGCGGCCTGTGCGTGACCAAACTGGACGTGCTCGACGGCATGGAGACGCTGCGCATCGGGGTCGGATACCGGGTCGACGGGCAGATTCGCGACCTGCTGCCGGTGGGAGCGGAGGAGCTGGCCGAGTGCGAGCCGATCTACGAGGAGATTCCGGGCTGGAAGGAGACCACGCTGGGCGTGCGCCGCTACCAGGATCTTCCGCGCGAGGCACGCACCTACCTCGAGCGCGTGGCGCAGGCGTGCGAAGTGCCGATCGACATGATCTCCACCGGCGCGGAGCGTGACGACACCATCGTCCTGCGCCATCCGTTCAAGGCCTGAAAACGGACGAAAAAAAAGCCGCGTGGTGCGCGGCTTCAAGCAAGTCTCAGGTAATTAACAGCTTCGCTGGTGCCGAGAAGAGGACTCGAACCTCCACAGTGTTGCCACCGCCAGGACCTGAACCTGGTGC
>CAZNBS010000049.1:8636-23778 GCA_964570955.1 uncultured Burkholderiales bacterium | reverse complement strand
GTTGTGTTCGGTCACCGCCTGCAATGACAATGTGAGCCATCACGTACAGCGAGAAGTCGACGTGCGGAACGATGGCTGCGTCGCCCTGGCCGATGCCGGAGGTCTCGACCACGACCAAGTCGAAGCCGGCGACCTTGCACGCCGCCACCGCATCCGGCAGTGTCGCGGAGATCTCGCTGCCGGCCGCGCGCGTGGCCAGCGAGCGCATGTAGATGTTGTCGCCGTTGATGGCGTTCATGCGGATGCGGTCCCCAAGCAGGGCGCCTCCGGTTTTGCGCCGCGACGGGTCCACGGCGATGACCGCGATCTTCAACCGGTCGTCCTGATCCAGCCGGATGCGCCGGATCAGCTCATCGGTGAGCGAGGATTTGCCTGAGCCCCCGGTGCCGGTGATGCCGAGGACAGGAACGGTCGTGCGCTCCGCGGCGGCCGCCGTCAGCTGCTTGTGCTGCGCCTCGGGCAGCGTACGCGCTTCCAGCGCGGTGATCGTGCGCGCCAGCGCGCGCCGGTCTCCGCGACGCAGCGCGTCGAGACCGCCCGGCAGTTCACCGCACAGGTCGGCGCGGGAACGCTCGATCATGTCGTCGATCATGCCCTGCAGGCCCATCTTCGCGCCGTCCTCGGGCGAGTAGATGCGCGTCACGCCGTAGGCCTGCAGCTCCCGGATCTCGGCCGGAACGATCACCCCGCCGCCGCCGCCGAACACCTTGATGTTGGCGCCGCCGCGCTGGCGCAGCAGGTCGATCATGTACTTGAAGTACTCGACGTGCCCACCCTGGTAGGAGCTGACCGCGATCCCGTGTGCATCCTCCTGCAACGCCGCCGTGACGACCTCGTCCACCGAGCGGTTATGACCGAGATGGATGACCTCAGCACCACTCGCCTGCAGCATGCGCCGCATGATGTTGATCGAGGCATCGTGGCCGTCGAACAGGCTGGCGGCGGTGACGAAACGCACCCCTCCCGAGGGGCGGGTGCCGGTGGTGGCGGACTGCACGCTGAGATCGGTCATGTTGGAACTCTGGCCTATTGGAGTTGGGCCGCTGATGGCGACCATCGTGCGCCCGATAAGGCGCATAAACGTCTAATTATTGCGAAGTTTTTCGGTTGCGTAAACGGCCGTTCGGGGACTGCCGGCGGTCGCTACAATGGGGCTACTTTGACCATGAGGCAGCCCGCCATGCCGGAGACCGAGATCGGAGACGGCACGCTCGTCGATGAGATGGGCACGCGCCATGACGTGGCAGCGGACGATGCGCGCATCGTCTGCCTGGTTCCGAGCATTACCGAACTGCTGTTCGACCTCGACCTGGCCGGTAACCTCGTTGGCCGCACCGGCTTCTGCACGGAGCCGCGCGACAAGGTGAAGAAGGTCGCCAAGGTGGGCGGGACCAAGACCATCGATGTGGCGAAGATCCGGCGCCTCGCACCGACGCATCTGATCGTGAACGTCGACGAGAATCCGCGGCTCGTCGTGGAGCAGCTGGCGCGCACGGTCCCGCACGTGATCGTCACGCATCCGCGGGACCCCACGGACAATCTGGCGCTGTATCGACTGCTCGGCGGCATCTTCAGTCGACGCGCGCAGGCCGAGGCCTTGTGCGCGCGCTTCGCGCAGGTATGGGATGCCGTGCAGGATGGCACGCGAGGATGGCCGCGCCAGCGCGTGCTGTACATGATCTGGAAGGCGCCGTGGATGACGGTATCGGAGGACACCTACATCTCGCGCATGCTAGCCGCCGTCGGCTGGGATACGTGGGCGCCGTCCGGCAATGCGCGCTATCCGTCGCTGGACCTCACGCGCGAGGTGCTCGCGAAAGTGGAACTCGTGCTGCTCTCCAGCGAGCCGTACAGTTTCAGCGAGCGGCACTGCGTGGAGATCCTGGACCTGATGCCGGAGGGCAGCCGCACACGGGTGGCGTTGATCGACGGCGCCATGGCTTCGTGGTACGGCAGTCGCGCGATCAAGGGGTTGGCATACCTGCGCGACTTTCGGGCGTCACTGGGGTAGATCCTTGCGCGTCGCGCGTTCCTGGCTCATCGACGCCGTCTCACCGCCCCGCGTTCGGATTCCCGCCCGTCTCCAGCGCCACGAACGTGCCGCCCTGATAGATCTCCACGTCCGGGTTCGCATCGTCGCGATGCTTCGCCAGCACCTCTGCGGCGAACGGTTCGCTGTCGTCCTGCGGACGGTAGCCGAGTCGCGCAGCATTCGAATTGTCGTACCACGAGCGCGTGTTGTTCGATACGCCGTACACGACCTCGAACTTGATCGCGGGATGGTCCACGCCGATGCGGACCAGCTGTGCCAGGTCGCGCGGCGAGATCCAGATGCTCAGCCGCCGCTTGTCGACCGGCGTGGTATTGACGTTGCCGATGCGCATGCAGAACACCTCGAGGCCGTACTTGTCCGCGTACAGGCTGCCGACCTGCTCGCCGAACACCTTCGACAGGCCATACCGGCTGTCCGGTCGCGGATAGACGAGATGGTCGATGATCTCGTCCCGGCGGTAGAAGCCGACCGCGTGGTTGCTGGTGGCGAACAGTATGCGCTTTACCCCGTTGCGCCGGGCTGCCTCGAAGATGTTGTAGCACCCGACGATGTTGGCGCGCAGGATCGGTTCCCACTCCGCTTCGGCGGATACGCCGCCCAGGTGCAGAATCGCATCGACGCCGCGCGTGATGCGCAGCGCATCGTCCATGTCGGCGATGTCTCCGGGCTCGAACGACTCGCCGGCGGACGAACTGTGGATGGCGCCGATGTCCGACAGGCGCAATTTGTACACGCCTGCGAGTTCGCGGCGCATGTGCGTGCCGATGTCGCCGGCAGCTCCGGTGATCAGGATGGTCTTCATCGTCTGCCCTCCTCTCCTGGATGCGCCAGCATAGCTCACACCCTCTACCTGGTCCGCTCCTGCAAGCAAGTGTTGCGCGAATGCATGTCGTTCGCCAGCGGCAGTAGCCCTGCGCAGCCGGTCGGACTAGAGTAGCGTTGCGCGAACCGGCCGCGCATCCTGGGGATGAGCATGGGGTTGACCGTAGGCCAGAGGCTCTGGCTGGGTTTCGGACTGATCGTCGCGCTTATCGCAGCGGCATATTACTACCTGGTGCACGTCGATACGACGCCTGCGCCGGAGCCGGCGGCACCGGCTGCGGCCGATACCGTGGAGGCGGTCGCGGCGGCGGCCTCGCGGATGAGTGCCGCGCTCGATGCCGCCGCTGCTGCACTGCAAGGGTACGAGCGTGACAAGGCGCAGCCGGCGCGCGAAGCGCTGGTTGCCGCGCGCGCCGAGTTCGAGGCCGGGCTGGCCGATTACCTGAGAGCGGCGGGGAGCGAGGCGCAGCGTGCGCACTCGCAGGATCTGGTCGAGCGCTTCACGGCCGCGACCTCGCAGGCGCAGGAAGCCATGGCCGCCATCGATGGGCGCGGCGAGCAGATCGCCGCATTCGACCGCTTCCGTGCAGAAGGGGCGACGCTGGTGGCGCAGCAACCGCCCGTCGCCGGCCGCCCCAACCGCGGACGCACCCTGCGCAAGCAGAACGTCGCGAACGAGCTGACCGGACAGCTGCGTGCGAAGGGCCGGGAGTATGCGGCGCGTGCGGCGGGCGCGCCCGTCCCGCAGTCGCCGAACCGCACCGCTCTCCTTGCCAACCTGTCGCGCTACGAGGTGTTGGCCGATACCGCCGCCGAGCGTGGCTGGGCGGCGAAGGTGCGCGCATGGATCGAGCGCGGCGAGCGACAGTGGAGCGGCGTCAGCTTCGGCGCATCCGGCCAGGCGTCGGCGTTGACCGAGGCGCAGCAGGCCATCGCCGCAATCGAACCTCGCATCGACCAGCTGATCGAGGCCAATCTGAGCGCCGATCGGGCGCAGCTCGAGGCGCGCCTCGAGCAGGCCGTCGAGCGCTGGAACGATGCGCGCCAGCGCACCGAGCAGGTGCTGCTCGCGTTGCTCGGCGCCAGCGCGGCAATCGCGTTGCTGGCGATCTTCGCCGCGCGTGCACCGCTGAAGCGGCTGGCCGCATTGGCGCGTCCGTACGTCGATGCCGATTTGACCTATCAGATGCTGAGCCTGCGCGGTGACGAGACGCGCGAGCTGAACGTGGCCGTACCGTGGTTGATCGAACGGCTTCGGGTCGATGATGCGCCAGCCGAGCCCGATGCCCGTGCCCTGGGGGCCTTGCGAGCGTTCGAGGAAACGCGACAGCCGATGGCGTTGCTGAACGCACAGCGCGTGGTGCTGCGCGCGAATGCCGCCTTCTGTGAACTCTCGGGCCGCGAGGAGGTGGCCCTCGCAGGCAAACCGATCGACGAGCTGTGGTCCGGCGATCACCATGACGCGGCGTCCACGCAGGCGATGTGGTCGTTCGCGCAGGATCAGGGCGAATGGCAGGGCGAACTGTGGTTACGCGACGCCGCCGACAACGTGCATCCGCTATGGGGCTATCTCTCGCGCATCAGCGACGAGGCGGGCGCCTGCACGGGATTCGTCCTCGCCTGTGGCGACGTCACGTCGATCCGCATTGCCGAGCGCCAGTCCGCCCGTGCGGCGAGTGCGAGCGCGGCGACCGCGAACGCCCTGGCGCAGCGGCTGCGCGCGGGTGTGAGTCGTGCGAACCGACACGGCCGCTGCGTGGCACTGATGCACATCGCCGTCGCCCAGATCGAAGGCGTGGACCGCATCCTCGGGCGGGAGGAGGCCGATGCACTCGTGAAGGTCGCTGCGGAGCGCCTGCAGCGTATCCTGCGTGGGCACGATGCGATCCTGCGCGTGGCCGACGACCAGTTCGTGGTGCTGCTCGAGGACGTGGATGAACCCGAGCAGGCGCGCCAGGTCGCAGAGAAGATCCTGGGCGAGTTCTCCGTGCCGGTGGAGTTGAGCGGACTGGAATTGCCGCTCCACGCCAAGATCGGAATCGCCCTGGCGCCCCAGGATGGCGGATCCGAGGAACTGGCGGATGCGGCCAGGGAGGCGCTGCAACGCGCCGGCCAGACGCGAGGGGCCGCCTTCGTCTTCCACTCGCCGGCGCTCAACGAGCGCATGTGGGCCAATCACGCGCTCGCGGCCGAGCTGCGCCGGTCCGACCTCGAGCAGCACCTCATGCTTCTCTACCGACCGCGCGTCGCCGCGATGGACGGGCAGCGCATGGTCGGCGTGCAGGCCTGCCTGCGGTGGATGCACCCCGATCACGGGGCGCTTGCGCCGGAACGCTTCCTGGCGGCCGCACCGAACGACGTCACCGCGCGGCTCGACGCGTGGCAGATCGTGCAGGCTTGTGAACAGTTGGAAGAGTGGGGCAGCACGAACGCCCTGCCGGTTGCGCTGCAGCTGGTGTCGCGGCGCCTCGACGCCGCTGCGCTGGGCGAGGCGGTTGCCGATGCGTTGCAGCGCCATCCAGTCGCGTCACGCCTGCTGGAGCTCGAATTCCCGATCAGCGTCCTCGCCCAGGCGGACGAGGCCGAGGGCTTGTTCACGCGCCTGAGTGCGAGCGGCGTGGGGCTGTCGGTCACGGTGGACGACGTGGAAGCGTTTACCCGCTCACTTGGTCTGCTGCGCCGGCTGCCGCTCTCGCGCATGAAACTCGGCCATGCCCTCGTCGAGGGTATCGGAAGCGGCGCCTCGGAGCAGGCGCTGGCGCGCGCAACACTGACGCTCGCACGCAGCCTGGGCGTGGAACTGACGGCGGAGGGCGTCGACACGCAGGCGCAGTCGGTGTTCCTTCGCACCGAGGGCATTCTGCATCAGCAGGGCGCACTGTTCGGCGAGGCCGCGCCCGCGCAGTCCCTCGATGCCCACCGCGAAACGGCGCGTGTGGGCAGCCGCGCCCCAGCCTGAGCGCACCCGCCTCAGCGCTTGCGTTCGGCTCCCTTCGGCTTCGAGGACGCCTTGTCTTCCTTGCGACGTGTCGACTTGCGCGGCTTCGCGGCGGGCAGCGCTGCACTGGCTTGCGCCTGTGCATCCGCCGCAGCGGAAAGCAGGTCGAGGGCGCTCTCGGGGGCCGTCGCGGGTGCCTGCACGCCCGGGCGCAGTGGCATCGGTGGTGCTTCCGCTGACGTCGTCGCCGATGCCGGCGCCGGCGCTGAGGCAGCAGGCTTGAGCGCAGCGTCGTTGGCGGCCTGACGCAACGCAGCGGGTGCGCGAGCCGTGGGATGCGCGGCAACGTTCGACTGGTCCTTCGCGTCCAGACGCAGCTTGGCGTAGGCGCCTGGTGCGTCTTCGATCACGCTCAGCTTGCCAGTGCCAGGCACGCGCGCCGGCACCTTCCCCGCGCCGAACTGTTCGATCCAGCGGTTCCATTCCGGCCACCACGAGCCGTCGCGGCGCTGCGCCTGCGCCAGCCATTCTTCCGCGCTGGCCGGCAGTGTGCCTTCGCTGGTCCAGTACTGATACTTGTTGGCCGACGGCGGATTCACCACGCCGGCGATGTGTCCGGAGCCGCCGAGGATGAACTTCAGCGGCCCGGGCAGCCGTTGCGCGCCCAGATAGGTCGATTTCCATGGCGCGATGTGGTCCTCCACCGTCGAGACGAAGCACGACGGCGCCTGGACGTTGTCCAGATCGATCGGCTCGCCGTCCAGCTCGATCGCACCGGGCTGCACCAGCGCGTTGCGGATGTACATGTTGCGCAGGTAGAACGTGTGCATCTTTGCCGGCATGCGCGTGGAATCGGAATTCCAGAACAGCAGGTCGAAGGGGAAGGGCTCCTTGCCGAGCAGGTAGTTGTTGACCACGAAGGACCAGATCAGGTCGTTGGCGCGCAGCAGGTTGAACGTGCTCGCCATTTCCGCGCCCTCGAGGTAGCCGCGCGCCTCCATCTTCTTCTCGAGGTTGGATAGCACGGTTTCGTCGACGAAGACCCCCAGCTCGCCCGGTTCGCTGAAATCGATCATGGCCGTGAAAAACGTGGCGCTCTTGATCGGGCGCCGCCCCTTGATGCCCAACCAGGCGAGCGTGCACGCGAGCAGGGTGCCGCCAAGGCAGTAGCCGATCACATTGACTTCTTTCTCGCCGGTCGCCTTCTCGATCGCGTCCAGCGCGGCCAGCGGGCCCTCGCGCATGTAGTCGTCGAAGCCCTTGTGCGCGAGCTTCTCGTCGGGATTCACCCAGGAGATGACGAACAGGGTGTGGCCCTGCGCCACGGCCCAGCGGATGAAGGAGTTCTTCTCCCGCAGGTCGAGGATGTAGTACTTGTTGATCCACGGCGGGATGATCAGCAGAGGCGTCTTCCACACCGTCTCGGTGGTGGGAGCGTACTGGATCAGCTGCATGAGGTCGTTCTGGTAGACGACCTTGCCGGGCGCGGTCGCGACGTTCTTGCCCAGTTCGAACGCCGAGTAGTCGGTCATGCTGATCGAGAGCTGGCCGCGGCCACGCTCGAGATCCTCGAGCAGGTTGCGCAGTCCGTCGATCAGGTTGCGGCCGCCCGAGTCCAGCGTCGCCTTGAGCACTTCAGGGTTGGTGAAGACGAAGTTGGTCGGCGCGAGCGCATCGACGAACTGGCGCGTGAAGAAGCGCACCTTGCGCGCGGTCTGCGGATCGAGCCCCTGCACTTCGCTTACCGTGCGCTGAATGTTCTGCGCAGCGACGAGGTAGGACTGTTTGATGTAGTCGAACAGGAAACTGCTCTGCCATGCCTCGTTGCGGAAGCGGGTGTCGGATGTCGCGTCCACCACCGGGGAGGGCTTCTCACCCAGCATGCGCGACATGGCGTTGTGCCACACCCGCATGGTGTCGTGCCACATGCGCATCTGTGCCTTGGCCAGGAGCATCGGATCGGCCAATAGCCTGTTCGAAAGTTCCAGGAAGGCATTGGTCACGCCCACGTCGTCCGTGGGCAGGAGCGGCTTGCCCTGCTGTGCACGCTCCACGTACTCAGTGACCAGTCGCTGGCTCTGCGCCGCGATCTCGGAAAACGCCTTCGCCAGTTCTTCGAGGGTAGGAGGGGTCTCAGGAGTGGAAGGAATGTCGGTCGCCATGGGCTCGGTCGTGTGGTGCTAGTCGGTGCGCGCGAAGCGCAGCACGCCATCCTCGCCTTGTATGCGCACGAGGCGTTCCTGCCTCAACAGATGATTGAGATGAGCGATCGCCTCGCCCATTGCGAAGGACATCTGGTGGTCGTCCAGCTTGCGCCGGAACAGCACCGGGACGATGTCTGCTGCGCTGGACGGCGTGGCGCACGCCTCGAGCACCTCGCCGAGGCGGTCGGTGTGGTGTGTGTGCAGGGCGGCAATGCGCGAGCGTGCGCCGCGGAAAGGCAGCCCGTGCGAGGGCAGCACGAGGGTATCCGCAGGCAGTGGTGCGAAGCGGTCCAGCGACGCGAGGAACAGCGCGACCGGATCGGCTTCGGGCTGCTCGGGCCAGACGCTGACATTGGTGCTGATCTTGGGAAGCAGCATGTCACCCGAGATCATCACCCCGGCCTCGGCACAGTGCAGCGCGGCGTGTTCAGGCGCATGCCCGTGCCCGACGATGACCTGCCAGTCGCGGCCGCCGATGCGCACCGACTCGCCATCCATCAGGCGGTGGAATGCCGCGGGCGGCTCGGTGATGCCGCGGCGGTAACTGTGCGGCCGGTTGCGTATCGCTTCCTCCCGCGCCTGGTCGAGGCCATGCAGACGGTACAGTGCGAGTTGGTCCTCGCGCCGGTGACCGGGCAGTTCGCCATAGGACACGTGCGCCATCAGGAACTCGCCCTCGGTCATCCACATCGGCGCATCCAGTCGCTGCGTGAGCCAGCCGGCAAGGCCCACGTGATCGGGATGGAAGTGGGTGACGATCACGCGCGTCACGCGCGCGCCGCGCAACAGACCGTGGAAATGCTCTTCCCACAGCGCCCGCGTGGTGTCCGTGTTCAAACCGCAGTCGACCAGGGAGAAGCTGCCGTCGGTCTCGCGCAGTGCCCACAGATTGATGTGATCGAGCGCGAACGGCAGCGGCATGCGCAGCCAGTACACGCCCGGGACGACCTCGGTCGCGTGACCCGCGTCCGGGGGATGGGAAAATGGGAAGCGCAGCGCCTGCTCGGGCGCCGTGGCAAGTGCCTGTTGGTTCATGTCTGCCGGGCCCGGGTTGGCGGCCGTCGGATAAAGAGGCATGGTAAACCATCCCATCTGACGGCGCATGCGGATGTTGCGGTGCGGCAAGAGCGTTCGGGACGCCGACATCTGCTGCTAAGATGTTGTCTTTCCTGGAGGTCCGACGATGAAGCCGAGCGATGCCCCGATGCCCTCCTCCGCTGCGTCCCTGGCGCGTTTTCCCGGGCTCGACTTCGGCCTGGGCGAGACCCTCGACCTGCTGCGCGAGAGTGTGCAGCAGTTCGCCGCTGCCGAGGTCGTCCCACGGGCCGGGGAGATCGATCGCAGCAACGAGTTTCCGCTGGACCTGTGGCGCAAGCTGGGCGATCTGGGTCTGCTCGGCATCACCGTCGAGGAGGAGTACGGCGGCGTTGCGATGGGCTATCTGGCGCACGTCGTTGCGATGGAGGAAATCAGCCGGGCATCCGCATCGGTGGGCCTGTCCTACGGCGCCCATTCCAACCTGTGCGTGAACCAGATCCGCCGCAACGGCACGGCGGAACAGAAGCGCCGCTACCTGCCGAAGCTGGTGTCGGGCGAACACGTCGGTGCGCTCGCGATGAGCGAACCGAACGCGGGCTCCGACGTGGTGAGCATGAAGCTGCGCGCCGACCGCAAGGGCGAGCGCTACGTGCTCAACGGCAACAAGATGTGGATCACCAACGGGCCGGATGCGAACGTGCTGGTGGTCTACGCCAAGACCGATGTGAACGCCGGGCCGCGCGGCATGACCGCCTTCCTCGTCGAGAAGCGCTTCAAGGGCTTCTCGACCGCGCAGAAGCTCGACAAGCTCGGCATGCGCGGTTCGAATACCTGCGAGCTGGTGTTCCAGGATTGCGAGGTGCCGGAAGAGAACGTGCTCGGCCAGGTGGGCAAGGGTGTCAACGTGCTGATGAGCGGACTCGACTTCGAGCGTGCCGTGCTCGCCGGCGGCCCGCTCGGCATCATGCAGGCGTGCATGGACGTCGTGATCCCCTACGTCCACGATCGCGAGCAGTTCGGCCAGTCCATCGGCGAGTTCCAGCTCATGCAGGGCAAGCTCGCCGACATGTACAGCACGATGAACGCCTGCAAGGCGTACGTGTATGCGGTGGGCCGCGCGTGCGATGCTGCAACCGCGGCGGACATGGTGCGTGCACTGCGCAAGGACGCGGCCGGAGCGATCCTCTATTCGGCGGAGAAGGCGACGTGGATGGCCGGCGAGGCGATCCAGGCGCTGGGCGGGAACGGCTACATCAACGAGTATGCGACCGGGCGACTGTGGCGCGACGCGAAGCTGTACGAGATCGGGGCCGGGACAAGCGAGATCCGTCGCTGGCTGATCGGCCGGGAGTTGTTCGAGGATACGAAGTAACGATCTGCGGCGCGGATCCCGCGCAGCGTCGCATCGCCATGTCAAAGAGTCGCGGCGCGCCCGCACGCAGGCACTGCATGGCTCAAGGCGCGATCCGGACCCTGCCGATCAGTTCGAGCAACCATTCGATACCCGGATCCTGCAACATTGCGAGGCAGCCGCACGGCCAACTGAAGGGATGGACGTCGCACGCGAATGGCGCGCTTGCGCTGGTCATCATGCTGGATCAGAACCGGACGCCTGGTTCCTCGTTCACGACCTGCGCTTGCGTGCGGACGCACCCGATTCGCTGAGCAACGACGTCTTCCCCCCACGACGTAGCCACACAGAGACTCTTGATAAAGCGCGGCGGCATCGGTAGGGTGCCGCCACGAACGGCGCCTCGCGCCGCGCGCATGTATCAATGCACAGGAGTCTCCGCATGCAGAACCGTCACTTGGTGCGCGCAATTCTCGCGCTTTCCCTGGCCGGCGCCGTTCCAGGATGGAGTGCGCCGCTGTTCAAGCGCAGTGCAGGCTCGCTCTCGCCCGCGTTGACGGACGAGGCGCGCACCGCGTCGGTCGTGCTCAATCGCGAGACGCTGCGTACGGCACGGGCCGGCAGCGAGATCGAGGTCCGTCTGCCCGAGGTCGGGGACTTTCGCTTCAGGATCGTCCAGCGTGTCGAGGACGGCGATGTCGTGCGGCTCGACGGCGTACTCGTGTCCGACTCGACCTACCGCCTCACCCTGGGGGTGCGCGACGCAGGGGTGAGCGGCCTCATCGCGACGCCTCAGGGCAGCTTCTCCCTGGGTTATGTGAACCAGCGCCAATGGGTGGGCGTGGTCGGCAAGGCATGGGACTGGACCGCGACCGACGAGGTCGGAAGGCCTGTCGTGTTCGAGGCTCGCCGCACCGTAGCAGACGAGCAGCCGCCGGTGAAGGGGGCCGATCCGATCGAGCTCAACCTTGCGGCATTGACCGACATGGAGCCCGGCGACCAAGCCAGTCTGCGCCTGGCCGACATCGGGCCCGTACGCGTCAGCTACGAGGAGACGCAGGCGAACCAGGATTCCACCACCTGGGTCGGCTACCTCACCGATTACGGCAAGGACTTCCGCGTCCTGCTGACTTACAGCCCGGCCGGCGTGCAGGGGCACATCGTCACGCCCCAAGGCGACTACATGATTCAGCCCGGTTCGCGAGGCGGGACCTATCTCGTGGATCCGCGCAAGCTCGGCATGCGTCACGTGGAGGGCGAGGACTTCTGCCCGCCGCCGCCGGCTGCCGCCGTCAACGGCAGGACGGATAACGCTACCGCGACCACCGGGACGAGCAGCACGACTGCCACGTCGACCGCGCTTCCCGGCTCGACCGTGATCGACGTGCTCGTCCTCTATACCCCGGGCTTCGCCACCGACAAAGGCGGTTCGTCGGGCGTGAATCTCGCGATTGACAACCTCATTGCGGTGTCCAATCAGGCCTACAAGGACAGCGGCGTAACCATCCAATTGCGTCGCGTCGGGGCCGAGCAGGTCAACGTGTCAGACAAGACGAGCAACAGCACGGTGCTGAACGACCTCACCAATGGGTCGGGCGCATTCAGCACGGTCAAGTCGCGTCGCAACGCGCTGGGGGCCGACCTGGTCACGCTGGTCCGCCCCTTCTGGGTGCAGTCGCAGGGCAGTTGCGGCGTGGGCTGGATCGGCGGCTACAACCTTGCGCCCGTGTCGAACTACGCGAACTATGCCTACTCGGTCGTCTCGGAGGGCAACGACCGCGCGAAGAGCGGCTATTACTGCCACGTCACCAGCTTCGTGCACGAACTCGGTCACAACATGGGACTGATGCACGATCGAGCCAACGCCGGCAGTGCAAAGGGCGCAACGTCGTATGCCTACGGCTACGGCGTGAGCGGGACGTTCGGCACCGTCATGAGCTATCTGTGGCCGAAACTGATCAAGTTCTCCAATGCCAACGACTACACGTGCGGTGGCAGCCAGCGCTGCGGCGTCCCCGACACCGATGCGAAGAAGAGCGCAGACAACGCCAAGACTCTGGGGGTCACCAGGACAGCGGTGGCGGGCTTCCGCAGCACATCGGCCACACCCGCGTCGCTGCTGATCAGCGGCGTGGTCACGGTGAACGGACGGTTGCGCTCGGGCGTGACGATCAACGGTGCCTCGTGCACGAAGACGAATGGGTCGGGCGTCTACCAATGCACGGTGAGCGCGGGATTCTCGGGTACGCTCAAGCCCAGCTACGTGCTCAATGGCAAGGCGACCACCTTCACACCCGCTTCTCGCAGCTACAGCAACCTGAGCGTCAGCGCCACCAACCAGCGCTTCGCGGGTACGCGATAGTCATCGGTCAGCGTCCCGGCCGGTGCGGCCGGGCGTTTGTTGCGTTGCGGTATGATCGGCGGGCCCAGGTTCCCCGCCGATCGCCCGCATGCTTGCCTCCCAGGCCCTTCCCCAATCTGCCGCGCTCGTCCCGGCCATCGCACAGGCCCTTCTCGATGGTTTCAATAAGCACTACCGGCTGTTCCGTGAACTGAGCCGCGCCGCGAAGCAGCGCTTCGAAGCGGGCGACTGGCCGGCGGTGCGCCGTGCGCATGCCGAACGTATCCAGTTCTACGACGATCGGGCAAAGGAGACGGTCGAGACCCTGCAGCGCGAGTTCGACACCGACAACCTGCCAGAGATGCTGTGGCAGGAGATCAAGCTGCACTACGTCGGCTTGCTCACCGATCACAGGCAGCCGGAGCTGGCCGAAACCTTTTTCAACACGGTCAGCTGCAAGATTCTGCATCGGACCTATTTCCACAACGACTGCCTGTTCGTCAGGCCAGCCGTCTCGACCGAGTACCTGGAGTCCGATCCGCCGTCCTATCGCAGCTACTACCCGCTGCGCGACGGCCTGCGGGCGGTCCTGCGCCAGATCCTCGCCGAGTTCGATCTGAGCGTGCCGTTCGATAACCTCGCGCGCGACCTGCGTTACGTCCTGCGCGCCGCGCGTGAACGCCTGCCCCGGCCCCTGCGACTGGAGGCGAACCACCAGCTTCAGGTGCTGAGTGCGCTGTTCTTTCGAAACCGCCGCGCCTACCTGATCGGCAAGATCGTCAACGGCAGCCTCGAGCAGCCCTTCGCCATTCCCATCGTGCACGGGGCGGCGGGCGGACTGCGCCTGGATGCCGCCCTGCTGGACTCGCGCGAGATCGCGCCGCTGTTCGCCTTCAATCGCGCCTATCTCATGGTGGACATGGAGGTGCCGTCGGCCTACGTGGACTTCCTCGCGGGCATGATGCCGGGCAAACCGAAGGCCGAGCTTTACACGGCGCTCGGCCTGCAGAAGCACGGCAAGACGCTCTTCTACCGGGATTTCCTGCATCATCTGAAGCACTCGACCGATCGCTTCGTCATTGCTCCCGGCATCCGCGGCCTGGTGATGATCGTATTCACGCTGCCCTCCTATCCTTACGTGTTCAAGGTGATCCGCGACAACATCGCGCCCTCGAAGAACATCGACCGCCAGACGGTCAAGGAGAAGTACATGCTGGTCAAGCGTCACGATCGCGTCGGCCGCATGGCCGACACGCTCGAGTACACCGACGTGGCCTTTCCACGCACGCGCTTCACCCAGGATCTGATCGACGAGCTCAAGCGCGAGGCGGCGTCGCTGTTCGAGGAGGACGGCAACAGCATCGTCGTGAAACATCTCTACATCGAACGGCGCATGATGCCGCTGAACCTGTACCTGGACGCGGCCAGCCCCGAGCAGGCGGCCGCCGCCGTGCGCGACTACGGCAATGCGATCAAGGAGCTCGCCTCGGTCAACATCTTTCCCGGCGACATGCTGTTCAAGAACTTCGGCGTCACGCGCGGCGGGCGCGTGGTGTTCTACGACTACGACGAGATCGCCTACATGACCGAGATCAGCTTCCGCCGCATTCCCCCGCCGCGCACGCCGGAGGACGAGATGTCGGCCGAACCTTGGTATGCTGTGGCGCAGAACGATGTCTTCCCCGAAGAGTTCGGCCCGTTCCTGCTTTCCGGCGACAAGATCCGGCCGCACTTCCTCGCGCATCACGCCGATCTGCTCATCCCCGAATACTGGAATGGCGTGAAGGCGCGGGTTGCCGAAGGCGAGATCGCGGACGTGTTTCCGTACTCCGACCACACCCGCTTCGACCACCGCTTCGGTGGCGCAGCGACGTAGCACACACTGGGAGACTGGCATGAACGATCCGATCGTCATCGTAGGCGCCGCCCGCACACCAATGGGAGCGATGCAGGGCGTACTGAAGGACTGCACCGCATCGGAACTGGGCGCGGTCGCCATCCGGGCGGCGGTGGAACGAGCCGGCATCGGTGCGGATCAGGTGGACGAGGTGATCATGGGTTGCGTGCTGCCTGCCGGTCAGGGTCAAGCGCCCGCACGGCAGGCGTCGCTCGGCGCCGGATTGCCACTCGCCACCGGTTGCACCACGATCAACAAGATGTGCGGCTCGGGCATGAAGGCCGCCATGTTGGCGAACGATCTGCTGCTGGCAGGCACCAACCGCGTGATGGTCGCAGGCGGGATGGAGAGCATGACCAACGCGCCCTATCTGTTGCCCAAGGCGCGCGCCGGCTATCGCATGGGGCATCAGCAGGTGCTCGACCACATGTTTCTCGACGGCCTCGAGGATGCGTACGAAAAGGGTCGGCTGATGGGCACCTTCGCCGAGGACTGCGC
>CAZNBS010000049.1:0-8626 GCA_964570955.1 uncultured Burkholderiales bacterium | reverse complement strand
CAAAGTTCCAGTTCACGCGCGCCGGGCAGGACGCCTTCGCGATCACCTCGCTGGAGCGCGCGCAGCAGGCGAACAACGACGGCACCTTCGCCTGGGAGATTGCGCCGGTGGCGCTCAAGTCCGGCAAGGGCGACCGCTTCGTAGAGAAGGACGAGCAGCCGTTCAAGGCCGACTTCGAGAAGATCCCGCAGCTCAAGCCCGCGTTCCGCAAGGAGGGGACCGTTACCGCGGCCAACTCGAGTTCGATCTCCGACGGCGCTGCCGCCCTGGTGCTGATGCGTGCATCGGAAGCGCAACGGCGGGGTCTGTCGCCCATCGCGCGCATCGTCGGGCACACCACGCATGCGCAGGAGCCGGGCTGGTTCACCACTGCCCCGGTCGGTGCCCTCCGCAAGCTCTACGAGAAGACTGGCTGGAAGCCGGGTGACGTGGACCTCTACGAGATCAACGAAGCGTTTGCCGTCGTGACGATGGCGGCCATGAAGGAGCTCGGACTGCCGCACGAGCGCGTGAACGTGCACGGCGGCGCCTGCGCGCTCGGACATCCGATCGGCGCATCGGGTGCACGCATCCTCGTCACGCTGCTCGCGGCCCTGCGCAAGCACGGCGCCCGGCGCGGCGTGGCCAGCCTGTGCATCGGCGGCGGCGAGGCAACCGCGATGGCAGTGGAGATGATCTGACGAGCTTTGACCACCAAGGGCACGAAGCAACACGAAGAACAGAGCAAAGCGTTCAAACACAGAGGACACAGAGGTACAGAGGGACAGAGAGAACGAACGGTGTTCTCGAGTTTGCTCGGTGACCCTCTGTGTCCTCTGTGTTGAATCGGTTCTTCTTGTCTTCGTGGTGAATGCGGAGTCATTGGGGAGAAGAGCAGTGAGCAGGAAGCGAATCGGTTTCATAGGCGTCGGCCTCATGGGCCACGGCATGGCGAAGAACCTGGTGGAGAAGGGATTCCCCACCACGGTGATGGGACACCGCAACCGCGCGCCGGTCGAGGATCTGGTCGGACGCGGGGCGAAGGAGGCGAAGGACCTTCGTACGCTGTGCGAGGCATCCGACGTCGTCATCCTGTGCGTGACCGGGACGCCGCAGGTCGAGGATCTGGTCTATCGAGACGCGGGCATCCTGGCGTGCGGGCGCAAGGGTCAGATCGTAATAGACACCTCCACCAGCCAGCCGGCCTCGACGCTGCGCATCGCCGCCGACATGCAGGCGAAAGGCATGCGTTTCGTCGACGCTCCCCTGAGCCGTACGCCGGCGGAGGCTGCGCAGGGGCGGCTCAACTCGATGGTCGGCGCGGACGAGGCAACGCTGGAGGAGATTCGCCCGGTGCTCGGCGCCTATTCCGAGAACATCCTGCACGCCGGCGGCACCGCTGCTGGCCACAAGATCAAGCTCATCAACAATTTCGGAGTGATCGGACAGCTCGCGATCATCGGCGAGCTGCTCGCCGCGTGCGTCAAGCTCGACGTCGACCCGAAGATGTTCTTCAAGCTGTTCAGCCTCGGGGCTGCCAGTTCGCCGATGTTCCAGAACGTGGCGGGCAAGGCGGTGGAGGGCGACTTCACCGGCCACAAGTTCGCGCTGGTCAACGCGGCAAAGGACATGCGCTACTACAACCAGATGGCCACGGAGGCGGGACTCGCCGGGCCGATGGCGGCCACCACCTTGCAGAGCGTGATCGCTGCGATCAACCTGGGATTCAGCGGGCCCGAGCACTTGTCCGCATCGCTGGTCCTGGCCCAGTCGAAGCTGAACGGTGTCGCGTTTCCGCCGGGCAAGGAGTAAACGATGCGCACGCTGATCTCGTCGGGATCGACTTTCGAGGCGGTTGCAGGCTACAGCCGTGCGGTGGTCGACGGCGACTGGGTGTTCGTGTCCGGGACCACCGGCTACGACTACGCCACGATGACGATTTCCGACGATCTCGAAGCGCAGACGCGCCAGGCGTTCCGCAACATCGAGCAGGCGCTGCGGCAGGCTGCGTGCTCGCTCGACGACGTCGTGCGCGTGCACTACTACCTCGCTCGACAGGAGTACTTCAAACAGATCGCGCCGATCGCGGGCGAGTATTTCGCGAAGGCTCGTCCGGCGGCCACTGCCTTGGTGTGCGGCCTCGTGGAGCCGGCGATGAAGATCGAGATCGAGGTGACCGCGCGCCGGCCAGGCGCAAGCGTGAGCGCGCGCGGTCGGCAGCCGGATTACCCCCCGGGAAGAGCGTGATGTTGCCGCAGTGCGTTCCCGGCGCGAGCGGGGATCATCGGATCGCGAAGTCGCCTCACTCGGCCCGGGCACCGGGGATCCCCGGTGCGACGGAACGCTCCGGTCACTGCGGCACGCCGGGATCCACATTCCCACTCCATGTCCTCCAGGACTGACATGCAAACCATCGACTTCTACTTCGACTTCTCGTCCCCATACGGGTATCTCGCGAGCACGCGCATCGATGCGCTCGGCGCCAAGTATGGGCGCGAGGTACGCTGGCGGCCGATTCTGCTCGGTGCAGCGTTCAAGGTCACCGGTCTGCCGCCGCTGCCGACGGTGCCCCTGAAGGGCGACTACGCCCGGCACGACTTCACCCGCAGTGCCCGCTTCCATGGCATTGCGTACAAGCACCCGACGGTCTTTCCCATCGCGACGCAGGCTCCGGCGCGCGCCTTTTACTGGCTGGAGGCGCAGGATCCCGCCAAGGCGAAACGGCTCGCCGCCGCCCTCTACGAGGCCTACTTCCAGCATGACGTGAACATCTCCAACCCGTCCGACACGGTGGCGGTTGCTGCGGGGATGGGAGTCGACGGCGCTGCCCTCGGGGCGGCGCTCAATGATCCGGCGATCAAGGACAAGCTCAAGGTGGAGGTCGAGCAGGCCATTGCCCGGGGCGTGTTCGGCTCGCCGTTCATCTTCGTGGATGACGAACCCTTCTGGGGCATGGATCGCTTCGACCAAGTGGAGCGATGGCTGAAGGAGGGCGGCTTCTGAAACGCATCTGCGTCTTCTGCGGATCGCAAGCGGGCCGCGACCCGCATTACGCTGCCGCTGCCCGGGCGGTCGGGACGCTGCTCGCGCAGCGCGACATCGCGGTCGTGTTCGGCGGTGGACGCGTCGGCATGATGGGGACGGTGGCCGAGGCGGCGCTGCGCGCGGGGGGCGAGGTCATCGGGGTGATTCCCGAGGGGCTCATGCGACGAGAGCTGGCGCACGAGGAACTGACCCAGCTGATCGTCACGCGCACGATGCACGAGCGCAAGCAACGCATGGCCGACCTGTCGGACGGGTTCATGGCCCTGCCCGGCGGCTTCGGCACTCTCGAGGAGTTCTGCGAGATCGTGACGTGGGCGCAGCTGGGGGTCCACCGGAAACCGTGCGCGCTGCTCAATGTCGCCGGCTATTACGACCGCCTGCTGGCGATGTTCGAGCACGCGCTGGCAGAGGGATTCCTGCAGCCCGCGCATCACGCGCTGGTGCTGGCCGACGCTGCCCCGGCCGGCCTGCTGGCAAAGATGCAGGCCTGGGAGCCGCCGCCGCTCAAGCGGTGGCTGGCGCCGGACGCGGCATAATAGCCCCTATGTTCCACAGGAGGACACGATGCCGATCACCAAAGGCTGCAAGCAACTCGTAGACGAGGCCAACCAGGTCGTGAAGACCGTTGCAACCGAGGATGCGATCAAGATGCACGGGGACCCGAACGTGGTCTTCGTGGACATCCGCGATCCGCGCGAACTCGAACGCGACGGAATGATTCCCGGCGCCTTCCACGCC
The DNA here is from genome assembly GCA_964570955.1 of uncultured Burkholderiales bacterium. Classification (GTDB taxonomy): domain Bacteria; phylum Pseudomonadota; class Gammaproteobacteria; order Burkholderiales; family SHXO01; genus SHXO01. Next base: position 4,864 of record CAZNBS010000049.1, on the reverse strand, counting down.
CCGCGCGGCATGCTCGAGTTCTGGGTGGATCCGGCCAGCCCGTACTTCAAGGAGATCTTCGGAAGCGGCAAGCAGTTCGTCTTCTACTGCGCATCTGCCTGGCGCTCGGCACTCGCGACGAAGGCCGTGCAGGAGATGGGCCTCGAGCCGGTGGCGCACGTGCAGGGCGGCTTCAACGGCTGGAAGAAGGCGGGCGGACCGGTGGGGGAAAAGCCCCATCACCACGAGTAGGCATCGTCCGATGCGTCGGATCCGGAGCGTCGTGTCCCGTACGCTCTGCGACCGTGTATCGCAGCCGGGTCCATGACGGCCATCCGCTCGACACTCAATCCGCGCTTCCCGGAATTCGCTGCCAGCAAGCTGGCGATGGAAGCGCTCGTCCGCGATCTGCGCGCATGTGTCGAATCCATCGCGCACGGAGGCGGCGAGGTGGCACGCGCGCGGCACGTCGCGCGCGGCAAGCTGCTTCCTCGCGAGCGTGTGCGCGGCCTGCTGGACGTCGGCTCGCCCTTCCTCGAGTTGTCCCAGCTCGCTGCCTGGAACATGTACGAAAACCAGGTGCCCGCCGCCGGTCTCATCACCGGCATCGGCCGTATCGGCGGGCGCGAGTGCATGATCGTCGTCAACGACGCCACCGTGAAGGGCGGCACGTACTTCCCGATGACGGTAAAGAAGCATCTGCGGGCGCAGGAGATCGCGCAGCAGAACCGGTTGCCGTGCATCTACCTGGTGGATTCGGGCGGGGCCAACCTGCCGAACCAGGACGAAGTGTTCCCCGACCGCGATCACTTCGGACGCATCTTCTTCAACCAGGCCAATATGTCGGCGCTGGGCATTCCGCAGATCGCGGTGGTGATGGGATCGTGCACCGCAGGCGGCGCGTACGTGCCCGCGATGTCCGACGAGTCGATCATCGTCCGCAACCAGGGCACCATCTTCCTGGGCGGCCCCCCACTGGTGAAGGCGGCCACTGGCGAGGTGGTCAGCGCGGAGGAGCTGGGCGGTGCGGACGTGCACGCGCGCACCTCGGGCGTCGCCGACCACTATGCGGTGAACGACACGCACGCGTTGCAGATCGCGCGGCGCATCGTCTCGCATCTGAACCAGCCCAAACGTGTCACGCTCGACGTGCGCGAACCGCGCGACCCGGCCTACGATGTCGCGGAGCTGCACGGTGTGATTCCCACCGACCCGCGCAAGCCCTTCGACATCCGCGAAGTGATCGCGCGGGTGGTCGATGCGAGCGAGCTCGACGAGTTCAAGCCGCTCTACGGTCCCACCCTGGTAACCGGTTTCGCGCGTCTCTACGGCTATCCGGTCGGCGTCGTCGCCAACAACGGCATCCTCTTTTCCGAATCCGCCCTGAAGGGGGCCCACTTCATCGAGCTGTGCAGCCAGCGCGGCATTCCCCTGGTGTTCTTGCAGAACATCACCGGCTTCATGGTCGGGCGCAAATACGAATCGGGCGGCATCGCCAAGGATGGCGCGAAGATGGTCACCGCCGTGGCGTGCGCGAAGGTGCCGAAGTTCACGGTCATCGTGGGCGGAAGCTTCGGTGCAGGCAACTACGGCATGTGCGGCCGCGCCTATGCGCCCCGCTTCCTGTGGATGTGGCCGAACGCGCGCATCTCCGTCATGGGCGGAGAACAGGCGGCGAGTGTGCTCGCCACCGTGCGGCGCGAGGGCATCGAGAAGGCAGGGAAGAGCTGGACACGCGAAGAGGAGGAAGCGTTCAAGCAGCCGATCCGCGCACAGTACGAGGCACAAGGACATCCCTACTACGCCAGCGCACGGCTGTGGGACGACGGCGTGATCGACCCTGCCGACACGCGCCGCGTGCTCGGATTGGGCCTGTCGGCGAGCCTGAATGCCCCGATCGAGGACACGCGCTTCGGCGTGTTCCGCATGTAGGCGCAAGCGCGCGATGCACCGCGACGTCAGCTACGCAGAGAGCATCTATGTCAGGCCCGAACACGTCATCTTGCGCGAGCAGGTGGCGCGGTTTCTGGCAAGCGAGGTCGAACCGTGCGCGCACGGGTGGGAGGAGCAGGGATTCGTGCCGCGCGAAGTGTTGCGCGCGATGGGGCGGCTGGGGTTCTTCGGCATCACCTGGCCGCAGCGCTACGGTGGGCTGGAAGCCGATGCGATCACCAACCTCGTGTTCGCCGAAGCGCTGTCGCGCTGTACCTTCGGCGGATTCACCGTCACCGCGTTGGTGCACACGGACATGGCGATGCCCCACCTGGTATACGCCGGCTCGCCCATGCAGCTGGAGAAGTATCTGCCGCGCGCAGTAGCCGGCGAGTCGATCGCCGCGGTGGCGATCACCGAGCCCGATGCCGGCTCGGACGTGCGTGCGATCCGGACCCGGGCGCGCCGTGACGGAGACCATTGGGTGTTGAACGGCAGCAAGCTGTTCATCACCAATGGCGTGCACGCCGACTTGACGTTCGTGGCAGCGCGCACGGACCCGGATGCCAGGGGCTCGCGCGCGCTGTCGATGTTCATCGTCGAGAGGAACACGCCCGGCCTGCGCGTGGGCCGTGCGCTGCGCAAGTCCGGGTGGTTGTGCTCGGACACCGCGGAACTCGTGCTCGAGGACTGCCGCATCCCGGCGGAGAATCTGCTGGGCGAGGAGAACCGCGGCTTCTACGCGATCGTGCGCAACTTCCAGACCGAACGGATCGCCCTGGCCGCCATGGCGGTCGGTCACGCCATGACGGCGCTGGAGCTGACCTTTCGCTACGTGAAGGAACGGCGTGCCTTCGGTGCGCCGTTGTACGACAAGCAGGCGGTCCGTCAGCGCCTGGCGATGCTGCAGGCGAAGACCGAGGCGACGCGCCAGTACATGTACCACTGTGCTTGGCTGGTCACGCAGGGGCGGGAGGTCGTACGCGAAGTGTCCATGCTCAAGGCGATGAGCTGCGAGCTCGCGAACGAGGTGGTGTACGCCTGCCAGCAGTTCCATGGCGGCATGGGATACATGCGCGAGAGCGCGATCGAACGTCTAGTGCGCGATGCGCGCGTGCTCACCATCGGCGGCGGAGCGACGGAAGTGATGCTCGAGGAAGTGGCAAAGCGGTCTTAGGGCGGCATTCGCACTGCAGGAGATCGGAATGGACGGCGAAACGGTACTGGTGGACGTGCAGGGCAGCGTGGCGAGAATCACGCTCAACCGTCCCGACGTGCACAATGCATTCGACGATCGGCTGATCGCCACGCTGACCACGCGTCTGCGCGAACTGGATGCGAGCGCACAGGTGCGCGTGGTGGTCCTCGCGGCGAACGGAAAGAGCTTCTCCGCCGGCGCGGACCTGAACTGGATGAAGCGCATGGCCGCGTATTCCGAAGCGGAGAATCTGCGCGACGCGGTCGGACTGGGCGACCTCATGCACACGCTCTCGACGTTGAGCAAGCCGACGATCGCGCGCGTACAGGGCGCGGCCTACGGCGGCGGCGTCGGGTTGGTTGCCTGCTGCGACATTGCGGTGGGCACCCCGGAGACGTCGTTTTCGCTGTCGGAGGTGCGCCTGGGGCTGATCCCCGCAGTCATCAGCCCGCACGTGGTTGCAGCAGTGGGCGAGCGCCAGGCGCGGCGTTACTTCCTCACTGCGGAGCGCTTCGATGCGACCCAGGCACATCGCATGGGCCTGCTGCACGAGATCGTCGACGCCTCGCAACTCGATGCGCGCATCGACGAGATCATCGCTCACCTGCTCAAGGGCGGGCCGAAGTCTCAGACGGCGGCCAAGCGGCTGATCGAGGCGGTGGTCAACCGGCCCATCGATCGAGCGCTGGTGGAAGACACCGCCGAGCGCATCGCCCGCATCCGCGTGACGCCGGAGGGCAGGGAAGGGGTGGCGGCGTTCCTGGACAAGCGCGCGCCGGGTTGGGCAGGCAAGGCATAGATGGGGATTCAACGCAAAGGGCGCAAAGAGCGCAAAGGAATTCGTTCGGATGCAGATGATGAACCGCGACCCCGTCTCTTTCAGTTCTTCGCGTCCTATGCGGTCTTCGCGGTGAAATGTTGACGTCGTCATGTTCGACAAGATCCTGATAGCCAATCGCGGCGAGATCGCGGTGCGCGTTGCGCGCACCTGCCGGCGCCTGGGTATCCGCACGGTGGCGGTGTACTCGGATGCCGACGCGAACGCGATGCACGTTGCTGCCTGCGATGAGGCGTATCGCATCGGCCCGGCGTCCGCGCGCGAGAGCTATCTGAACGCGTCCCGAATCGTCGAGGTGGCGACTGCGAGCGGCGCGCAGGGCGTGCACCCCGGTTACGGCTTCCTGTCCGAGAACGCCCAGTTCGCGCAGGCGTGTGCGCAGGCGGGACTCGTCTTCATCGGTCCACCCGTCGAGGCGATCCGCGCGATGGGCTCGAAGAGTGCGGCCAAGCGCCTGATGCAGGAGGCCGGCGTGCCGCTGGTGCCCGGCTACCACGGCGAGAACCAGGATGCCGACCTGCTGCGCGATGAGGCCGAACGCATCGGCTTTCCGGTGCTGATCAAGGCCTCCGCCGGTGGTGGCGGCAAGGGCATGAAGGTGGTCGAGACGCGCGATCAGTTCGATACTGCACTCGCCTCGGCGCAGCGTGAAGCGGGCGCCGCATTCGGCGATGCACGGGTGCTGATCGAGAAGTACCTCGCGCGCCCGCGTCACATCGAGATGCAGGTTTTTGCCGACACCCACGGCAATGCCGTGCACCTGTTCGAGCGCGACTGCTCGGTGCAGCGTCGCCATCAGAAGGTGCTGGAGGAGGCGCCTGCACCCGGCATGACGGCCGCCAGGCGACGGCAGATGGGATCGGCTGCGGTCGCCGCCGCGCGTGCGGTCGGCTACACCAACGCCGGCACGGTGGAGT